>DYLT01000437.1 GCA_020721945.1 Blastopirellula marina
GCGGGGCGTACCGCGTCCACCGCGTGCCGATGGGACTGTCGATCAGGTGGATTCCCTTGGCGCGAAGCTCCTCGCGGATCAGGTCGGCGCGGCGGAAATCGCCCGCGCGGCGTGCCTGGTCGCGGGCCGCCACCAGGCGATCCACCTCGGCATCGCACTGGTCGGACGGCGTCTCGATCACGGCCAGCACCCGATTCACCTGCCCGAGGAACTCGATCACCTGCTGCGACTGCGGGCAGTCCATCCCGCCCTGGTCCAAGAGCCGGTTGCACCGGCGAAGGAAGGCGAAGACCCTGCCCAAGGCCGTGGGCGTGTTCAAATCACGATCCATGGCCTCTTGCCAGCCGGCGCGGGCTTCATACAGGGCCTGGTCGAGATCCGCGGCGTGCCGGCCCCCCTCGAACTGGCGCAGTCGGGTCGCGAACTCGTTGAGCCGGGCAACGCACCGCTGGGCGCGTTGGAGTTCCGCGCGGTGGTAGTGCAAGGGAGTGCGATAATGGGCGGCCAATAGCCAATAGCGGATCGTCGCGCCGTCGAACCCTTCGGCTAACAGGTCTTCCAAGGTCGCCTCGTTGCCCGCGGCGCGGCTGACCTTCTTCCCCTCGGCCATGACCACCTCGCAGTGCATCCAGAGCTTGGCCAGCGGTTTGCCGGCCAGGCCGCAGGCAATGGCGATTTCGTTGTCGCCGTGCGGAAACGTCAGATCGGTGCTGGCCGTATGGATGTCGAACGGTTGGCCCAGGTAGCGCACGGCCATGCACGAGCACTCGATGTGCCAGCCCGGCCTCGCCTTGCCCCAGGGCGTGTCCCAGAAAATGCCCGCCTTCAGCTCGGCCAAGGTCGAACGCTTGAACAGGGCGAAGTCGCGTGGGTTGTCCTTCTCGTAGTAGTCGTAGAGCGTGGGCGATTCGGCCCGCACCTGCCCGGGCGGTACCTTCGAGAGCTTGCCGTACTCGGGAAACCGGTCGATGCGGTAGTAGACCGAGCGGAGCTTCTCGTAGGCCAGTCCCTTTTCCAAGAGCCGGCGGGTCAGTTCGATCATGTCGCCCACGTGCTCGCTCGCCCGGGGATAGTGCTCCGCGCGCCGCACGCGCAGCGTGGCCAGGGCATCGAAGAAAACCTTCTCCCAGCGGGCCGTAAACTCGCGCAGGCGCCCTTGCGCCTTCAAACACTCGTTGACCACGCGATCGTCGATGTCGCCGAGATTCATCGCGTGCTTGACTGCGTAGCCCCGGCACTCGAGGTAGCGCCGCAGCACGTCGGAAAACACCAGTCTCCGGCACAAGGCCAGGTCGGGCGGACCGTCGAGGCTGGGACCGCACGAGTAGATCGTCACGCGGCGGGGATTGGCCGGCTCGAGCCGCTCGATCCGGCCGGAAAGCGTATTGTGGAAATGAAGCGGCTCGGGGGCCACGTCCGAGGCGAACAGCGAGGTCGACAAGTACCGCTCGCCGCCGTCGGGTAACAAGGCCACCACCACGCCACGACCAAGGACCTTGGCTTCGTCCAACGCCACCTTCATCGCGGCGCCGGCGCTCATGCCCACGAAGATCCCCTCTTCCCGCGCCAAGCGCCGGGCCATCTCGTAGGCCGAGTCATCATCGACGTTGACCAAGGCATGGGGCACCTCGGGGTTGAAGATGCCGGGCGGGTAACTCTCTTTGAGATTCTTGAGCCCCTGGAGCTTATGCCCCTTGTAGGGCTCGACGCCCACCACGCGCACCGTGGGGACCAGTTCCCGCAGCGCGCGGGCCGTGCCCATCAGCGTGCCCGTCGTCCCCATCGTCAGCACCACCACATCAACCCTCCCCTCGGTGGCCTCGACGATCTCCCGGCCCGTGCCCTCGTAATGCGCCAACCAATTGGCGTCGTTGTTGAATTGGTCGACGAGCATGTACTTGTCGGGCTCTTCGCGCGCCAGGCGATACGCCTCTTCGATCGCGCCGTCGGTCCCCTGATAGCCCGGCGTCAGTACGATCTGGGCCCCATAGGCCCGCAGAATCCGCCGGCGCTCCTCGCTGGCCGATTCGCTCATCGTGACCAAAAGCCGGTACCCCTTGACCGCACAGACCATGGCCAACCCGATCGCCGTGTTGCCGCTGCTGGCCTCCAAAACGATCTTGTCGCGCGTCAACTGGCCCGTCGCCTCGGCTTGCTCGATCATGCGCAACGCAATGCGGTCCTTGACCGATCCGCCTGGATTCATCGACTCGAGCTTGACGAAGACCTCGACCCCCGGCGGCGAATGCAGGCGGTTGATGCGAATCAGCGGCGTGTTGCCGATGAGTTCGAGAATCGAGTTGACCTTGCGAGGCGGCATCGTGCGGCCCTCACGTGGGTGGGATCGCCCGCGCAGACGCACTCTTCATGCGCGCCGTCGGCGCAGGCCATCGCGCGCCAGTAAACCAGGCAAGCCGCCGCAAGTCAAGAACAACCGACCGTTCGGCGCGTGTGGCCAGCCCGTCGCCCAGCATCTGGCGGTCTGCCAGCCCAAACGTCGGGCACCGCGACGAGTCCCTCAAAATTCCCGTGGCCCCGTGGATCGAGACGGATTCTCCGCGGGTGGGCTGGCCGGGGCCGGCTCCGGCGGAGGCGGAGGAATCGCCTCGGGCGCTGGCGCGGCCTGGGGCGCGGCCGGCCGCTCGGGCGGCGCCGGAACCGTGGGCGAAGCGGCAGGAGCCGGCGAAGTGCCGGGCAGCACGGGCAGGGCGTAGATCGGCCGGTAGATGTACGCCCCCGGACCAAGCACGACCACCTGGTGCCCCACCGGTTGCGGCACGCGCGCCACATACGGATAGCCGTACACCTCGCCAGGCACCAGCGGCCACGGCTCGAACACACCCAGGTACGGCATGGCCGGATACCCGTACCTCGGCACCACCCAAGGCCCCGCACCGACGCCGCGGTAGGCCCGGCGCGGACCGTAAGCGTACACCGCCTCCAGGGGCACATAAGGATAGAGCGTCGGCTGGCCTGCCCGCCACGCCAGCTGATCG
>DYLT01000438.1 GCA_020721945.1 Blastopirellula marina
GCCGCGGCGGTCGAGGCGGGCGCGCGGGCGGGCGACCGACCCCAAAACCCGCGTGCCCGACTTCCGACCCGACAGGGCGCGCTACGAACCCCACTGGGCGAAGAGCCGATCCGCGGCCGGGTTCTCTGCCCGCGCCGGCGACGCCATCGGCTCGACCCAGCCGAGGTCTAAACCCGGCACCGCGCTGGAGATCAGCGGTGGCGTGGTCTGGGGCATCGTCGGTTGGTACAGCCGCGGCAGCAGCAGCGCCAGGTCGTCGAGGTCGACTCGCGCGTCGGCGTTCAGGTCGAACTCGGGGTCATAACCTGGGTCGCCCTCGGACGACGTTGCGTGGGGGATCCATAGGGCCAGATCGAAGTGGTTGACCGCGCCGTTGCCGTTGAAGTCGCCCAGAACCAGATCGACTTCCGCCGCGCCAAGTTGGACCTTGGCCCAGTCGACTTCGGTGCCTTGGCCGACCAGGGCGAACGACGCCGGCGTGATGGTGCCGGTTCCCTCCCCCGGATCGACCGAGAAGACGACTCGTCCATTGGGATCGTCCGGTGCGCCGGGCCCCGCGCGGCGGAACTGCCAGGCGATGAACGCGGCGCGCTGGCCCACGCCTGCGCCGGCCTCCGTGGTCAGGGCCCCCGCTTCGTCGATCGCCCCGGCTGCCGGGTCGGCCTGGCCTTGCTGGAAGTGCGTGAAGCGCGTGCCGTAGATGACCTGGCCGGTCGGCGCGACCGCGGCGCCGTCATACTGAAGGTCGATCGCCCCACCCACGACCCCCAGCGGCACCTCGCGCAGGTCCTCGACGTAGGCGCTGACCCAGAAGGTCGAGCCGCCCCAGATCGGTCCCGCCTCGTCGCCAAACGGGCTTGCGGTGACTTCGATCGTAATCGCCAGGTCCGCCGGCGCGGGTTCGGGCGGAGCGACCTCGATCGTCACGGTGGCGACGTTCGAATCGGCCTGGCCGTCGTTGGCCACGTACGAGAACGCATCGACGCCCGAAAAGCCGGACTCCGGCGTGTACTCGAACGAGCCGTCGGCATGGAGCACCAGGGTGCCGTGGTCCGGCCCTCCGACCAGCACCGCCGACAAGGGATCGCCCTCGGCGTCGGTGTCGTTGTCGAGGATGCCTCCGGTGCCGACCACGATCGGCTGGTCCTCGAGCGTGGCGAAGCTCTCGTCCGCCGCGATCGGAGCATCATTGACCGGGGCGACGGTGATCGTGGCGGTTGCGGGATCGGACTGGACGGCTCCGTCGCTGACCTGGTAGACGAACGAGTCGGTGCCAAAAAAGTCGGGTGCCGGCGTGTACTCGAAGGCCCCGTCGGAGCCGAGAACCAGGGTTCCGTGGCGCGGCCCGCTGGCGAGGATCGCCCGCAGTCCGCCACCCTCGGGATCTGCGTCGTTGGCCAACACGCCGGGCCCGGCGACCGCGAGAACCTGGTCCTCGGCGGCGTCGAAGGCATCGTCGTGGGCCTCCGGGGCCACATTGGCTTGGGCCGCGGCCACGGCGATCGATACCGTGGCCACGGCCGATTCGGCCTGTCCGTCGCTGGCCCGGTAGGTGAACAGGTCCTCGCCCTCGAACCCGTCATCGGGCGCGTAGACGAATAGCCCCTCCGGGGTGAATGTCAGCGTCCCGTGGGCCGGGCCGTCGACAAGAACGGCCGACAGCACCGCGCCCTCGGGATCCGAGTCGTTGGCCAGGACGTTGGCGCCGAGCTGTTGATTGCCGCGAAGGGTGTATGCGTCGTCCACGGCCACGGGCGGGGCGTTCTCCGCCGGCGCCTCGGCCGGCTCGATCCCCGGTGGATCGCCCGCGGGTAACCCCGTGCAGCTCCACAAGTCGACCGCCAGCAGCTTCCGGTCCTCGAGTGGTTCGACTCCCAGGCGGCGCACCCTGCGCCGGCCAAGCCGCGGCGACTGCCAGAATCGTGAGAACGACATGACACGAACCTCCATGCAAACGGTGCGGGAAAAGACATCGGCCGATCCGATGCTGATTCCGGTTTTAGTGCGATTGTACGCCTCGTCAATAGACGCGGTTTGATGGACCGTCGGCGCGTTTGGAAACGGCACCAGGCGCCGGTGCAGCAGCGGAGGCTGTAGTAGAAAATGTCGGGAAACCCTTGCGCCACAGCGATTTTGACTTGATGCCGGCGCGCGGGCCCGGGCACCGTGGCCCAGCCGAGCCGCCTTGCCGCGAACGGGCCCCTCTGGACGCGGCGCCTGCTGGCATGACGGTTGCAAACAGGCGATGGCGACAATACTTCCGGCACAGCTTAACCGCCTGAAGAAAATTCGTGAAATTCGCGCGGTGTTTGCGATGATAGCGCCCAGAACGAGGGGACACCCTGGCGCCTTCGCGGCCAGCGTCACAGGCGTTCGGCTTGGGGGGCCAAACGCCGCAAGACCGCGGCGATGCGCTCCCAGGTTCCGTCGGTTTGCCATTGGCGAAAGTAGCCGTAGACGGTGCGCCAGTGCGGAAAGTCATGGGGCAACATCCTCCAGGCGCAGCCGGCCCTCTCGCGGTAGAGGATCGCGTTGACCACCGCGCGCATCGACGTCACCCGATCCGCACCGATGGGACTGCTCGGTGGAATCAACGGGGCGACACACTCCCACTGCATGTCGTCGAGATCGGTCGGATAGCTGGTTCTTGCGTCTTCCATGCCTGAAGCTCCTGGACGCGGGGATCGGGCGTCGGGTTCGAGAAGAGCCCCCAACGGCGTGGTTCGCCGGCCCAGGGCGATGACCGGTCCCCGACACGCGATGGGGCCACACGGGAAGCAGCCAAGAAGCAACGCGTCGAAGTGGTTTCTCTGTCGGTATACGGCAACCGGGCGCTGCGGGTTCACGCGGCCCGCAGACCGGGCCTGCCCGACCGCCCCTCGCACCGACGCGAGGCTTGAGGTATGTTAACGGCTCGACCGTACCGCCAGCCGCTGGCTTGCGGCCGCAGGGGGCGGTCCCCTGCGACGGTCAAGGCCTGCA
>DYLT01000439.1 GCA_020721945.1 Blastopirellula marina
CTTGAGCCTTCTGGTTCACTTCTGGATGGCGGTGTATCTGCACAGCCACCACTTGCCGTTCCCGTTTGCGGCGCGCGACGCGAGTGTCTTTGCGTTCGACGAGCCCGAACCCGAGCGGATGCCCGACTACCACTGGGACCACGTCGATTCGCCCGACCGGGTGCAGGATTTTGAGCGGCCGTTGGAGACGCCTTTGCCCGAGTCAGGCGAGGTGCGGCCGGTCGAACGCCGCAAGTTCGATCGCCCGGTGCCGCTCGGGAATTTCAGGCCCTTGGAGCCGGACGATCCCCACCGCCGGCTTCCGGACCCCGCGACCCTGAAACGTGCGGAGTTGCCGGCCGCGCGGCGTGACGAGTTGGCCGCGGGGTCGGAAATCAGTCGGCAGGAATTGAAGCAGACGCTGGATCCGGGCGAGGCGATCCCCATGCCGCGGGTGAAGCCTGGCGGGCCCGCGGTGGTTGCGCGGCCTCGTGCCGAGACGGCCGCGACGCGGCGGGAGGAGCCGGCGCTACCCGAACGGAGCCAGGCGGGCGCCGCATCGCCGCCCGATGCGCGGCGTTTGCCTGCCCCAGCCTTCAGGGCGCGGCCGACCGACGAGGCCCGTCCCACGATCGAACCGTTCGAGGGTGGCCTGGCGGCGCGGGCGCAGACCGCGCGTCTTTCGGCGACCGCCGCCGAATCGCCCGAGACACCGCGCCCCGAGGTGGGTGGCATGGCCTCGATCGAGGCCCGCGCGGTGGGCACGGGCCGGCGGATCGACTCGCCACGCGTTGGCGGGGCTGCGGTCGAGCCCGAGGCGCATGGCAGCCCGCGCGCCGCGACTGTCGTCACCGCCCCGCGCCGCACCGAGACGGGGCTGGCGATCGAAGCCACGTCCGGCGCGGTCCCCCTGCCCCGCGCCGCGTCGCCCGGCATGGTCGCCGCGGTCGAGCCGGTCCCCCTGGCCGGCCCTGCCCGCCCGACCTCGTCTGGCGCTTCGGAATTGGCCGAAGACGGCGCGATGCAGGGGGCGTCGACCGGCATTGCGCGACGTACCACGGGCCTGGGGTTGGCCGCTCCATCAACGGCTGAATCCGGAGGCACCGTGGCGCTGGGGTCGGGTGGGGCCCGGCCGGCTTTGGGATCCCGGGCCGGGGCCCGCCGGCTCACGGGCGAGGACCTTGGGGGGATCGTGGGGTCGGCCGGCGGTTTGGCTCGCGCCGTCGCTTATCCGGAACTGCCCGGCGGAGCCCGGCGCGGCAACGAATCCCCGACCCCCAACGGAGATGCGGTATCACCCGCGGGCAAGGCCGACATCGCCTCCCACGGTCCGGGACCGCTCGAGACGGCCGCCGGGGCCGGGGTCACGGGCCCCAACCAGCGGCTGGGCGGACTCCAGGTCCAAATCGCGGCGCCGCTGGGCGCGGGCGGGCTCGGCCTCGATCCGGCCCCGGTCGTGGGATTGCCCAGCCGCCGGGCGCGGCCGGAAGGGGAAGTCGTCCACGATGCCCCGGAACGATTCGTCGTCGCGCGAAGCGGCGGGACTTCGGCCATGGACGCGCGCATTCCCGAGGAGCCCAAGCCGGCCTTCCGCGGACGCGACCCGAGCCGCCGCGCGGCCCGCGCGCGGGCCTTCGGCGGGACCGAGGCCACCGAACAGGCGGTCGAGCGCGGCATCGCGTTCCTTGCCCGGCACCAGTTCCCGCAAGGGCACTGGGCGCTGAACCGCTCGCCGCACGACGGGTCGCCAGGCTATGCCGACGCGGCGTGGGGCGAAATGCACTCCGACACGGCGGCTACGGGGCTGGCCTTGCTGGCTTTTCTCGGCGCGGGCTACACGCATATGGACGGCAAACACCAGGCCACCGTGCGCCGTGGTCTCGAGTGGCTTCTGCGCAACCAGCAGCCCGACGGTCGGCTGTTCACCCCCAAAACCGACCGCACCCGCTTCGCCCAGTTCTATGCCCATGCCATGGCCGCCATCGCCCTGTGCGAGGCCTATGGAATGACGGGCGATCGGCGGTTGCGCGAGCCGACCCAACGGGCGATTGGCTTCATTCGGGAGACCCAGCACCCCATCCTGGGCGGGTGGCGCTATGCCCCCCAGCTCGAGTCCGATACCTCGGTCTCGGGGTGGATGCTCATGGCCCTGAAGAGTGCCCAGATGGCGGGGCTGGAAGTCCCCCCCGAGACGCTGGCCAAGGTCTCGCAATGGCTCGACGTGGCCCAAGCCGACGGAGGTTCCCGCTATCGGTATAATCCGTATGCGGCCGACACGCCGGAACAGCGCGAAGGCCGGCGCCCCAACCTGGCCATGACCGCCGAGGGGCTGCTGATGCGGATGTATCTGGGCTGGCAGCAAGACAACCCGGCCTTGGTCGCGGGAGCCCGGCTGCTGCAAGGCAACTTGCCCCAGGATGGCACCCCGGACGAGTCCGCGCGCGACAGCTACTACTGGTACTACGCCACCCAGGTCATGTTCCAGATGCAGGGCGCCTACTGGACGGCCTGGAACAACCGGCTGGCGCCCATGCTGGTGCAAAGCCAGACGGCGGCGGGGCCCCTGGCCGGCAGTTGGCACCCGAATCGCCCGGTGCGCGACCGGTGGGGCAAGGACGGCGGTCGCCACTACATCACCACGTTGAACTTGTTGATGCTCGAAGTCACGTACCGCCATTTGCCGTTGTACCAGGATCTGACCCAGTAGTCCGCGGGGACCCCGACGCGGCGTCGTCGGAACGGACCGGCGGATTTTTCCCTCATGAGTGCGTTTCCCCAACTCCACCTCCGCTCGTTTTCCGACTGGATTCGTGCCACCGACGAGCACGCCGATCGGCGTCTGGCGGTCTTGGAGCAAGCCGAACAGATGCTTGCGGGGCGTGGGCCCGGGCCGGCGGCCGCGCGGCGCGAGCTGTCGGCCAGACTCGAGCGGTGGCGGTATCAGTTGCTCAACGAGCGCGGGCCGGTGTTTACGGCCCACGATCGGGAACTGGCCGAC
>DYLT01000062.1 GCA_020721945.1 Blastopirellula marina
GCGGCACTGACCGACGAGCGCGCCGCCCTGGCGGCCCAGCGCCAAGAGTTCGAGCGCCGCCGCGACGAACTCGAGGCCATGCGGCGCGAGATGGAAGCCCGAGGGCGTGACCTGGAAGAAAGACGCCGCGCGGAGCAACCCGCGCACGCGCACATCGAGTCCTCGCCGGTTGCCGCCCAGGCGGCTGGCCGTCCGCCGGGTGCGTCGCCGCCTTCAGCGGTCGAGCGGGCCGCGCCCGCGCAAGACACCGAGGGTCGCTACGAACAGGTGCTGGATCGCCTGTTTCAGGTCTCTCGTGCCCGGCGAAGCTGGTGGCAGCGCGTGAGCGCGGTGTTCTTTGGGCGACCCCCGTACGGGTCGGGGTTTCAGTTTCCCGAGCCCGAGCCTGAAACCGACCCCGACTCCGAAGAGGCCCCTCCGCAAGAGCGCCGGCGATAGTGTGCGAAGATCACCCAGGCAATGCCGGCCGCCGCCAGCGCATAGGGTAACCGGCCGTAGCGGACCAGGTAGAACGCGAATTTGAGGTTCTCGCTAACAATCGCCGAGAATCCCTGGTCGGTTCGCCACCAGGTCTCCATGCGGAAGCCGTCGCTGGGCAGCGAGACGAACGTCACGTGGTCGGCCTGCCGGCCGAGAATGCGTCGAAAGACCCACCGCGCTCGGCGCGTGTGGAAATCGCTGGTGGGGACCAGCACCCGCGCCCCCGGATGCCAAACGAGGAAGCTCGCCAGTGCCCGGGCTTCGTCGTGCGTGCTGCCGACCTCCTTGCCGAGTCGAACGATGTTCTCCGGGGCGATCCCGCGGGAAGAGAGCACCTCGACGGCTAGCTCGCCGTCCGGCGGAAGGATGCCGTCTTCCACATCGGCCGACGGCGCGGGACAGCAGACCAACGCTTGACGTGCCAGGCCGGCCTTGAGGAACGCGGCGGCCGCGAAGGGCCGCGCGTTGCCATCCCCACCGAGCACCAGGACGTAATCCGCCTGGCGCGGCTTCTCGCCCACGTCGAGCCAATAGGCGGCCAGGGGCAAGAGGTGTGCTCGGAGGGCGTACAACAACGCCAATACCCCAACAAGAACCACCGCCGCGATCAGCCGCCGCCGCTTCATTCCGACGCCTCCGCCACGAGCCGATCGAGCATTTGCTCGAAGTCCTCCGGCGATTGCGCCTCGGGAACCTCGTCGGGCTCGCCGACCCAACGCACGTACGCCCGCGCAATGGCCGCGTACATGAACTGCCGCATTCCCGTCCGGCTCTGCCACCAGTCATGCTCGTCGTACCTTCGGCTGGGTAGGGCGACGATTCGGACTCGCGCGGCCTGCTCGGGCGACAGCACCGCGGTGAAAATCGACCGCATCGCCGCGCTGGAAAACCGGTCGCAAAGCACCGCGACACGCGACGTGGGGTTGGCCTCGAACCATGCCGCCGCCAGGCGGGCCTCCTCCCAGCCGTTGCGCGCGCCGCGCCCGATGACCGTCACCCAATCCCGGGCGACACCGCGGGCCTCTAGCTCGCGTCGGCAGATCGCCTCGAACGTGGGCACAAATCCCGCCTGGACCAGGCGGGTCAGAGCAGGCTCGACCAGCACGACACGGCGAGACGGCAACTGGCGGCAGAGCCCCGCCGCCACATCGAACGCGCCGTCGCACCGGGGGCGAATCCACACCACGTCGCAGTCGTCCGGGGGGTCCTCCCAGATCAACAGCCCCGCCACGCCCGACAAGATCGGCGCTCGCAACCACCACAGACACACCAAGACGGCCACTCCCACAACCACTCGCCCCAGCGGTTTCTTCCATCGCGCCATCATGGGTCGCTCACCTGCATGGCCGGCCGGTCGGCTCGGGCAGCGCCAGCCATCGGCAACGGATCCGAATTGCGCCTCGGCGCAGCCGCATGCGCTTCGGAGAAAAACGGCGAGTCGTTCCCTCGCTTTCCGCGGTCCGCGATTGACGATCCGACGGCCGGCATTTACTTAAGTATGGATCGGATCTTGAGCGATGCAACGCCGTTTCTGGCACGGCATCCACGCAAATCCCTCGGGGGAGGCAGTTCGATGAGAGCCCTTGGGCTGACGTTGTTGGCAACGGGGCTGGTCTTGACCATCGTCTTTCTCGCGGTGGGCTACTGGGGGTCCGTGCCCTGGAGCACGAGCCCTTGGGTCGTGTTCAGTTTGGGGTTGGCGTACGCGGGGCTATGCGGCGTGGTTTGCTCCGGCCGGGACCGAATCACGCCATTCTCGTAATCGTCTCACGGAGGCGGCGCTACCAGTCCTTCTCTTCGACCAGCGGCAGTCGATCCGACCGGCGCTGCCGATCCAATTGGCGTCTCTCTTCCGTGCGCTGGCGGACCTTGGAGATCACCCGCTCGACCTGCTGCAACACCGGATCGGACACGCCGCCGTCGCTGGGGCGCTCGGCGGACGCGGCATCGGCGTTGGCCGGCCGGCGGCGAGGGTCGACACCGGCGCCCTCCGGCTTGCCGCGTGGGGCAGCGGGATCCGGCTTGGCCCGGGGTTCCTGAGCCGGCCGTTCCCCCTCGCGCGCCCGGCCCTTGCCTGGCGCCGCCCTGGAATCGCGCAACGAGGCGCGCACGCGCCCAATCCAGAGCCGCGCGACCTCGAGGTTGTGGCGCGCGTCGGCGTGATTGCCGTCGAGGCGCAGGCAATCGCGGAAGTGCCCTGCCGCGCGCACGAGCTGTTCGAGCCCTTGCTGGCGTGCCTCGAGCGGGGCTCGTTCGGGGCGCTCGCCCACCAGAATCCGGGCTTGTTGGGCCACAAGACACCCCAGATTGTACCGCGCGCGGATCGCCACCTCGCGGTCCGGCGAGGTCACGAGGCTTGCGTACCGCTGGGCTGCCCCCTCGGGATCACCCCGCGCGGCAAGCGCCGCAGCCAGGCCGAAGGCGAGCCGGGGATGATCGGGATGCGCCTCGAGTGCCTCGGTGAAGGTCTCGGCAGCGGCCGCGTAGTCGCCCGCTTCGTACTGCGCGACGGCCTCCTCGACCCGGGCCCCCGAAGCGCGCAGGCCGGGCAGCGCTGCGGCGGGTAGCACCACAAGGCATACGGCAAGGCCAAGGCACATTCTCACGGGCGAAGCTCCTTGCGACGTGGCGCGTGCCGAGGAATTACGAAATCGATCGCCAGGAACAAGAGCCCCGCCGCCACGAACCACTGGAATTGCTCGGCATAGCGCAGCCGCCGCTGTTGGCGGACTTCGCCGCGCTGGAGCGATCCGAGCAACTCGTTCCAGGCAGGCCCCTGGAGCTGCCCGTCGGCTCCCCCCACGACGCACACGCCGCCGGTCGCGGCGGCGATCTCGCGCAGCAAGGTCTCGTTGGCCTTCGACCATACTTCGCGCCCCTCGTAGAGCAGGTAGCCCCGCGCGCCGGTGCCATCCTCCCGGGGAATCCGCGCGCCCGTGCGAGGGTCGCCCAGGACCACCGTGAAGATTCGGACGTTGCGCTGAGCGGCCTGGCGCGCGGCCTCGAGGGGCAACGAGTCGTGGTCCTCGCCGTCGGAGATCAAGACGATGGCCTGATCGCGATCGGCGACCGGCGGCATGAACGCAAGCGCCTGGCGGATCGCATCGCCGATGCGCGTCCCGCCGCGCGGCACGCCGCGGGGATCGAGGTCCTCGAGCACCTCGCGCAAAAACCCCCGGTCGGCCGTCAGGGGCGCCTTGATCGCCGGTTGCCCGGCGAACGCGATCAGCCCGATGCGGTCGCCCCGCGGCTCGCGCAACAGGTCGCGGACGTGGGCCTTGGCCGCGTCGAGCCGGCTGGGCGCCACGTCGCCGGCCAGCATCGACCGCGAGACATCGACGAGCACCATCACCTCGGCGCCCTGGCCGACGGTCTCTTCGAGCGACATGCCGAACCGGGGCCTGGCCGAGGCTGCAATCAGGCACACAACCCCCACGAGCACCAAGGCCGCCTTGACCCACGGCCGCCACGAGGACCCCGGCGCCATCAGCCTGCCCAGCGTCGCGGGATGGGCGAACCGCATCGCCGCGGCCACGCGGCGGCGCTCCGCGCGCGCCAACAGCCACGCCACCACGGGCAGCGCGCCCAGCGCGAACAGCAGGTGCGGATTGGCAAAGTGCATCACGGCAAGGTCCGCAAACGGGTGGACGCCAGGACGATTTCGAGCAACACGAGCCCCAAACCGGGAAGCATCCCGTACAGGTACAGCTCGCGGTACTGCGTGTAAAGCCGGCCCTCGGTAACGCTCCGTTCCAAGCGGTCGATCTCGGCATACACGTCGCCCAGCGCGGCGGCGTCGGTGGCCTCGAAGCATCGACCGCCCGTGGTCTCGGCCAGTAGTCTCAGCGTCGTCTGCTGGCGCGAGAGGCCGATCGCGTGGATCTTGATCCCCAGGGCCTTGGCGGCCTCGGCGGCTTCGGCAGGTCCGACGGCCCCGGCCGTCTGTTCGCCGTCGGACAAGACGACGATTACCTTGCTCTTGGCCCGCACGTCGTTCAGCCGGTCGATGGCGGCGGCCACCGCGTCGCCGAGGGCCGTCAGCCGTTCCTCGGCCCACCGGGGATCGTCGGTACTGCCCATCGCGCCGGTGCCGCCGGGTTCGCCAGGGTCCCCCTCGGCCGGTTGGGCATCGGTCGTGTGCGCGGGCGAGGGGGCCCACGGTGCTGCCGTCACGTGCACGGTGTCGAGGATCTGGAGCAGCGCCTCGTGATCGAGCGTCAGAGGGCACTTGTTCTCGACGTACCCGGTGAAGGCGATCAAGCCGATGAGGTCGTTCGGGCGCCCGGGCAGCCGGCCCGTGCCGGCCACGAAGTCGCGGAATGCCTGGCGGACCGCCTCCAACCGGCTTTGCCGCCCGGCACTACCGGCCAGGGGCGTTTCCATCGAGCCGGAGCGGTCCACGCACATCATGATGGCGATCCCCTCGGCCCGCACGCGGAACTCCTCTTCGCCGCACCGCGGGCGCGCCAGCGCGACGACCAGCAAGGCCATGCCCGCCACGCGCATCCACGGAAGCAGTCGCTTCCAACCCTGCGCCGGTGTCTTGGGCAGCAGGCGCAACAGGCTGGTTTCGGAGTAGAGCACGCCGGCGCGCGGGGGGCGGCGCGCGGCGCGAAGGCCAAGCCAGACGAGCAAGACCGCCAAGGCCAGCCACCAGGGGTCGCGGAACTCGAAGCCGGTCATGCGCCCACCCCCTGCGCGCGCGGCGATTCGACCAGCGATCGGGCCCGGTCGATGCTCTCGTCGACCTCGGCCGGCGATGGCACGTAGGCGCCGTACTTAACCAGGTCGGCGGCTTCGAGGAAACTCTGGAGCCGTCCGGCCGCCTCGGGGGCCAGAAGCCGGCGCGCCGCGACCGCGCGAAGACACTCTTGGGTGGTCTGCTCCAGGGCGTGGATGCCCGCCGTCTCCTCGAGATGGCGCCGGACAACACGGGTCAGGTCCACGTAGAACGCTTTGAGATCGCGGCCGTTCCAGCCGGCTTCGAGCAGGCGATGCAGCTCCTGGCGCGCGCCATGGCGGGGCGACGCCCCGGCGATCGGGCCCCCAGCCCCGCGGCGCATCCACCACCACCAGGCCAGCACCAGGCCCGCCATGCCCATCGCGACGCCGACGTACGGCCACAACGCAACGCCGGCGGCCTCTGCGGGCCATGCCAACGGGCCCGCCGCCGGCCGAAGCGTCTCCAACCCGGCGTCGGGCGGGACCGCCGCCATCACGTCGACCTCGATCGCGCCCGTACGGACCACGTGCTCCGCCTCGCCGGTGGACTGGACCCCGGCCGCGGTGACGCGAACCGCGGGGACAACAAGCCGCCCCAGGCGCACCGGCTCGAGGACGTAAACGCGGCCAAGAACCGTCCGGCCGCCTTCGGTGTCGGCCGGAAGCTCGCGCACCTGGCCCACCAGAAAGTCCTCCGGGATTTCCGCGAAATCGCACGCGCGCACCACCAGGCCGCCAGCGCACTCGATCGACACGGCCAGCGTCAGATCGTCGGACAGGCGCGCGGGCGAAGGTTCCAGCGTTACGGTGACGCGCACCGGCCCCTGCTCGGCCACGGTTCGCACGGTCGCCGCGCGGTTGGGTTGGCCGCCCAGGGCCGTTCGCGCCGACGTGGCCAGAAGCACGACCCCGGCCAGCGCGCCCAGCGCCAGGCGGCCAGCGGATCGGAAACGGTCGAACGGCGCGGTTTGTCCAGGCACGGGGGTCACCGGAATCGCCTTTGGCGGGCGCGGAAGAATCGCTGGAGGCTGGTCACGCAATCCTCGTCGGTGCGGATGGCCAGCTCGTCGATGCCGAGCCTGCGCAGGTGGCGCGACAGCTCGCGCGCGCGCCGCGACGCCTGTTCCTGGAACTGGGCCCGGACCTGCGGATGCCGCGTATCGACTTCGACGAGCTGGCCGGTCTCGGCGTCGACGAGGCAGAGGAGGCCGACGTCGGGAAGCTCCCTTTCGCGGGGGTCGGTCACCGTGACGGCGATCAGGTCGTGGTGCTGGTGGCAGATGCCCATGGCGCGCCGGGTTGGCCAGCCGAACGGCGAGGTGGTTCCGCCCGGTTCGCCCTCGCCCCCGGCCCGCCCACGCGCCGCTCGCGCCGGCGGAGGCGCGAGAAAGTCGCTGAACAAGAACGCGACCGATCGCCGCTTGAGCACCCGGTGCATGAATTCCAAGGGCGCTTCGAGCGAGGTGGCGCCGGCGACGGGCTCCAAGGCCACCAGCTCGCGGATCAAGCGCAGCACGTGCGATCGGCCGCGCCCCGGCCGGAAGTAGTCGTACACCCGATCGCAAAACGTGACGAGCCCCACGCGGTCGTTGTTCTGGATCGCCGAGAACATCAACAGCGCGGCCACCTCGATGACGGCTTCGAGCTTCGTGCGCTCCACGGAACCGAAGGCCCCTGAGGCCGAAATGTCCACGAGAAACAGCACGGTCAGCTCGCGCTCCTCGCGGAATTGCTTGATGAACGCCTCGCCGGAACGCGCCGTCACGTTCCAATCGATCAAGCCGATGTCGTCGCCAGGCTGGTACTCGCGCACCGACTCGAACTCGACGCCCCGGCCGCGGAACACGCTCCGGTAATGGCCGCCAAGCAGCTCCTCGACCAACCGTTTGGCCAGGATCTCGATCTGGCGGACCCGTTGCAGGATGGCGGCAACGTCGTGCGGCATGAACTTCTCGCGCGAAGGGGTCCTGAACCGTCGGTCCCGTCCCCACGGCCCCGGACAAGCCCAAAACCCGTCTTAGGGGACCGGAACCGAACTGAGAATGGTCTTGATCACGTCGTCCGGCGTCGTGCGCTCGGCCTCGGCCTCATAGGTGAGGATCAGGCGATGGCGCAGCACGTCGGGAGCGATGTCCTTAACGTCCTGCGGGGTCGCGTAGGCGCGCCCCTCGAGAAACGCCAACGCCTGTGCCCCCCGCCCCAGGCAGATCGTCGCTCGCGGCGAGGCCCCGTATTCGATCAGCGGCACGAGGTTCTTGATGCCGAACCGGGCCGGGCTGCGGGTCGCCCCCACGATCTTGACGATATAGTCCTTCACCTGATCGTCGAGGTACACGTTCCGCACCACCTCCTGCATCGCCAGCACCTCGTCCGGCGATAGCACCGGCGCCGGCGCCGCGCCGTTGGACCCCAGCGCAAGGTCGAGAATCCGCCGCTCTTCCTCCGGCTGCGGATAGCCGATCCGCACTTTGAGCATGAAGCGGTCGACCTGGGCTTCGGGCAGCGGATAGGTGCCTTCCTGCTCGATCGGGTTCTGCGTGGCCATCACGAGGAACAAGCCTTCCAGCCCGTAGGTCTGCTCGCCGATCGTCACTTGGCGCTCTTGCATCGCCTCGAGCAACGCCGACTGCACCTTCGACGGCGCCCGGTTGATCTCGTCGGCGAGAATAAAGTTGGCGAAGATCGGACCTTTGCGCGTGCGGAACGCGCCCTCGGACGGGACGTAGATCAACGTCCCCACCAAGTCGGCCGGCAGCAAGTCGGGCGTGAACTGGATACGCTGGAACCTGGTGGAAAGCGCCTGGGCGAGCGACTTGATCGCCGTCGTCTTGGCAAGACCTGGGACCCCTTCCAACAGGAGGTGCCCCTGGGCCAACAGCCCGACCAAGAGCCGGGTAATCATCTCGTCCTGGCCCACGATCGTCTTGTGCAGCTCGGCGCGGACCTTTTTCAACAGCGGCGCCTTCTCGGCGACGCGGCGTTTGACCTGCTCGGTGTCGATCGGCATGGAGGCGTTTCCGGTCTAGTCGCGCCCGGTTTCGGGCATCCGAATTCGGCGCGGCGGGGCCTGGTGGTCCTCGCTGGCGCGTCGGGTTGGTAGGATTCGCAGGGGTGTGGGCATGGCTCGTGCGCGTTCCGCACGACCGGCTACGGGAGGTCCTTACCGAGGCGCTGGTACGCTGGTCGTTCCAAGGGGTGCAGCGATTCGATCGTAAGGCCCTTGGCGTGGGCGGTCTTCAGCGACTGGGCCGCCTCGTCGGTCCGGTGCAGCGCCAAGAGAATCTGGGCCTGCCGGAAATAGGCCATGGCCACCTTGCTGTCGGCCAACACGGCCTGGATGTCTTCTAGCGCCAATTCGGCCTCGCCCCGGGCCAGGTACACGGCCGCGCGCGAGTCGAGCGAATTGACCGTCGGACCGGTCAACTCGATCGCCCGCCCCACGAATTGCAGGGCCTCGTCGAGCTGCTTGTTCCGAAGGGCCAAGAGCATGGCCAGGTTGTTCAAGGCCGCGATGTGGTTCGGGTTCTTCTGGAGGATCTCGCGGTAGATGGCCTCGGCCTCGTCGGGGCGGCCATGCACGCTGAGGTAGTCGGCCAGGATGAGCAAAAACGGCACGGGACGGTTGTGCTTGGCGATCGCTTCGGTAAGCATTTTTTCGGCCCGGGCTTGCTCGGGCGATGTCGAGGTGCTGCCCGAGAGCAACGAGACCATCGCGGGGGCGATCAATTCGGGCTTGCTCGTCGGCCAGGCCTGTTCGGCCAGCGTGACGGCCTCGTCCATCCGTTTTTGCCGGGCAAGGAAGGCGGCCAGGACCAGCTTCTGGTCCGGCCGCATCTCGGCGTATTGCCGGTAGAGCTTCTCCGCCTCGGCGACGTACTTCGCCCCCAAGGCCTGTTGCTCGGGCTTGGACAGCCGGCCGGCCAACTCTTCGAGTGTCCCCGCGACCAGGGCGATGCGCGTGGCCCGGTCTTCCCCCTGGGACGCGGGGGCATCGAGGTAGCTCTTCAATCCCGCGATGGCGTCGTCGTGTCTCCCGCGCTCGCACTGGGCCAACGCCCGCAGCGTGACCGTGGGAAGCTGCCCCGGCGCCGCCTTCTCCAGGCGTCGGACCCAGAGTTCGGCCTCGTCGATTTCCTTGCGGGCCAACAGCGCGGCGCCGTAGGCCGCGATGTACCGCGGTAACTCGGTCGGCGCCGACCCGAGCAGCGCCCGGAAGTGCCGGCTGGCTTGCGACCACTTCTCGGGGCCCTGCGCCAGGTACAACCTGGCCAGCACGAAGCGATCCTCGGCCGTGGTGGGCGCGCGGTGGTCGCGCACGACCTGCTCGAGCAGCTCGATGGCCTCGTCGCGTTGTTCGCGTTTCGGGCAGGACGAGAGGAGCATGGCCTTGACCCGCTGGTCCTGGATGGCCGGCCGGGGCGTCTTAAGATTCAGCTCGATCAGATCGAGCCCCTGGCGCAGGCTTTCGTAATTGCCGCGGCCCGACAGCAACAGCGCCAAGGCCCGGCGGGCCCACACCAGATCGGTTTTGGCGGTCTTGACCTGGCTGGTGACGAGTTTGCGCAATTGGGCCTCGGCCTCGGCCGATTTGCCCCGGCGCAGGTAGAACTCGGCCAGCACGCGCACCCGCGAGGCGTCGGAGGGCGCGGCGGCGGCCGCTTCGAGGTACTTCTTCTCGGCCTCGTCGTGGTTGCCGACCGCCTCGTAGCACATGCCCAGGGCCAACGGCGCGTGCTGGGCGGGAATCTTCTTCCGGGCCTCGGCAATCGCCTCGTCGGCCCGCTGCTTCTGGCCGATCCGGGCGAAGAATTGGACCAACGCCACCCACGCGACGGGCGCGTGGTCGCTCAGCTCCACGGCGCGCCGCAGTTCCTGTTCGGCCTCGGCCCACATCCGGTCGGCATCGGCGGTGCGCTTCTCGGCACGTGCCCGTTGGCCCAGGATGCTCAGCACATTGGCCAGCCACAGGTGGTCCTGGTGCCGTTTCGAGTCCCTGGCCGCCTGCCGGGCCAGTTCGAGGGCCCGGTCGAAATCGTCGAGCCGGAGCGAGATATCCGACGCCCGCTGCGCCAATTCGCTGGAAAACGGCGACTGCTGCTCTTCGAGCTTGCGCAGCACGCGGTCGGCCTCCGGATAGCGCTGCCGGTCGGCCAACAGTTCGACCAGGCGGCGGATGGCCAGCGGGCTGCGTTCGCCCAGTTCCACGGCCCGCGTGTAGTGCTCGATGGCCTGCTCTTCTTCGCCCTCGCGCTCGCAGATCGCGGCGGCCAAGAACGGCACGCGGGACCAGGCCGGGCGCAACGTTCGGACCTCAGCCAGGTGCTTCTGGGCAGCCTGGAGCAGCTCCCGCTGCCGGGTCGAAAGCGGCTCCGGCCCCTTCGCCTCGGAGGGCTTGACCTCGCCGGCCGACGGCCTTGCCTGAAGGCTCAGGTGCAGCGCCGTGCCATAGTGCCAGAACGCCCCCTCGCCCTCGATTTCCTTGATCTGCTCGAGCGTCTCCGCCAACCCCGTGTCGTCGCCGGCCCGCAGCGCCAAGTCGAACAACAAGAGGCGGACCTGGAGGTTGGTGGGTTCGATGCGCGCCAGTTCGCGACAGAGGCGCCTCGCTTCGGCATAGTCGCCCGCCTGGAGATGCGCCACGGCCATGCCGCGCCACAGTTGGGCCTGATCGGACGCGGAAAAACCGCCGGTGTTCGCCAACAGCGCGCGCAAATGGGGAACCGACTCCTTGCCGTAGCGCCGGACCGCGTACTGCGCCCGGGCGAGGCGCCACGGCACGCTGTCGCCCAGATCGCGCTGGGTTTCCTCGAGTTCCTTGGCCGCCTCGTCCCATCGGCTCTGCCGCTGGGCCAGCGCGGCCAGGGTCAGCCGATAGGCGATTTCGTCGGGTTTTTTGGCTTTCGCGTCGCGAAGGAGTTTCTCCCCCTCGGCGGCCTGGTCCTTCCCGACGGCGATCTCCGCGCGCAGGATCGTCACCCGCGGGTTGTCCGGCATCGCCCGATCGGCCATCGCCAAGAGCCGTTCGGCTTCGGCCCAATGGCGTTGCGCCCGGTTCAGGCGGAGGTTCCGGAGCACCTCCAACTGGGCGAGGTCGAGCAATCCGCCGGCCGGCGCGTTGGCCAGCCGCATCAGTTCGCGGTACTCGTCGAGGGCCTCGTCGACCCGCCCGGTCGACGCCAGGGCGGCGGCCACGCCGAGCCGCGCCGGGACCCACAACGGATCGACGGCAACCGCGCGCCGATACGCGGTCAACTGCTGGTCGGCGTTCCCCAGTTTGGCGTAGCAGCCGCCCAGCCAGAAATCGAGTTGCTTGAGCACGTCGGGCCAGGCGGTCAGACTGGGCCGGATCCGCTCGAACGCGCGGCTGGCCGCCAGCCAGCGCTCGCGGCCGAATTCCAGGCGGGCGTCGAGGTACGCGACCAGCGGCTCGGGGTACTCGACGGCGCGCAGCTTCGCCACGGCATTTTGGGCCTCGTCGAGATTCTTGTCGTCCAACCAGAGAAGGGCGAGGTTCCAGATCAAGTCGCCCTCCTTGGGATTCGCCTCGATGCCTCGGCGCAGCCATGCGATGGCTTCGGGCCGCCGGTTCGCGCGGGACTCGACATCGGCAAGGACCAGATAGGCCGGCGCGAACCTGGAATTCCGTTCCACGGCGCGCGCGGCGTGCCGCCGGGCCTGGTCGTAGTCCTTCTTCTCCACGGCGCACTGGGCGGCCAGGTGCAGCGCACCCAGATCGTCGGGAGCGATGGCCAGCGCCGCGGCCGCCGCCGCCGAGGCCCGGTCGAGGCGCACGGGGTCGGCGCCCTGGCGCGTGCGGCGGAAGTACTGGCCGCACTCGACCTGGGCCTCGCACGATGTCGCGTTGGCCGACGCCATCCGCTCGATGGCCGCGTCGGCCTCCTGAGGTTTCTTCAGCGGACCCCGCAGCACCTCGGCCAGGCGCAGGTACGCCTCGAGCCGCGAAGGCGCCAACTCGGTGACCTTCTGGAAGGTCTGGGCCGCCGCCGCGTGCTTGCCCGTTCCCTCCTGGCACCGGCCGAGAAGCACTAGCAGTTCGGGATCGTCGGGCGAGGCGGGCAGCAGGTGATCGACCAGATGCTCCTGCGCGTCGGTGTACCGGCGCAGCCCGACCGCCAGGGGCACCAGCTTGCGCCGCAACTCGACGCGCGCCGGGTCGGCGCGAAGGGCCCGCTCGAGCGTCTCGTAGGCAGGCCGGGCAGCCGACGGCCGCTCGGCGGCCACGTCGGCCAACAGCAGGGCGTAGTCGGCCAGGGCCTCGACATCGTCGGGCATGAATTGCAGATAGCGCTGATACTGCCGGGCCGCGTCGCCCTTGTTGCCTTCGTCCCTGGCCCGCTGGGCCTCGCGCAAAAAGACGTGCGCGTTCCGCCGGACCTGAAATCCGTGGAGCAAGTGAATTCCGCCCGCCAGCACCACGGCAATGACCAATAACCAAGCGGTCAGACGCAGATTGAGGGTCCTCATCATCGCCTCGCAAAGATCCGGCGCTCGATTCGTTCCTGGGCCGGCACACCGGCCGACGCGCCCCATAGCGCACCAGGGCGACGATCCCGGCATCCCCTCTTAGGGTGGATAATGGATCAGTCCCAATAGTATAACCACGGCGGACGCTCGCAAGCAATTCCCCAGACGTGGTGCCTCGGCGTGCGGCCCAGGGCATCGCGCCTTTCGCCTTGCTTGCCCGGCCGAGAAGCGACGGGATCGCAAGCCGTCCGCACAATGCGAACCGCCCGCAAACTTGGTTGCGGTCTGCGGCCAACGAGGGGCTAAACCCGCCGGTTCCCTAAAGAACTGCGTTTGACATGCCGGGGGCACAACCTAGTCTTCAACAGACCCGCGACCCGTATCGTGTGGTCCCGCCCGCCGGCGCCGGCTCATCTTGACGCCCGGGGGCGGATCGACTCGTCCGGAACGTTTCTTTTCCCCAAGCGCCGTCCCCGGTCCGACCGAACGCGCGACCGATGCGCCGAGGTGTTCGGTCTGCGGCCGGTGGCTTTTCCCGACGCTCTTTTCGCAAAGGGCGGAAGATGCTATCCCAGCCGGAGCCCGTTCTCGATCTCACAACCATCACGACCGCGGACATTGAGTATCGCATTGCCGCGACCCGCAAGGAACGGGCCGGTGCTTTCCGCCTGGTGTACGAATCGTATCTTCGGTCTGGGTTGGGGGAGCCCAACCCATACCGCATGAGGGTGACGCCTTACCACCTGCTGCCCACGACCGAGGTCTTCCTTGCCACGTACCTCGGCACGCCCATCTTTACGTTGAGCCTCGTGGTGGACGGGGCCTTAGGCCTTCCCATGGAGTGCATCTACGCCGACGAGGTCGGACGTCGCCGGGAGCGGGGGTTGCGGTTCGGCGAGGTCTCGTGCTTGGCCGATCGGCGCAGCCAGTTTCGGGGGTTCTTTCCCGTGTTCCTGGGACTCAGCCGGCTGATGGCCCAACACGCGTGGCGCCGCGGCCTGGACGAACTGCTCGTGGCGGTCCACCCGCGTCACGCGAGGTTCTACCGCCGGTTCATGGCGTTTGTGCCGTTCGGCGGGTTGCGGGCGTATCCAACCGTGAGAAACCGGCCAGCCATTGCCCTTTGCCTCAACTTTGACCGGGTGGACCGCGAGCGACCGAAATCGTTTGACACGTTTTTCGGCCAATGGCTACCGGACGAGCAAGTCGAGGCGCATCCCATTCCGCCGGAGGATGCCGAGTACTTCCGTCCGATGGTCGATCCGGCGTTCGCGGCTGTACCCCTGGAGGAAATGGACTTCGGTCGTCAGGGGGGAAGAACCACTCGCGGGGCGGCGGTGGTGCACTGACCGCCCATCGTTTCGGTGAGAAGGCGACCTTCGCTAGGGGGAATACCCCCCTACGTTTCCGCGGTGGCGGAATGCGTGATCGCGCAAAATGCTTGTAGTGGCCAACAACGCCAACTAGAATACGGCCGTCTTTTCCGAGCATTGGTCATGCGCAAGATGCGGGGATCGCACCAAGCGTTGATTCGTCCTTCGATGGGTTCTTCGTTTCTCCCATGAGTAGCGACCCTGCGTGTGCTGGTCAGCCGATTCGGGTGCAGGTCGTCCATCAGAGTCGATTGCTGAGGGAGTGCCTGGTTTCGGCGCTGACCGACGGGAGACGCTTCGAGGCCGTTGCGTCGGAACCGGCCCTGGACGAGGCGTTGCGCGTGTTCGAGGCATCGGCCCCCCACACCGTGTTGGTCGATCTGCACCTCCCGACCAACGAGGTGCTCGAACTCCTCGGAGAACTCAGGCGGTCTGCGCCGCGGTGCAAGCTGATTCTGATGGCCCGCGCCGCCAGTCACGAGAGCCTTCTGGATTGCATCGCGGCCGGAGCGCACGGCTGCATTCTCGAAGGGGCTTCGCTCGAGGATCTCCAGTCGGCCATCCAGCGCGTGCTCCAAGGCGAGTTGTTCTGCTCGCCCGAGATCGTCCATTCGATGTTCGAACAGCTCGCCGAGGCGCGGCACCGCCCGCTTTGGGCCGATCGGGTGGAAGCCGTCGCCCTGACGGCGCGGGAACTGGAGATCCTCGACCTGATCGCCCAGCACCTCAGCAACAAACAAATCGCCAAGAAGCTCAGTATCTCTCTGTACACCGTCAAAAACCACGTGCACAACATCGTGGAGAAGCTTCGGGTCGAGGGGCGCTTTCAGGCGGTCGAGTACGCGCGCCAACGGCGCTGGTTGACGCATCGTTCGAGCTAGCCGGCCTCGCCAGGTGGCTCGGGACGGCGATCTCGATGAATTCGTTCTCCGGCTCGTCGTCGGCCGGAACCTCGGCGCGGTCGATCTCGCGAAGGACCTCGGCGCCGTCGGCCGCGAATGCCATGGTGTTGCGGGTCTTGCGGGCCGCCTCGTGGAGGTGCCTGCGGAAACCGCCCTGGGCCGTGAACCACGCCATCCGCGTCCCGGGCGGCGACGTGACCTGGACCACGGCCTCGCCGCGGATCCGCTCGGTGGTCCGGACCGGATCGCAGTCTTTCGGGGGCTCGTCGCCGTGCACGGGGACTGTCCCGGTTCTCGCGGCGAAGCCCACGAAAATGGGGCGCTCCCCTTCGGGCGTGTCGCCGTGTAGCACACCGGTCCCGCCGCCTCACGGAATCGCCATGCCCAATTGACGCATCTTGCGATACAGATTCGAGCGATGCAAGCCGAGGCGCGCGGCGGCCTGGCTCATGTTGCCGTCGGCCTGGGCGATCGCGCGGCGGATATAGTCGATCTGAAACTCGTCGGTCGCCTGGCCCAGCGGCTTGTCGCACGCCGGCGCGGGTTCGTGCCGGCCGCGCGGATCCAGAATGAACGCGAGGTCCTCGGCCTCGATCCGGTCGGCGGCCGAAAGGTAGACCACCCGCTCCATCAAATTCCTTAACTCGCGCACATTGCCCGGCCACCGATGCGCCAGAAGGCGCTGCCGCGCCGCCTCGGCCAATTCGGGGACCTTGCGGCGGGCGCGTTTCGAGAAGGTCTCCAAGAAGTGCTCGGCCAACAGGAGGATGTCGCCGGGCCGGTCGCGAAGCGGCGGGATTTCCAGCGTCACCACGTTGAGCCGGTAGAAGAGATCCTCGCGAAAGCGCTTCGCCCGGACCATCGCCGCGAGGTCCTGATTCGTCGCGGCCACCACTCGGGCGTCGGTGGCCAGCGGCGTCGAGCCGCCCACCCGCACGAAAAGCCTCTCTTCCAGCACGCGCAGCAACTTGGCCTGGCCAGGCAGGCTCAGATCGCCGATCTCGTCGAGAAACAGCGTGCCGTCGGCGGCCAGCTCGAACTTGCCAGGCCGGGTCTCGTGGGCGTCGGTAAACGCCCCCCGTTCGTGCCCGAACAACTCGCTCTCGGCCAGCGTGTCGGGGATCGCCGCGCAGTTGACGGCGACCAGGGGTTTGTCGCGGCGGCGGCTGAGATAGTGGATCGACTGGGCCACCACCTCCTTGCCCGTGCCGTTCTCGCCGAAGATCAGCACGGGCAGGTCGGTCTCGGCCACGCGCCGGATGATCGACCGCAAGGCCTCCATCGCCGGGCTCTCGCCGATCAGCCGGACTTGCGCGGCGGCTTGTTCGGTGATTTGCCGGCTGGCACTGAGGAGTTGCTGGCGATCCTGGGCGTTTTCCAGGGCGACCGCCGCATGGGAGGCCAGTTCCGTCAGCGCGGCCTCGTCCTCGGCCGAAAACGTGCCCTGTCGCTTGTTGATCAACTCGAAAGCCCCGAACAACTCCCCCGACTTCCCCCGTAGCGGCACGCAGAGCAGGTTCCGCGTCTTGTAGCCGGTTTGGGCATCGACCCGGCGATCGATCCCCTCGGCGTCCGTTGCCGCGTCGGCGCGAAGGGGCTGCCCACTCCGCACCACCCGGCCCACCACGCCCCGATCGTCGGGCAGACGCAGTTCGCCGCCGGGCATTCCCAGTGCGGGCCTGCCCGCCAGGATGTGGGCGCGCCGGTCCCAGAGAAAAATACTCGCCCGGTCGGCATCCAACAGGCGCGTCGCGGCCTCTGCCATGTGGACCAACAAGGGCTCGACCTCCCGAGTTTGGTTCCACTGTTGGGTGATCTCGAGAACGGTCTCGAGGCGGCGGGTGCGCCGGCGCTCCTCGTGTCGGGTCATGACGGCCGCCAGCCCCGCCCGAAAAACCTCCGCCAGCGATTCGAGCACCTCGATCACCGCGCGCCCTGCCGCCTTCTCAGGCAAGAGCAAGGCGATCGCCTGAGACTTCCCCGACCCAGGAGCCAGCGGCACGGCGACCCAATCGCCCTGGTGCTTCGACACCTCGGCGTCGAGCACGTCGGCCAGCAAGTCCTGCGGCAGCGGCTGCCGCGAGCCCGCTTGCACCTCGGCGATCCACTGGCCAGCCACGCCTGTCACCAGCGCCGCGAACCTCGCGCCGGCGGCTGCCAACAGGGCCAAGAGCCCGGTTGCTCGATAGGCGACCGGGTCGTCGTCCCACGCAGCCCGGCCAAGGAGTTCGGCGGCCACGGGCGCCAGCTCGGGATGAGTGCCCAGGCACGCGAGCGGATCCTTCGGGGGCGAAGCAGGCAACACGACAAACCCCTCTGTAGACTGGAGTGTGCGACATGTCGGCGCAGCGTCGAGCTGGGCTGCGCCATGAATTCGATACATACGGTTGACCAAATCATAACACAAATCGTGCGTTGCCGTCATCGTGTTGCATCGAAACCGATCGAGCGCGGCGCGGCATCGTTGCGTTTGAACGGATTGCGTCGCTCGAAGCGAGCACACTTGGCGCATTTTTCTGGCACGACGCCCACGCAACCCTCACGGCCTCCCTATCCTTCCGCAAACCGGGGGTTGACCCTTTGGGGATACCCTGTTATCTTCCGCGCTTCGATTTGGCGCGCCCCAGGCAATAATCACTGCGTGGGATCCAGGAGCGTTGACGGTGCCGTACCACTCGATTGTGTGTGTCAAGCAGGTTCCCGATACCGCCAATATCACGGCCGAGGCGATGAAGGAAGATGGTACGGTCAACCGCGCCGCTTTGCCCGCGATCTTCAACCCCGAGGACCTCAACGCGCTTGAAGCGGCCCTGGAGGTCCGCGATCAATACGGGGGGACGGTGACCGCGGTGAGCATGGGCCCCCCCAAGGCAGCCGAGGTGCTCCGGGACTGCCTCTATCGTGGCGCCGATCGGGCGATTCTCGTGACCGACCGCCGGGCAGCGGCCAGCGACACGCTGGCCACCAGCTACATCCTCAGCCAGGCGATCCGCACGATCGGGCGGTTCGATTTCGTATTTTGCGGCCGGCAAGCGATCGACGGCGATACAGCCCAAGTCGGTCCCCAAACGGCCGAGAAGCTGGGCTTGCCCCAAGTGACCTACTTGGAGCGACTGGTGGGAATCGAGGGCGATTGGGTGCGGGTCCGCCGGAACGTCGGCAACGGCTGGGAACTCGTCGAAGCCAGGTTGCCGGTCTTGATCACCGTCTTGGGCACAGCGAACAAGCCCCGGCCGCCCGCAGCCCGCCGGGTGATGCGATTCAAGCGCGCTCGGACCGAGTCCGAGGTGGCCGCGATGGTGCAAGAGGCCATGCCCTCGGCAAGCCCGGCCGAGCGCGACGCCGAGACCCGCCGCCGCACCGAGCAGTGGAAGCAGGCGGGGCTGTTGATCGAACAATGGAATCTCGACGACATCCACGCCGATCTGGACCGCTGCGGTTTGGCCGGCTCGCCCACCAAGGTCTTCCGGGTGCAGTCGATCGTGTTGACGAAGCAGGGCTACACCGACCTTCCCCCGACGGAAGATGGCGTGCGGCGGTTGATCCACGAATTGGTCGTGGACCATACGCTGGGGTAATGACCCGCTCGTACAAGGGGGACGGCCTCTCCGGCCGTCCGGAAATACGCCGGCCCGGAAGGGCCGTCCTTACGGAAGAACGGGACCACGGACCGATGATCGAACCGAACCGTCAGGGCGAAGTCTGGGTCTTCGCCGAACAGGAAGATGGTGCGCTCAACGAGGTCGCGCTGGAACTGTGCGGCAAGGCCCGCGACCTGGCCGACCGGCTCCACGTGCGCATGGGCGCGGTGCTGGCCGGGGCTGGCGTGGGCGATCTGGCCGGCCGCCTGATCGCCCAGGGCGCCGACCGCGTGTACCTCGTCGATCACCCCTTGCTGGCGCACTTTCAAACCAAGCCGTATGCGCGGGTGCTGTGCGCCCTGATCGAGAAGCACAAACCGCAGATCGTCATGTACGGGGCCACGCCCCTGGGGCGCGACCTGGCCCCTCGCGTGGCATCGGAGATGCGCGCCGGCATGACGGCCGACTGCACGGATCTCGACATCGCCGATGTGACCGATCCGCGCACCAAGGAGGTCCACAAGCACCTGCTTCTGCAAATCCGGCCGGCGTTCGGGGGGAACATCATCGCCACGATCGTCAACTACGACCGCTGGCCGCAGATGGCCACGGTCCGCGAGGGGGTCATGGCCATGCGGCCGGCCGACCCGGCGCGGCGCGGCGAGGTCGTGCGCGAGTCGGTCGCCCTCGACGAGAGCCTGTTGGCCGTCCGCCTCCTCGAGCGGCACCTCGAGCCGCGCAAGGTGAACCTCAAGGGGGCCCGCGTCATCGTGGCCGGCGGCGGCGGCGTGGGCAGCCGAGAGAACTTCCGCCTGATCCACGAACTGGCCGGCGCGATCGGCGGCGCCGTCGGCGCCAGCAGGGCCGGACGCCACGATCGAAACGGCGTTCT
>DYLT01000440.1 GCA_020721945.1 Blastopirellula marina
GCGGCGCGGGCCTGTTGGTCCTGGAGCCCGCGCTCCAGCACTATCCGTGGGGAGACCCTGAGTTCATCCCGCGGCTGCTGGGCCAAGCCAACCCAGACGGCCGACCGTTTGCCGAACTCTGGATGGGGGCCCACCCCGACGCGCCGGCCTGGACGGTGGTGCCGGGCCGGAAGGTGAGTCTGGCCGAGGTTATCCGCCAGGCGCCCGAAGCTATCCTCCATCCGGCGGTGGCGCAGCGGTTCCAGCAGCAACTGCCTTACTTGTTCAAGGTGCTCGCGGCGGCCGCGCCGTTGTCGCTGCAAGTTCACCCGTCGAAGGAGCGGGCGGCGGCGGGCTTTGCGCGGGAGAACGCGGCTGGCGTCGCTCTGGCGGCGTCGCACCGGAACTACAAAGACGCCAATCACAAGCCCGAGGTGCTCGCGGCGCTGACGGAGTTCTACGGGTTGCGCGGGTTCCGACCGTTGCCGCAGCTTGCCGAGCAGGTGGCCGCCTTGCCCGAATTGCGGGCGCTGTTCCCGGGCTTCCAACCGACCGCTGAGTCGCTCCGCCAGCACTACGCCGCGTTCATGAGTTTGCCGCAGGAGCGGGTGGACCAAGGGTTGGGACCTTTGGTCAAACGGCTGAGGGCCGAGCACGCGCGCCGTCCGTTCCAGCAGACGGATCGGGAGTACTGGCTGCTGCGCGCGGATGAGGCTTACAGCCGCGACGGGCACCGCGATCGGGGCCTGGTGGCGTTTTATTTGCTGAACCTGGTGCGGCTGGCGCCGGGCCAGGCGATGTATCTGCCGGCGGGCGTCCTGCACGCCTACCTGGCAGGGGCGGGGGTGGAGTTGATGGCCAATTCCAACAACGTGTTGCGCGGCGGCTTGACGGCCAAACACGTGGACGTGCCGGAGTTGTTGGCGAACGTGGTGTTTGAAGGGGCCGAGCCTGAGCGGATCAGCGCCCGCCCGATCCCCGGCACCGGCGAATGGGTTTATCCGACCCCGGCCGAGGAGTTCGAGTTGCGCCGGATCGAGGTGGCGGGCGGCCAGGCGCACGTCAACGGGCCGGAGCACAGCGCGGACATTGTGCTGGTGCAGTCGTTGGCCGCGGGCGAGCGAGTGGTGGTCGAGGCGGCGGGCCAGCGCTGGGAGTTCGGCCAGGGGGCCGTCTGGCTGGTGCCGCAGGGGTTGGCCTACACGATCAGCAGCCCGGCGCGGGCCACGCTCTACAAGGCGACGGTTCCGGCCCAGAGCTGGGCGAGTGGTGTGGGGGTGTCCGCCGAGCCGGGGAGCACGTTTCGAGGGCGGCAACCCACCCCGCTGGCTTTTGGCACCAGCGGGCTGCGCGGGTTGGTGACCGACCTCACCGATCTGGAGGCCTACCTCAACACGCGCGGATTCCTGGAGTATCTGCGCGAGATAGGGGAACTGAGACCCGGCGTTGCGGTCAGCGTGGCCGGCGACCTGCGCCCCAGCACTGACGGTGCCGAACGGAGCATCTTGCGGGCGGTCGTGCGCGCGATCGAGGAGGCGGGTTTGGCGGTCGATTACCTGGGGAAGCTGCCGACGCCGGCCCTGACGTATTACGCGCTGGAGCAGGGTCGGCCCAGCGTGATGGTGACCGGGAGCCACATTCCTTTTGACCGGAATGGCCTCAAATTCAACAAGTGCACGGGGGAGGTTTTGAAGGACGATGAACCGGGCATCTTGCGGGCGGTCGCACGGGTGCGGCACCGCGAGTATGCGCGTCCACGCCCGACCTCGCTCTTTGCGGACGATGGGATGTTCAAGGCCGGGCCGGGCCGCGCGCTGCCGCCGGAAAACCCGCAAGCTCGGCAAGAGTACCTCCGGCGCTATGTGGACTTTTTTCCCGCGCAAGCGCTCCGGGGCCAACGGCTGGTTTGCTACCAGCACTCGGCGGTGGGGCGGGAGCTGCTGGTGGAGCTGCTCAGCCGTCTGGGGGCGGAGGTCATCGCGGTGGGGCGGAGCGAGGCGTTCATCCCCATCGACACCGAGGCCATCACCGAGCGCCAACTGGCGACGCTCCAGGCGCTGGCCGATCACGCCCGCCGGCAGCACGGGCCGATCGACGCGGTGGTGTCCACCGATGGCGACAGCGACCGGCCGTTGGTGGCGGGGGTGGACGCCGAGGGCGCCGTGCGGTTTTTCGGCGGGGACCTGTTGGGCCTCGTGGTCGCGGAGTTTTTGAAGGCCGATGCCGTGGTGGTACCCATCAGCGCCAACGATGCGGTGGATCGATGGGGCGGGGCCCGGGACGTGAGGGTGATCAAAACGCGGATTGGCTCGCCCTACGTCATCGCGGGCATGGCGCGGGCGCGGGCGCGCGGTGCCCGGCGGGTGGTCGGCTGGGAAGCCAACGGCGGCTTCCTGGTCGGCTCGGAGATCGAGCTCCACGGGCGGGTCCTCAAGCCGTTGCCCACGCGCGACGCCGCGTTGCCGCTGGTGGCCGCCCTGAGTTCGGCGGCGGCGCAGAAGGTGTCCCTGGTCGAGCGGTTCGCCCGCCTGCCCGCTCGGTTCAGCAAGGCGGGTCTGCTGGACCAGTTCCCGCTGGAGACCAGCCGGGCGCTGGTGCGACGGTTTTCGCCCGAGGATCCGCGGATCGAGCAGGTCGATTTTGAGGGCGACGATGTCAGACTTACCTTCACGGGCGGCGCGACCGCCCGCGCCGAGGGGAGCGTGGCTCGCCAACTACAGAGGATTCGGCGTGAACTCGAGACCCACTTTGCTCCGCGCGACGGGTTCGCTGAGATTGCGCGCCTGAACCTGCTGGACGGGGTGCGGGTGAGTTTCCGGAACGGCGACATTGCCCACATTCGGCCGTCGGGCAATGCGCCGCAGTTGCGGATCTATGCGGTGGCGGACCGCCCGGCGCGCGCCGAGGCGATCGTGGCCTGCGCCCTGGCCGAACCGGACGGGATCCTCCGCCGAATGGAG
>DYLT01000441.1 GCA_020721945.1 Blastopirellula marina
CATGCGACGCTTGATCGTGCGCAGCCGTGTCTCGGCCCGGACCGCCAGCCGGTGCCGAAAATACCACGCACTGAACCCGGTCAGGATCACGGCGGGCACCACGCCCGGTGCGCCGGCCATCGACACGAACCCATACAAGAACCACGGCAAAAGCAGCAAGGCCATCCACTGGCATCGTCCCAGGTACTCCTCGGCCAGCCAAAACCGCGGTAGGCCCGCCGCCTGGATCTGGCGCTGGATCTCGGGAAGACTGTCGCGAAAGACCGCGCGGTTGAACCGGGCAAAGAACTGAATCGCCGGCTGAAAGACCCGGTAGAACCGGTCCAGCCGACGCAATTCGTTGATCCGACTAATATCGTACCGCCACTCGACACCTTGCTCGCCATCCTCGGTCCGCAGGACCCGGACCAACCACCACGTCAGGGAAAACACGGCGCAACCGACCGTGGCACTGGCCAAGACGAGCATCATGGGCGTTCCCGCAAGCAGCGCGGCTGGGGGCATGGCTGGACGCTGGCGATCCCATCGGGCAAGGAAACGAACCAGGGCGAGGCGACTCCTCGCTCTTCTTGGGGGCACCTCCATTATACACCAGGCCCCGCGGCTTGCGAACGCGCTGCCCCCGGGCGCCGGGTCGGTCCGCGTCGTTCACCGCGCGATGGCCCGGCAAATCGCGTCGGCCATCTCCCGCGTGCCCACGGCGGTGGGATCGTTGCGGTCGGGCTTCAAGTCATAGGTGACGTACTTGCCTTCGCCGATCACCGTGGCCACGGCCCGCTCGAGCCGATCCGCCGCGTCGTGCTCCTTAAGATATCGCAGCATCAGCACCCCCGAAAGGATGAGGGCCGTGGGGTTGACCTTGTTGAGGCCCTTGTACTTCGGCGCGCTGCCGTGGGTGGCCTCGAAGACCGCGCCCTCGGGGCCGATGTTGGCACCGGGCGCGACGCCCAACCCCCCGACCAGGCCAGCCGCCAGATCGCTGAGGATGTCGCCGTACAGGTTCGGCAGCACCAGCACGTCGTAGAGTTCGGGTTTCTGCACCAACTGCATGCACATGTTGTCGACGATGCGGTCTTCGAACTCGATGCCGCGGCCCTGGAACTCCTCGGCGACCCGCCGCGCGACCGAGAGAAACAGGCCGTCGGTGTGCTTCATGATGTTCGCCTTGTGGACCGCCGTGACCCGTTGGCGCCCGTTCTCCAGGGCATATTGGAAGGCATAGCGAACGATCCGTTCCGTGCCCGAGACGCTGATCGGCTTGATCGAGACCCCGGTCTCGTGCAAACCGGTCTTGATCTTGCGGTCGCGCGACAGGCGGTTGATGCAGTCGATCAGTTCAGTCGTCTCGGGCCGATCGCGTTCGAACTCGACCCCGGTGTACAGGTCTTCGGTGTTTTCGCGGACGATGACCAGATCGACCGGCACGCCGTGATAGTATGTGCGCACCCCGGCGTAGTACTTGCAAGGACGCACGCAGGCGAACAAACCCAACTCCTGGCGTAGATAGACGTTAATGCTGCGGAACCCCGTGCCAACCGGCGTGGTGATGGGGGCCTTCAAGGCGCACCGGGTGCGGCGCACGCTCTCGAGGACCGATTCGGGAAGCGGATTACCGGTGCGCTGCATGACCTCGACGCCCGCCTCCTGGATATCCCAACGGATCTCCACGCCCGTGGCATCCACACACCGCCGGGCCGCTTCGGCCAACTCGGGCCCGGTTCCATCCCCCGTAATCAACGTCACTTCATGAGGCATGATTCGCTCGTCGCTGGATGGCTTGCCGTAACCAACGTACCTGCAAAGCGTATCAGCCTTTGGCCTTGCGGTCAAAGGGAGGACACTTTCCAGGGGGCCGCATCCCCACTCCAGTAGGGCCCAAGGGCGCACTAGCCCAAGTTACGCGGTTCGTCTCCGTTTTCTGAGATCTTCGGGGGGCTGGCATTGCGGAATCCCGAGGAATTGACGAGGTCGAGCGCGGCGGGGCGTTGGAGTGAAGACCCTCTTGCTTGAATTCCGCCTGCGCCATTCGATGCTGCTAGGGCGAAGCAGGGAGGTTCCCATGTTCCTAAGACGTTGCGAGCGGCGGAACGACGGGAAGAAGCACACCGACTGGGCGCTGGTGGAGTCCTATCGGACGGCACGCGGGGATCGCGGCAGCGGGTGGTGGCCTACCTGGGCGAGTTGAAGGGGAGCGAGAAGAGCGGCTGGGTCCAGTCATCGCGCGGTTCTGCTGTCCGCAGCGCGAGCTGCACATCGAGACGACCTGGTACGAACAGAGGGCGCTGGACGACCTGTTGGAGGGTGCCGGCGGAGAAGGTGCACACGGACCGGCTCGATGCGGGGATGGACCGGCTGCTGCCCTGCAAAGCGGAACGGGAGACACCCCGCGGACGCTCCTGGACCATTTCGCCAAGATCAACCGTGGCGACGTGGTCCTGCCCAGCCAGATCAAGGCCGGCCGACCGGGCAAGACGATCCGCCTCTGCGGCGTGACCGAACCGGACCCCGCCCAGCAAGTCCTGCTCCATCGCTTGGGCATCCAACTGCCCCGCCGCTTGCGGCGGATTGACGAGCCGATCCTATGGTAGTGAAGACTCGGGACCAAAACCGAACCTAAGTCCTTATGCGATGGCGTTCCCAAACCCCGGACCGCGGAATTTGGGCTAACGTCGGTGCGCCCGCTCCACGAATGATCCCATCGAGCTTGCTCGACGGCGAACGGGATTGGCAGCCGAGGATTTCACGCCGGCACTGGCGGTCGAAGCCATCCCGGCCTCCCGGCGGAGCGCTGCATAGGCTCAGTATCTTGTTTGCGGATTGGATGCCAGTCGAGTCAGAACTTGATGCCCCCCCGGCGGCGGAGTTCCAGGGCCACCTTGATCATCTCGATCATCTCGGGCGTGTACCGGCAGCCGATGTCTCCACC
>DYLT01000442.1 GCA_020721945.1 Blastopirellula marina
CTCGCCGTCAGACCACGACGTCCCGACCGAGCAGACCGCCTCGGGTGGAGTCCACTGCGGGGCGGTGTCCTCGGGCTCATCGCCCTTGCAGGACACCAGCAGCGACAGGGCGAGCAGCGCAGACATCGGACCTCCTGCCCCACTACTAACTACTCACCCAGCAAGGATCGCGCGGCGCAGGCCCCCTCGACGGTCAGCGCTGGCTCGAGTTCACCCCGAGATGGGGCGCGACACAGATCCACGCGAGCAAGAGGAGCACTCGCACAGCCACTTCCAACCGAAAACCCACTGGTTCCGGATCCATGAAACCGGAGCCCGTTCGCCGATCCCGTGCGCCTGACCCGTTGCCGGCGTAGAGGACGCCGGCCCTCCCGGGATGTCCCCGAGAGGGTAACGGCCGCGGGCCAGTCTTTTGCCGAGGACACGCCCGCGGCCGCCTCTCTCTGGAGGACGGCAAACATGGCACGCAAGCGGGTGAATGTCACGTTCCACGACGCGGATCCGGCTCGGATCCCCGAAGAGCTCGTCGCGGCGGCGCTGCTGCTCGCGGAGATCGAGGCGCGCGGGCTCGTAGAGGTCGCGGGCGACAAGCTCCGCATCCGCCGCCAGGGCGGATTCGTGGGCGTCGATATCTGGCTGGTCTTGACGCTGTTCTACGCGGCGGGCGCCACGCAGGGGTTCCGGACGTTCTGGAAGGCCCTCGGGCCGCGCTCCGAGCGAGTGGCTGGGCTCGCGCGGCGGAAGCAGCTCCCTTCCCCGGCTTCCGTGTCCCGCGCGCTCAACGCCGTCGAACCCGACCTGCTCCGCGATGCCGCTTCCTGGCTGCTCACCGAAGCGCCTGGCATCGACGAGCTGCTGCGGCATCCGTCCGTGCTGTCGTACGACGCGAAGGGCGACGGCTGGCACGTGTTCGACGTTGATCCGACCGTCCGCACGCTGCGCCACCGGGCGCTCCCGGCGGGCGACGACCTGCCCGAGCCGGAGCGCCGCTCGGCGGAGACCGGCGCACCCGGCCATTCCGGGCGCAAGCGCGGCGATGTGCAGTTCCGCCGCGTCGACGTGCAGCACAGCGGCTCCGGCGTGTTCGTCCACGCGCACCTGCACACGGGCAACGGTGACGGCGCCGCGGACCTCGAGCTCGCCGCGAAGAGCATCGGCGCGCTCGTCGACCGGCTCTCCCATCCCCGCGCGCGCACGCTCACCCGCATGGACGGCGAGCACGGGTACGTCCCGTACTACGCCGCGCTTCGCGCTCTCGGCCTGCCCTTCGTCACCCGCCTCAATCGTCAGAAGTTCTACGAGGACGCCGACATCCTCGCGCGTCTGCGCGCGGCGACCTGGTTCGAGGTGCCCGACAGCGGCTCGGGGCCGCGCCGCGTCGCCGCCGACATCGGCATCGTGACGCTTCATCCTGACAAGAAGACGCGGCGTCCGGACGGAGGGCGCTACGAGCCTCTCGCCGTCCGCGTGGTCGCGAGCGCTTTCCGAACGGACGGACCCGCGGGCCGCGGCCGCATGATCGACGGATGGCAGGTGGAGCTCTTCGCGGCCGACGTGCCGGCGGACCGCTGGCCGGCGCCGGAGGTGGTGACCGTGTACTTCGGACGCTCCGCCCAGGAGAATCGGTTCGCGCAGGAGGACCGGGAGGTCGGCCTCGACCGCATCGTCAGCTATCACCTGCCCGGGCAGGAGCTCGCGACGTTGAGCGGATTGTTCCTCATGAACTACCGCATCGCTCGCGGCTTCGAGCTCGAGCGGCCATCGGCGGTCCGTCCCGCGCCGATGCTGCGGCGGCCGAAGGCCGTGCAGATGCCCGCCTCCTGGCCGCGCGATCCGCTCCTCACGAAGCTGCTGGTGTCGCTCGACTGGCCGGCGTTGCTCGCGAGCCGTCCGGGCTGGACCTGGGACGCCGACCGGGCCGAGCTCCGATGCCCCGACGGCCGCCCGCTCGCGCTCACCACCGTTCGGCCCGAGGCGAGCTCCGAGGGGCGTACGGCGGTGATCTTCCGCCGCCCGGCGGGCGGATGCGAGGACTGTGGGACGAGGGCGTCCTGCCTCTGCTCGTCGCGACCGCGCGCGGCGAAGCACCTGGAGCTGTCCATTCCGAGCGGGATCGCCGACCTGCTCCGCGACCGGCTCGTCCGCGGCAAGACGCGCCCCGCCGAGCCGCTCGACATCGGATCGATTGAGGCCGAAGCCGGTCTTCACGCCGTCCTCGCGCCGCGATTCCTCCCCGCGGCGGCGCGCAAACGGTTCCGAGACGTCTTCGCCGAAGCCACGCTGCGCGTCGACGTCGAGCTGCCCGCGCCCGAGCGGCCGCGGCCGCGCCTCGTCGCCGCGGGCGACGCAGCGCGACAGCAGCGCCGGCTCACCTGGAAAGAGCGGGTCGCTCGCAACGCGCTCCCCGAGGCGGCGACGGTCTCGCTCGACGTGTCGGGCAGCCGGGAGCTCAGGCTGCTGCTCAAGGACCCGGGGTCAAGAGAAGTGGCGGTGGGAGGCGGAGGATGATGGAACCGGATCGAGTGGGGTTGGGCTTGGGTGTGCCCTGCATGGCGCCGATGCCAGTCATGATCTCGAGCACGCCGATGACGAGCGGGATCGCCCAGAGCACGCCTACGCAGAACCAGATGAACATTACCATCCAGATGAGAGATACCAGGACGTTGAGGATGCCGGCGATCAGCGTGAGGATCCCGGCGGTCTTGTACTCTTGGGGGGGCTGCATCGTTCCTCCTCGGCGGGCGGGGGGCTGCGCCCCAGGGTACACGCCGGACCGCAGCAGTATTTCTACCCCGAAGCGCGCGCGGGCGCCGCGTCAGGGCGGAGGCAGGTCGTACAGATCTTCGATCCAGCGGACCCGACCGAAGGCCTGGCCAACCGCGGCCTCGAGCCCCCAGCGGGTGCGCCCCTCCG
>DYLT01000063.1:0-12566 GCA_020721945.1 Blastopirellula marina
CACCACTCGGACCGTGTACAGTCCCGGTCTCTTGATCGGCCCGAGGTCGATCTCCACGTACTTGGCCGGCTGGCCGATCGGGTCCGGCGCCGCACGAACGGCGCGATCGCCTGGTACAACGTCAACGCGCACTTGAATCCCACGAACCTCTGCGTGTATCGGTGCCCCTTGTGCGCCTACAGCCGCGATCCGGGCGAGGCGGGCGCCTACGTGATGAGCGCCGACGAGATTCTCGCGCGGGGCCAAGAGGCCGACGAGGCGGGCGCGACCGAGCTGCACATCGTCAGCGGCATCCATCCCGCCCTGGGGTACGGCTGGTATCTCGAGATCATCGACTCGCTCCACCGCGCATTTCCGCGTCTGCACCTGAAGGCGTGGACGGCCGCCGAGATCGCCTGGTTCGCCGAGAGCACGGGCCGGCCGGTCCGTGCGGTGCTCGAGGAGATGGTCGCGGCGGGATTGGGCAGTTTGCCCGGCGGCGGGGCCGAGATCTTCCATCCCGAGGTGCGACGCCAGATCGCCCCGCGCAAGATCGACGCCGAGACCTGGCTTGCGGTCCACCGCGCGGCCCATGAACGGGGGCTGCGGAGCAACGCGACGATGCTGTTCGGTCATCTCGAGACGGCGGCGCATCGCGTGGACCACATGCTTCGCTTGCGCGCGCTTCAAGACCAGACCGGGGGATTTCAGGCGTTCATCCCGTTGGCCTTCCATCCGGACGGCGCGCGGCTGGGCGCTCTCCGCCGGCCTGACAGCCTGGCCATCCTGCGCACCGTGGCCATCGCCCGGCTCTTCTTGGACAACTTCGACCACATCAAGGCCTACTGGATTTCGCTCGGGGTCGGCACGGCCCAGGTGGCCCTCGCCTACGGCGCGGACGACCTGGACGGCACGGTCCGCCACGAGTCGATCCACCACGAGGCCGGTGCGCAATCGCCCCAGGCCCTTTCGATCGAGGAACTGCGCGGGCTCATCGCCGAAACGGGCTATGAACCGGTCGAGCGCGACACGCTCTACCGGCCCGTGCGCCGCCACGGAACCCGCTGGGAAACGGCCGGCTGAGCCAGTCAACGCGGCGTCGGTTCAAGGGGGTGCAGTTCGAAATTGCGGTAGTAGATCTCGTGGCCCTCGTTTTGCAGCAGGATCTTGCCTGCCGCCGGCCACACATCGAAGGCCTCGTTGACCGTGACGCCGTTGATCTTCACCGTAAGCCGGTTGCCGCGGCAGATGCACTCGACCCGGGTCCATTGGCCCAGGGGACTCGCCACGTCGTTGCGGCCGCGGGTGTCGAGCTTCTCCTCGAAGAACGGTTCGTGTTTGGACCACCAGAACTGATGGCCCGAATAGACGGTCTTGGTACCGCCGGGCTTCCATCGCGTCTTGTGGTCGGGGGCCAGTTCGGTTTCGCAGGTGATCGTGGCCGGCACGATCTTGCCCGACTCGTCTTTACCCCGGATGACGATCAAGTCGCCCTCGCAGCCCTGGGCGAGTTGGCATTCGATCGAGGTCATCCACGCGCCGCCCGCGGCGCCGTCGGGTCCGATCGCATGCACGAGCACCCCGGCATTGCGCACGAAGCCCGAACCGTCGGTCGCCTTGCCCCATTGGTACTCGACCACCAGGTGATAATCCTTGTACGCCCGTTCGGTGGCGAGGTAGCCCCGCCCCTCGCCCGACACGCGGAGGACCCCGTTCTGGACCGTGAACACCCGCTTGGGATCCTCGCGGCCGCTTTCCTTGAGCCAGGTGTACAGCCCCGAGAGGTCCTTGCCGTTGAAGAGGCGGATCACCCGATCGCCGGGCGAGATCGCGTCCGAGCCCGGGAACTCGCCCGCGGTGGCAAGCCCGGACAAGACGCACCCCGCCAATCCGACCAGTCGAAGGGCCCATGACATGGCGAACCTCCTTTCGGGGCCAAAGAGCGAACCAGCGGGCCTTCCACGTAAGCGTTCACTGGCTGGGGACACGTACGTTCTTCGGCCTCGCGCGGGCCGTCAAAACGTGCCTGTCCCGTTCACACCGCTACCAGCATGCGCGATGGGCGTCGCTCCGTCAAAGGTCGCGCCAACCGACTTCGGACCGGGCCATGCGCCCAGCGCGTGCGTCACCCGACGCGGCGCGGGGGTGGCCGAAATCGTTCCAGCCGCGCCGTTGCCACGCACCGCGGCCTCGGATACACTCGCTGGCGATGGGCGCTTCAGGTGGTTGGATGGCCGATTCCCTGGCTTGTCTGGGGGGGCTGTTGTTACTGGTCGGCTTTGGCGGGGCCACGTTCCTGGTCGCCTGGTGGATCCTCGGGCCTCTGGATGCAGCGGGCAAACGGCTCGATCGGCCAACCCAGTTCACCATCGTCGATTTCTTCTGCCTGTTCTTCCTCATCCAGTTGCCGATGGCCTTCATCCACTATGGCGACTATCGCCCCGCGTGGGGTCAGGAGGATTGGACCTGGGTACTTGACGGGTTCGTGTGGTTCGCGTGCGGTTCGCTATGGCTGGCCAGCGTGGGCGCGCTGTCGCGAGCTGGGGTAACCAACCCATGGCACCGGGCGGTTTACCTGGCCTTCGTGCTGCCCGTGGCCATCGCCGGCGCGATCGCCGTGCCCATCCTTTCAACGCTCTGTGTGGTCTGGCTGTTGGCGATCGTGGCAGGCAGCGCGCCGCCAAGACTCTGGGCGTTGCTCTCGGTAGCCGACGTAGCCTTGATCGCGGCGGTCTATGCCGCTGGCAGGTGGACGCGATGGATGCTTCGGGCGGCGCTGGGCGACCTGCCTGCCCAAACCGGTGGAGCGACAGGTCTCCCAGGCGACGGGAGACCGGGCGAAGACGAAAACCGCCGTTGACGCGGCAGCCTGTTTGCGGTTCAATCCCGCTTCTCTGATCTAATGCGGCCTAGTGACCGCTTGCTCTCGGGGGGCCTCTTGTACTCCAATGTGGCTTACGACGCTCGTCCTCTTGACCATTTCGAACGTGTTCATGACCTTTGCGTGGTACGGACACCTGAAGTACAAGTCCTCGGCCATGACCGTTGCGATCCTCGCCAGTTGGTTGATCGCCCTGGTCGAATACTGTTTCCAGGTTCCAGCCAACCGCATCGGGCACAACGCCGGGTTGAGCACGGCCCAGCTCAAGACGATCCAAGAGGTCATCACGCTGAGCGTGTTCTGCCTTTTCTCGATCTACTACCTCAAAGAACCGCTGAAGTGGAACTACGTGCTGGGCTTCGTCCTGGTGGGCGCCGGGGCCCTGTTGGTCTTCGCCCCGTGGCAACGGCTCAGCCCGTAGCCTAGATCTTCCCCGCGGCTACCAGGCGCGCGAAATGGGCGAACGAACGGTCGTAGGTCTGCTCGGCGTCGGCAGGAAAGCAGCAGCCCGGCAACTGTCGGGACCGGAGGTGATAGCTGAGGCACTCGCAGCAGAGGCCCTTGCGCGGGCAAGGATCGTAGGTGCAGGTGCAATTTTTGAGGTTCTCGTTCTTTCGGCACTCCATGATCGGCCCTTTCCACGACGAGGGGGTGGCTGGTCTCATTTCATGCGGTCGAACGTTACATCATAGCTGGCTCCGTCGGCCGCCTGGTAGTAGGTCCCTTCGAGCTGATCGGGCCCCGGGCGATACCTGAGGCGATAGGTGCAGCCCGGGTAACCCGCGTCGCGGAGTTCGACGAACACCTCGATCGAACCGGCCTTGGACGCGGTCTCGGCCCGGGCGACATGGATCGGACGCGGGTTGAAATACGCGGCCTCGGTCTTGCCGCTTTCGGCCACGTCCCGGATTTCGAGCACGTAGTCGCCATCCTGGCGCAGCCACCGACCCTTGAGCTTCTCGAAATCGGCCGCGCGCGCAGGCTCGGCAGCCCCCGATTCGGCGGCAGGCGGCGCCGGCAGGTCCACGGACGAGGGCGATGCCTCCGCCAAGCCCGATTGAGACCGGGCCACCGGGCGGTCCACCCCGGCTTCCTCCATGTGCCACCAGAGCATGGCGACCCCGACCCAACCCAGCACGATGAACCCGATCACCAGGATCATCCACGCGCGCCCAGGTTGGGCCGCGGCATGACTCGCCTGGACCGACGGCTCGGAATTGGGGTCCGTGGCACGCATGAAATCCCCCGCGGTTCGACGATCCAATGGGCTAATGGCCGCACAAGACGGGTGCCCAAGAGCACCCACGACGCCAAGATACGAGGATACCGGCATGCTGCCCTTGTCGCAAGCGCCACGAGCGATTGCATTGCCCGCTCCAGCCCAGTATAAGGGCCTGCGCGGCGAGGTCTGGGACGATTCGGGCCGCCTACGCCTACGCCCACGCCTACGCCGCGCCGGACCACGACCTTGGCACCGTGACGGTCGAACCGCATGAGCCACGTTCCCGAACAACACCGCAGCGAGGCGCCGCGCTCGGTCCGCTGCGCCGTCGTCACGATCAGCGACACAAGGACCTTGGCCACCGACACGGGCGGGCAGACGATCGTGGACCTCCTCGGCGCGGCCGGACACACGATCGCCGATCGGCAGATCGTCCCCGATGAGCCCGATCGAATCCGTGCGCTCGTCCAACGTTACCTTGATCGAGACGATGTCGAGGCCGTGCTCCTGACGGGTGGAACCGGCCTAGGCAGCCGCGACCAGACGTTCGAGACGCTCAGCGCCATGCTCACCAAGCCGTTGCCCGGCTATGGGGAACTGTTTCGCATGCTGAGCTTCCAGGAAATCGGACCGGCGGCCATGCTCAGCCGCGCGGTGGCAGGCCTGATCGGTCGGACGGTCGTTCTGACCATGCCCGGCTCGCGTGCTGGGGTCCAATTGGCCATGGAAAAACTGATCCTCCCCGAGTTGGGGCATATGGTGCGCGAGGCGAAACGCTGAGAGCACCCCTCGCACTGGCCTACCTGACGTAACCTTCTCGGGTTATCTCTGGTCCGAGGTTCGCCCAACGTGGTTGGATGCGCCGTTGGTTGCAAGCCGATTCTCAGAAGTAGGGCCCGTGCGATTTACGTCGTCCACACTGCGGAGGGAGTTTGTGTTCAAGCCTCAGGTGCTCCTTCTCCTCGTCGGGTTGGGATTGGGCCTCTGGTACTTCTTCACGAACTACCGGATCCAGGGGTTCGACAGCCTCAAGATCGAGCCGCGCACGGGCCAAGCGGCCCAGTATTCCGGGGGAGGGTCTTCGGCACCGCTAACGAAACGGACCATCCGCATTGCTACAGCGAACCTGGGGCCGCTCGACCAAGCCAAACTCGCCAAGCCCGCAGTCGCCGCACACGTCGTGCGTATCCTCCGCCAGTTCGACGTGGTTGCCCTCCAGGACATTCGTGCCCGGGATCAGGGGCTTCTGGTCCAACTGGTCGAACAGGTCAATGCCCAGGGGCGCAAGTATCGCTTCGCCGTGCCGCCGAGCGTGGGCCGCGATCCGGTTCGGCAGTACAGTGCGTTTGTGTTCGACACGGCGGCGGTGGAGATCGACCGAACCACCGTGGCCTCGGTCGACAACCGCACTGGACAGTTTCGGCACCCGCCGCTGGTCGCCGCGTTCCAGGCCAAGGGGCCTGCCGCCCACGAGGCGTTCACCTTCACGCTCATCAACGTTCACACGCCGGTCGATCGGGTCGAGGCCGAGCGGGATTTGCTGGCTTCGGTCTTCCGGGCGGTTCGTGACGACGGCCGCCATGAGGACGACGTCATCCTGCTCGGCGATCTGGGAACCGACGACGAGCATCTTGGACTGTTGGGCCAGGTGGCCAACCTCACCAGCGCGGTGACCGGCGTGCCCACGACGACGCGCGGCACGGGCGTGGTCGATCATCTGCTGTTCGACCGCCGCGCAACGATCGAGTTCACGCGGCGGTCCGGCGTCTTCGACCTTCAGCGCGAGTTCAATCTGCCGCTGCGCGAGGCGCTGGAGATCGCCGATCACTTGCCGGTCTGGGCCGAATTCAGCGTGTACGAGGGGGGCGAGGCCAGCGCGTGATCGCGCGGCAGGCCGCGGGCCCGCCACGCCACGTTGGGCAATCTGCCCGGCCATGGGCGCCGAACGTAGAATAGGGGCATGAGCGACCGCCCGAAGTCCCCTGCCGAGATCCTCGCCACCCCGGTGCAGTTCCTCCGCGGCGTGGGGCCAGCGCGTGCCGAGTTGCTCCAGCGTCTGGGCCTTTTCACCCTCAGCGACGTGCTGTTCCATTTCCCCCGCGATTACGAAGACCTGACCGACCGGCGCGAGATCGCCGACTTGGAGGAGGGCAAGCTCCAGACCATCGTCGGCGTGGTCGAGGAGTTCGAACTTCGGAACACGGGCCCGGGCCGGTCGGTGCTGGGCGTCCTGGTGCGCTCGGGGTCGGGCTGGCTCCGCGCGGTCTGGTTCAACCAGCCCTACCTGGCCGAGCGGTTCTGCCGCGGCCAGCGGCTGATGCTGTCGGGCAAGCCCAAGCGCGAAGGCCTGATGTGGGAGATGGCCCACCCGCGCCTGGCCCTGCTGGCCGACGGAGAGGAAGCGCCCCGGGGCCAATGGCTGCCGGTCTACGCGCTGACCGAAGGCCTTGCCCAGTGGCAAATACGGCGCATCGTGCGCGACGCGCTCGAAGCCCACGCGGATCTGCTCGACGAGGTCTTTCCGGCCGAGTATCTCGATGCCCATCGGCTCTTGCCGATCCGCCAGGCGCTGCCGGAGATCCACTTTCCGAAGGACCACGAGTCGCTTGCCCGGGCGCGCCGGCGGTTCGTTTATCAGGAGCTGTTCATCCTCCAGTTGGCGCTGGCGGTCAAGCGGCACCAGCAGGTCGCGCTGCGCCGGGCCCCCGTGCTCCAGACCACGGCGAAGATCGATGCCCGCATCCGCCGGCTGATTCCCTTCACGCTGACGGCAAGCCAGGAACGCGCGATCGCCGAGATCGCCGCCGACCTGGCTCGGCCCACGCCGATGAACCGGCTGCTCCAGGCCGACGTGGGAATGGGCAAGACGATCGTGGCCGTGTACGCCATGCTCACGGCCGTGGCCCACGGGTACCAGGTGGCGATGATGGCGCCTACCGAAATCCTCGCGCGGCAGCACTTCCAAACCCTCGAGCGGCTGCTTCTGGCCAGCCAGGTCCGCCGTGCCTTGCTGGTCGGTGGGCTGCCGGCCAGAGAGCGGGCCGATCTGGTGCGGCGGATCGCGGCCGGCGAGGTCGACCTGGTCGTCGGCACGCAGGCGATCATCCAGGAAGGCGTCGAGTTCGCCCGGCTCGGGCTGGTGGTGATCGACGAGCAGCACCGTTTCGGGGTGCGGCAGCGCGCGTCGCTGAAGCAGGCCGGGCTCGATCCGCACTACCTGGTGATGACCGCCACTCCCATCCCACGCACGGTCACGATGGCGCTCTTCGGCGACCTGGACGTGTCGACGCTTTGCGACGCCCCGCCAGGGCGGCAAAAGGTCTACACCTACCTGGTGCCCGAACCCAAGCGCGAAGCCTGGTGGCAATTCTTCGGCAAGAAGCTTCGTGAAGGGCGGCAAGGATTCGTCGTCACGCCGCTGGTCGAGGACTCGGAGCAGCTCGCGGCCGCCAGTCTCGAGGCGGCCTACGAAGCCCTGGCCAACGGCCCGCTCGAACCGTTTCGGCTGGGGCTGATCCATGGGCGCATGACCTCGTCCGAAAAAGACGCGACGATGGCCGCGTTTCGCTCCGGCACCATCCAGGTGCTGGTCTCGACCTCGGTCATCGAGGTGGGCGTCGACGTGCCCAACGCGACCCTGATGACCATCGAAGGGGGCGAATGGTTCGGGCTGGCCCAGTTGCACCAGCTTCGCGGGCGAATCAGCCGTGGCAAGTTCCCAGGCTACTGTGGCGTGTTCGCCGACCCGCAAACCGACGAGGCGAAAGAGCGCCTCGAGGCCTTTGTCTCGACGACCGACGGGTTCCGGTTGGCCGAGATCGACTTCGCGCTGCGCGGTCCCGGCGAACTGTTTGGCACGCGGCAGCACGGGATGCCGCCCATGCGGATCGCCGACCTATGGCGCGACGCGACCGAATTGGACGAAGCCCGGCGCGACGCCGCCGAACTGGTCGCCTCGGACCCCGGCCTGGCCAGGCCCGAACATGCCCGGCTGCGCCGTATGGTCATCGCGCGATACGGCCGCGCGCTCGACCTGGCGGACGTGGGATAGGCGCCGGGCAGCCCTTGCCGGCCGGGTGGTCATCGGTCTGTTCCGCGTTCCTCTCCCCGGCGCGCCACGGAGTCCATTCTCCTCGGTCTGCCGGCGGGCTAAGCTCGGCGCGGCTGGTGGTGCAGGGGCGTTTGCGCGGCGGCCAATTCGCGGAGCTTGAACCGCTGGACCTTACCCGTGGCCGTCTTGGGAAGCGATTCGACGAAGACCACCGCGCGAGGGTATTTGTGCGGGGCGGTCTTCTTCTTGACGAACTCCTGGAGTTCGCGGGCGAGTTCGGGGCCCGCGGGCGCCCCGTCCTTGAGGACCACGTAGGCCACGGGCTTGATCAGGCCGTCGGGATCCGCCGTGCCGATCACCCCGCTTTCCAGCACGGCGGGGTGCGCTAGGAGGATCGATTCGACCTCGGTGGGCCAGACCGCCTGACCGCTGACTTTCATCATGTCGTCGGTACGGCCTGCGTACCAGAAGAAGCCGTCCTCGTCGACCAGGAACTTGTCGTGGGTGTTGATCCAATCGCCCAGGAAGGTGTGCTTCGAGGCCTCGTGCTTGTTCCAGTAGCAGGCGGCGGTGCTGTCGCCGCGGATCAAGAGCGTGCCCACGTGCCGCGGAGGGACCTCCTGGCCGCGTTCGTCGACGATTTTCGCCTCGAAGCCCTGGACGACCTGGCCCGTGCTGCCCGGCCGCACCGCGCCGGGCCGGTTCGAAATGAAGATGTGAAGGATCTCGGTCGAGCCGATGCCGTCGTAGATCTCGACACCGAAGCGCTCGAGCCACTTTTCGTAAAGGTGCTTGGGCAGGTTCTCGCCCGCCGACACGCACATGCGCACGCGGCCCAGGCTCGTGCGGCCCTGCTTGTCGGCCGCGTGCAACAGCGCGGCGTAGCTGGTGGGCACGCTGTAGAACACGGTGGGTTGATAGCGATCGAGCGTGGCGAACACGCGATCGGGAGTGGGCCGCTCGGGCAAGAGCACCGTGGTCGCGCCCACCCGCAACGGAAAGTACAGCCCGTTCCCCAGTCCGTACGCGAAGAACAACTTTGCCACAGAGAAGGAGACGTCGGATTCGCGCAATCCGATGGTGTTGCGGGCGTACGCGTCGGCGGCGACGACCATGTCGTGGTGCAGGTGGACGGCCCCTTTGGGGAATCCGGTGGTGCCCGAACTATAGAGCCAAAAGGCCATGTCGTCCTTGCTCGTGTCGGCCGCCTCGAGGCAAGGCGACACGGCGCGTACGGCATCCTCGAAACCCAGGCATCCCGGCGCGTTGCCGCCGACCACGAGCACGTGTTCGAGGTGTTTGAGGCGCGCGCGGAGCGGCGCGATGTGGTCGAGCATCGAAGCATGGACGAAGACCGCCCGCGCCCGGCTGTCGCAAAGCAAGTACTCGTAGTCCTTGGGCAGCAACATCGTGTTCAGGGCGACCGCGACCGAGCCGATCTTCATGGTACCGAAGAAGGCGAAGGCCCAGGCGGGGCAGTCGGGCAGGATCAGCGCCACGCGCTCCTCCATGCGCAGCCCGAGCGATTTCAACAGGTTGCCCACCCGATTGACGCCGCACGCCAGATCGTCGTACGTCACCACCTCGTCACCGCACAGGATGGCGGCCTTGAAGCCACGACCTTCCTTGAGGTGGGCATCGACGAAGACGCTGGCGGCATTGAGGCGTTCCGGCAGCGGGCTGGCGGACATGAACCCCTCTTCTTGACGGCAACGGTGGATCGCATCGCCACAGCGCGGCGGACCCCATACTTTAGCCCACTGCCGCGGGGGACCGCAAGAGAAATGAAGGCGAGCGCACCGATGCGGGTGGCCGATTCCCCTACCCGCGCCGCGCTCCATTTGCGAGCGGCGACCCCGCCGCCTGGACGTTCCTTGAGCCCCTTCGCGATGGCCGCTATACTCGCCCGAGACGAGGAGACCGACCCCCCGTGATGTCGATTCCGACCAGCCCACCACGCCCTCGATGGCCCGCCTGGCAGACGCCGGTGGAGATCGCGCTAGTCTTTGCCGTTTTTTTTCTCCAGGGCGCCTGGCCCGTGCCCGACGTGAACGAGCCCTACTATCTGGGCAAAGCGATCCACTTCTGGAACCCCGACTGGGTGGGCGAGGATTTTTTCCTCGATTCGGCCGACACGCACTGGGTGTTCAACATCATCTTCGGCTGGGTCTCTCTGGTGCTCCCACCGACCGCGATGGCTTGGTCGGGGCGGTTGGTGACCTGGGCGCTGTTGGCCTGGGCATGGCGCCGGTTGAGCGTGGCAATGCTGCCCCGACCGTGGTACGCCGTGCTTTCGGCCGCGCTATTTGCCGGAGCCACTGATTGGTTTCACATGGCCGGCGAATGGGTCATCGGCGGAGTCGAGGCCAAAGGGTTCGCCTATGTTCTCGTGCTCTTGGGGCTGGAGGCCCTGGTACAAGGGCGCTGGTCACGGGTGTGGTGGTGGTTGGGTGGGGCGTCGTTCTTTCACGTGCTGGTCGGCGGATGGTCCGTCGTGGCTGCCGCGGTGGCCTGGCTCGGGTCGGCCGGCGATCGGCCACCGCTACGATCCATGGTGCCGGCCCTCTTGGGCGGAGGGTTGCTGTCGCTTCCGGGAGTGATCCCCGCGGCGCGGCTCGATTGGGGGGCCCCGCCCGAACACGTTGCCGCGGCCCACGAGATCTACGTCTTCCAACGCCTGTCGCATCATCTCGACCTTGGCCAGTTTCCCGCACACTACGTGGTTCGGTTCGCCGCGATGGTCGTGGCGTTCGGTCTCTTGGCACGCATGGTGCGTGCGCTGGAGGAACGGCCTGGCGAGGACCAGGTCGACCCGAATCGCCAGACCCCCGCCACGCCCAGCACGGCCGCGCCCGGACACCGTCGCCTGGTGGGCTTCGTCATCGGCGCCTTGGCCATCGCCCTGGCAGGCGCCGCGATCAATGTCTCGGCCGAGTGGAACCGGCCTTGGGCAGCGGGCCTCTTGCGGTTCTATTGGTATCGCCTGTCGGATGTGGCCGTGCCGCTGGGCGCGGCCTTGCATGGGGTCGCCTTGATCCACGGGCTGGGAACATCGCGCCCGCGGGCCGCGCGCGCGGCCTTGGCAGCGGCCGTGCTCCTGGCGGCGCTGCACGTGGGCCAGTACGCATGGCGGCGCCCGAGGCCCACCCCGCCGCGCGCCGACCAGTGGGTCAGCTACGTCTCGTGGAAGCTGGCGTGCGACTGGATCGTCCGGTCGGGCGAGATCCCTGCCCAGGCCCGATTCCTCACGCCTCGCCAGTCGCAGAGCTTCAAGTGGTACACCGGCCGCAGCGAGGTCGTCACGTGGAAGGACATACCGCAGGATGCGGCCTCGATCGTCCAGTGGTGGCGCCGCCTGCGCGAGATCCACGGTACCTCGCGCCGCGACCCGGGGCGCCCGTGGCGCAAGTCGCTGGTCGAGTTGGGGCCGGCGCGGTTGAAACGCCTGGCCCAGAAGTACGGCGCCCAGTATGTTCTGACCGAGTACCAACCCAAAGGCCGGATCAAGGCGAAGCCGATGTACCACAATCGGTGGTACGCGGTGTATCGGGTTCAGGACTTGCAATGAACCTCCGCTTGCCAGAACTCCTGGCGGCGCGGCTGGCCAGGCCCTTGCCGGGCCCGATGATGGGTTCGCGGTTCGAGCCGACCCCTCGCTACGGCCGGCGGTACGACGATCCCCCGCCCGACGCACGCCAGGCGGCGGTGCTGGTGCTTCTGTACCCGCACGCCGGGCACTGGCATGTGCCGCTGACGCTGCGGCCGGCCCATTTGCCCGACCACCCTGGCCAGATCAGTCTGCCCGGCGGGGCCGTGGGGCCTGGGGAAACGGGCCGCGACGCGGCGCTGCGCGAGTTCTACGAGGAACTCGGCGCGGTGGGCCATGTGATCCGGGTTCTCGGCGCGCTGTCGCCGATCTACGTCCACGCCAGCAATTTCCGGGTCGAGCCGCACGTGGCCGCGACAGACCACCGACCCCCCATGGCGCCCAACCCCGCCGAAGTCGACGAACTGCTCGAAGTGCCGCTGGGCTGGCTGCTCGATCCCGCCCATCTCGGCTGCCACCAACGCGAGCACGAGGGCCGCCCCTACATGGCGCCCCACTTCCAATGGAACGAGCGGCGCATTTGGGGCGCCACGTGCATGATTCTCGGCGAGTTCGTCACGGTGGTCGAGTCGCTGGGACTAGCGGCCGACGAGGTGTAAGGACCCGCCGTGACTGGCCCCGACGGCTGTCCCTTGCGGGCAGGTCGCGTGCGAGGCGCGCGAGCGCCGGTTTTCGTCATTCTGCCAGCACGTCGATCTCCGCCGCCGAGGCGAAGGGCCTTCCCTTCACCTCGGACAGGGCCTCGATCTTCACGTAGCGCGCGGCAAGCGGCCTGGCAAATCGCACGGTTTGCGGCTTCGTCTCGTCGGGCCACTGGCCCGTGGCG
>DYLT01000063.1:12583-19210 GCA_020721945.1 Blastopirellula marina
CCCCAGCAAGCCGGGTCGGCGGCGGCGTAGATCGCCCAGCGGCCGATGCGCCCGTTGGCCATGTCTTGCCGGGGCACGTAGACAAGTCCGGCCAGCTTCACGGGGACCTTGAGGTCAAGGATCAGGTGATGCGGGTGGGGCTTTGGCGCGGGCTTCCACGCGGTGTGCCAGATGGTTGCCGGGTCGCCGTCGATTGCCCGATCGGCCTCGTAGCCCGGCTGCTGGCTGTCGGCCCGGATCGTCGCGCCGAGCCGCTCCAGGAGCCTCGGCGTCTTGAACAGCGACCGGACTTGCTCGATCGAAAGCACTGGCTTGGGGTCGAACCGCTCGCTGGCCATGTACCTTATCAGGCTGTGCCGCATCTGCCGGGCGACAGGACGCCGCGGCAGGTCACTTGCCAGGTCCATCGACGCGACCAGGAGCTTTCCGCCACCGACGCGGGCCTCGAACGCCAAGGCCAGTCGCCGGGGGTGGAACCAGTCGGGTACCACCTGCACCAGCGGAAGCACGTCCTTGGGCAACGCGTCGAGCACCATCGCCGCTCCGTGATGCACCAGATCCCACCACTGCCAGTTGCTGTGGTACTCGGTGGGGAAGGCCTCGAAAGCCGGGTGCTTCGGGTCGCAGAGGATGCCCAGCGTGTGCGGCGCCTGGCCGTGGGTCCAGGCCGTGTTCCAGAAGATCGACGAGAAGCCCAGCGCCACCTCGGTCTTCACCGACCGGGGCGGAGCCACCAGCAACACCTTGCCTCCGGCCTTGAGTGCGGCCAAGGCGTCGTCGAGTTGCCCAGCGACGTAAATGCCATTGGGCGGTTCGGTCGGAACGCTCGCCGGGTAGACCCAGAGGTCCCAGTCGTTCTCGAACTCGGTCCCGGCGATCCCTACCACGAGCCGCAACTTCTGCGGGGCGGCCGCGGCCCCAAGCGACGCCTTGATCTGGCCCACCTCGGTCAGTTGCCCGGCCGGGATCTTCTCGCGCGACAACGTGCCCGAGACCACGGCCTTGCCGTCGGCGCCCTGGAGCTTCCACGCCACCACGGGGTCGACAAGATCGGCCGGGCCGAAGTGCGAGACCTCGATGCGGGCCAAGAACGGTTCGTCGGAGGTGAACACCCGCTTCGTCATCCGGGCCAGCAAGACCGTGGCGCCGCAGAACCGGCGGTACTCGGCGGGCTGGACGTAGGGCTTCGAGTCCCAGAACGGGTCGAGCACGCCGACCAGGGCCGATCCCTGGCCCGGAAAATCGTGCAGGTCCAACAGCTCGAATCCCCCAAACCCCGGCGTGCGTAGGGCCGACTCGATCTCCTCCTTGTAACACAGCGTCTGGAGCTTCCCCGAGGCCATGAGAAAATCGCGGGCTTGGTGGACCAGTCCGGCCTCGACGAGGAAATCGCGGAAGATCTCGAAGTTTCGCGGCTTCAGCACGCCCGTGTATTTGGCCATCTCGTCGAAGTTGGGGTACACGCACCACTGCCCGATCTCGTGCGAGATAACCGGCACCTCGAACCGCCGCACGTAGTCGCGGTAGTCGGTCGTGGTTTCGGGTGGCAGGGCGTTGATGCGGCTCTTGAGCCCCTGGCCCCAACCTTGGATCCGCGGCTCGGGCGTGACGTGGAACTGGCTCTGGGCAATCAGCGGCCAGCCCGCGCCGCTGGTGTACAGGCGCCGCGGGTCTTTCTTCTTGTAGTGCTCGACCCACGGGGCAAGGTACTTGGCGCCATTGCCCGGACCGGCCGGCTCGTTTCCGTAGGGCATGAACATGAACGAGGGGTGATTGCCGTACGCCTGGAGCATCCGGTCGGCTTCGAGGTAAAGCCACTGGTCCAGGGGATCGCCGTTTCCCAGACTGGCCCCCTGATTAGCCCACGACGGGCACTCGACGTGCAGGTAGAACCCCATCTCGTCGGCGGCGACGAACGCGGCTTCTGGCGGGCAATGCGAATGGAACCGCAAGAGGTTCAGCCCGTGGCCCTTGCAGACGGCGATGACCCGTTTCCACGACGCGACGTCGGTGGGCGGATAGCCGGAGCGCGGGAAGATGCAGCACTCGAGTGTCCCGCGCACGTAGATCGGACGGCCGTTCAGGACGAACTGCGTGCCCCGGGTCGTCAGATGACGCATTCCGAACACCGCGGTTTTCCGATCCGCGCCATGGGCCGGCGAACTGGTCTCCAGCGCGACGTCGAGCCGGTACAGGGTGGGGCGGAATTCGTCCCAAAGCTGGACGTCCTCGCCGAGCGGATAGACTACCTCGACCGCCGTTTGCGGCTGGGCACTCAGCGCGAACTCGACGTGCTTGGCCGGCGGCTTGTGCGGCGTGGCGGTGTTCTGGGCCTCGGCAGCCAGGGCGAGCTGGGCCTTGCCGGCCCGGCCCGTCCGATTGCCCAAGACCACCCGCACGACGGCCCGCTTGCCGGCCACGTCGGGCGACACCTGCACCTCGTCGATCCAGAGCGGGTCGGTCGCCGCAAGGATCAGCCGCCCCACGATGCCGTTCCAGTTCGACTGGGTGTGGTCGGCCACGCTGTGGGAGTTCGGGCCGACGTTGACGATCATGCGGTTATCGACGCGAATCGTCAGGCGGTTTGGGCCGGGCTGGACATGCTCGGTGAGGTCGTGGACGTGGGGAACCGCCAGCGAGTCGCACGATCCGACCTTCGCCTTGCCCACCCAAACCGTGGTTTGCCAGTGGCATCGCTCCAGTTCCAGGACGATCCGCTTGCCCCGCCAGCTTGCGGGAACGTCCACGGTCCGCTGGTACCATGCCGCGCCCACGTAGTGCTTGATCGGCTGGAGCCAGAACGGCACCTTGATGTTGCCCGGCTGGCGGTACCTCGCATAGCGCGGCGACTCGAAGTACGAGCGATCGACGATGTCGCCGGTCCATTGCGTATCGACGGCCGGATCGCTGCCGAACCCTTGCTCCTGAAGCGACCCGGGGAGCTTGAGCCGCTCGGGCAAGGCGTGTTCGAACCATCGTTCGTCGAGCCCCACGTCGGCCGGATCGAGTCGAAAGGCCCACGGGCCTGCCAGATCGATCTCGCGCCAATCGGCCGCAAGACCCGGCACCGGTGCCGCAGCCAGGGCCCAAAGGGTCGAAAACCCGGCGACACGCGCCACGGCGTTGTGTGGAAATGACGACACCACCGGTCTCCTTTCTCCTCTTGGAGGATCGCGCGCCTTCCCAGGGAACTCACGGCAGCGCGATCCGCAGGTCGAACGGCTTCGACTCGATGCGATCGAGAACCTGTACTTCGCTGATCTGCACAAAACGCCTGGCCGTGACCGCGAAGCGCACGTACCGGGCCTCGACCGGCCGCGGCGGCACGAGGTCGAAGACTGGCGCGGTGGCGTTTTCTTCGTCGGGCCACATAAGGTTTGCCGGAAGGTCCTTCCATCGCAGATCGAGCTTGAAGAAGCCCTGGCTCGCAAACTCGCGGCCGTCGGTCGAGGTGAGCACCTCGATCTGGTCCTTGACCTCGCCCTTCAGTGCGTCCCAGAAGGGATATCCGGTCAGGTGGACGCGGAACGCCCCGCACCGCTGGGCGCTCCGCAAATCCACGGTAATGGCCGGCTTCTGGCCCTCGGTCCAGAGCAGGCCGTAGCTAGCGGCGATACCGCCCGCGTAGGGCGGCCCGATGATGCCGTCGGTCAGCTTCGTGCCCTCCGGGTCGCCCGCTCCCCAGTGCGTGCCCGAGGGTATCGACACGGTGTACGGTTTTCCCAAGGCGAGATTCTTGCCGTACGTCACCCAGCGGGGCACGAACCTCTCGCCGGGCACGTCGCGGCCGTCGGCGTAGCCCAGGCGGATGTCTCGCGCCGATTCCACGTCGCCGATGCGCAGCGACTGCATGATCGGATGGTCGGCCCCGGCCACGTGGATCGTGTAGCGGTGCGGGAAGGCGCGGACCAGTTCCGTATGGCTCCGCTCGACCAGCGACCGGTCGTCTTGCACCTCGCTCCAGCGAAAGGTCACCGCTAGGGGCTTGGGGCCCAAGTCGGCCGGTCGGTAGTTCGCCTCCAACCGCACCGCGTAGAGGCTGCACGCGCTGGGGCCCGCCGCGGAGCCGCACAGCAGGTATTTGACCAGCACCGACCGGGTGCCGGGCGGAAGGCCCTCGACCGTCTCGTAGCGGATCACGTCCCACGGTGGCTGCGTGTCGGCAAGCGAATACCTCTTGACCCAGGTCTTGCCACCGTCGAACGAGTGCAGAAAGTCGATGTGCGACTTGGGGGCGCGGTTGTAAAGCCGCCCGCCGTATACCAGCCGGGTGATGTCGCGCGGGGCGTCGATGCGGAAGATCACGTAGGCGTCTTCGTTGGGCTTCTCGGCGTGCAACACGCCCAGGTAGCCCGGGTGCTCCTTCCGCGCGGCCACGTTCTTGTGCTCGACGGCAAAGGGCTTCCATCGCTCACCGCGGAGGTCGGGCCAGACGACGATCGACTCGGTCTGCTCGCCCGCCCCCACAAAGACCGTGTTCTTACCCAAGAGCAGCTTGGGTTGGGTCTTGGTGTTGAGCTGGGTGATGGTCTCGATCTCGACGCGGTTCAGTCGAGCGGCGGCGCCGGCCGACTTTCCCGAGAGCAGGATCTTCACCAGGACCTCGTAGGCTCCGCGGACCGGTTCGACCAGGTCGAGCCGGACCGAGGAGCGTCCGGGCCGCTGGGCCTTCCACACGTCGCGCCACGAGAGTCCGTTCGTGGTGCTCACGAGGATGCGGTCTTGCTGCACGTCGCCCCCCGGCTCGAGATCGGCCTGGATCGTCATGCCCGTGATCACGTTGGCCCCGTCGATCTTGAAGACGACCTCGCCGGGCCGTTCGCCGGCCGGCTCGAGCCCCTCGGGTTCGACCGCGCGGAGGTTCGAGATCGAGTGGGCGACTCGGGCGATCCGGTCCGCGGTCAGGCGGGGCTTGAAGGTCCACACGCCATTGCCGCGGATGCGAAAGCGGAACCGCCCGTGCGCCGTCTCTTCGGGGTCCTTGCCGTGGTTGGGCACGTAGTGTTTCGGCTCGGTGCCAAGGTGATGGTAGTGCCGGGTATAGGACTGCCCCTCCCGGAGATTCAGGATGTACCGGTGCCCGCGGTCCCAGTCGTAGAAATACGAGCGGTACTTGAGTCCGTTGGGATGGAAGCAGCGGTATTCTTCGGCGAGGCTGCGGGCGCAGTCGGCCCCGGTGAGGAAGCTGTTCGGGGCAACTGCGCACAGGCAGTGGTACTTGGCGATGTGCCCCGGCTCGCGCTTGCCGCCGGAGGCCTCGCAGGCGCCTTCCTTGCCGATGTCTTCCACGCCGGCGGTCGTCGTGCCGTCGCAGAGCGTGTAGATGGCCGACATGCTGTTGTCGTACAGGTGGTATCGGCCGCCGTATTCGACCTCCGAGACCGTGTGGTTGCTGAGGTCCCAGTACTTCACCCGGTAGCCCAGAGCGTCCCAGAGTGAGCAGTTGACCCCGGCCATGGTGCTGCACATGGTGTAGCCGTAGTCGTTGAACTGCCGGATGGGGTCGGTTACCGCCAACCCGTGGACCTCCATCGGCGTGGTTTGGCGCCGGGCCTTGTGGTTCCAGTAGAAGAGGGCCCAGCATTTTTCCTCGGGCGTGGGCCAGTTGGCCGTCATGCTGCGGACCGCGCTGGCCAGATCGGTATAGTCGGGCGAGGCGTCGGTCAGCACCCTGAGGTTCCAGACCTGGGCCGCGACGGGCGCGACGAGAATCCAGAAGAGGAAGAGAACGACCAGGGCAAGACACCGGGAGCCGGTTCGCATGATGCCGATCCTCGGGGTTTTCGAACGCGTTGGGCGCAAACCTCCGTGAGCAAGGAAACCGTCAGCTACCTCCCTCGTGCTGGGCCAGCCGGTTTTCGGAGGCGGGCTCAAGCGGGGCGGCAGCGGGAACGTCGGGCATGCCCACTTCGTCCCGATGGGCCGCCGCGCAGAGAACCACGCGCTGGCCCTCTGCCAAACCCTCGCGAATCACGACCATCTTGCCGTTGGTGGGCCCGAGAGTCACCGGGCGGGCCTCCCACCCATCCCCCTCGACGCAAATGCAGTAGTCCTGGTCCGCATGCCGGAAGACCGCCTGGCAAGGCACCTGGATCTGCTCGGCGGATTCCTGAATCGAGAAACTCACCTTGGCCGTCAACCCGGGGCGCATTCCCGAGATCGGATTCTCGATCCGCACGATCGTCTGGTACTTCTGAATGGCGGTTCCCATGAACGAGTCGGGCTCGGGGTACTCGTTGACGCGGGTCACTTGTCCCTTGAGCCGGATGTGCGGAAACGCCTCCAACTCGACGGTCGCACGCACTCCCGGCTGGACCGCCGCAATCTTGTCTTCGGTCACAAACGCCTTGACCTGCATGTGCCGGGGATCGGGAAGCCGCACCAGCACGCGCCGCTCCATGGTCAATTCGCCGGGCGCCACCATGTGACTGTGGTCGTTGTGATGCAGGTGGTTGAGCACCACTTCGCCGGCCACGGGCGCCCGAAGCACGCACTTCTTGATCTGATCCTCGATGTCGGCCAGACGCTCCTCGTTGCGTTGGAGAATGCTCTCGGCCGAGGCCAGGCGGGCCTTGGCGGCCACCACCACGCTTTCCAACTCGATCAACCGCCGCACGCGCGTGTATC
>DYLT01000064.1 GCA_020721945.1 Blastopirellula marina
GAGGCTTCCACTGGCTGGTCGCCTATGGCGACTATTTGCGCGAAGTAGGATATGCCGCGAAGAAGATCGGACTGGATTGGTTGAAGATCGCCTAGACGGGCGCCGCCTCGCGCGCTGGGCGAGCCAGTCGTTTCGTGGTGAACGAACTCTTGATGCGAGAAGAATGCATGGCCCGAACCGATTCCTCCCCCGATCGTTCCGACCAGCGACTCGGCCGCGACGGCGGCCGGCGCGAGTTCCTCAAGGCCCTGGGCGGCGTGCCGATCGCGTGGATGGCCGGCCAGCATGCCGACGCCGCCGAGCCCGAGCCCAAGGCGATGCCCCAGATCAAGCTCGGCCCGTATTCCGTCTCGCGCCTGATCTGCGGTTCGAATTGCTTCAACGCGGGCTCGCACCTCTCGGTATTCGTCAACCACGAGATGCGGCAGTACTACACGCCCGAGCAGATCCTCAAGACCTTGCGCCGGTGCCAGGAGGTGGGCGTCAATTGCTGGCAGTCGGGCCATGGGAATTACGATCTGTATCGCCGCTTTCTCGACGAGGGGGGGAAGATGCACTTCTTGTCGATCGAGGCGGGCAACCCCGACGTCCTGACGACGCTGGCCCGCGGCGGCTGCATCGGCGTGGCCCATCACGGCGAGGTGACCGACCACCTCTTCAAGACCGGCCAGCTTGACAAAATCCACGACTTTCTCAAGCGGATCCGCGACGCGGGCCTGTTGGTGGGCGTCTCGACCCACATGCCGGCCGTGGTCGACGCAATCGAGTCGAGAGGGTGGGATCTCGACTACTACATGACGTGCGTCTACGAGCGCCATCGCAGCGCCGCCGATCTCGAGAAACTCTTGGGGCACGTGCCCATCCCCGTAGGCGAAGTCTACCTTACCAGCGACCCCCCGCGCATGTACCAAGCCATGCGCAAGACGAAACGGCCGTGCCTGGCGTTCAAGATCCTGGCCGCCGGCCGGCTCTCGGAGCGCAAGGTCTGGGTCGAGCAGGCATTCCGCGAGACCTTCGCCGGGATCAAGCCCACCGACGCGGTGATCGTCGGCATCTACGATAAGTTCAGCGACCAGCCGGCCGAAAACGCCGCACTGGTGCGCAAGTACGCAACCGCATAGTCCGTCGGGCGACTTCGGCACCGTTCCGCTCGCCCGGATCGCCCGCTGGTTCGGCCGATCGACCTGCGGTCGCTCGGTTGGCAAGGCCGGCCGACCTTGCCACCTCGTCGAGTCATCCTTTGCGCCCCAGCATGCGGTCCAGGGCGTCGGACGTCTGATAGACCAGCGCCTCGGGCCAATAGGGGAACGGGTTGAAATACTCGAAGGTCAGGTGGCCGCGGTAGCCCACCCGGTCGAGCGCGTCGAGCACGGCGGGCCAGTTCGTCGTGCCGTCCAACAGCGGCCGGAACGTGTGCAGATTGAATTCATGGACCTTCTTCGAGTATTCCTTCAGGTGGACGTTCTTGATCCGCTTGCCCAAGAGCGGAATCCAATGCTCGGCAAAGTGGTACTGGGCGATGTTCCCCGTGTCGAAATGAACCCGCACCCGCTCCGACTGGAAGCTGTCGACAAAGGCGTTGATCTCGCCCGGCGTATGGAGAAAGCCATTGGCGAAGATGTTCTCGATGTTCAGAGACACGCCCGCCTTGTCGGCCTCGGGCAGTAGTTTGCGCACGGCCTCCTTGGCACGCCGGTCGCACACGTCGAAGGGCACCGGCGGCTCGTTCTCGATCCACGGGACATAAGTGGCCCCGGGCACGACGAGAAGATTGTCGGTGCCCAACAGCCTTGCGGCACGGATCATCTGAAGGGTCAGTTCGAGCCCTTTTTCGCGCCGTTTCGGGTCTTCGTGCGAAAGTGCATAGGGCCAGAACAAGAAAGAACAGACGCCGCTGATCTCGAGGCCGATCTTGCGTGCCATGTCGCCGATCGCCTTGATGTGGGCCGGACTGGCCTCCGGCGACAAATCGCCCTCCAGCGCATAGTTCACCTCGACGCCATCGAACCCCGCGTCCCGGCAAATCTCGAAGCACTGCTTCAGCGTCATCTTCTGGGGATAAGGCAGTGCCCAAAGATTGATCGACTTCTTCATGTCGTACTTTTTCGGAGCGGGCCTGGCCTGGGTGGCCGCCGGCGCCGCGACGTCCTCGGCGGCAAAGCCTTGCGCGGCAAGAAACGCGCTGCCGAAAGCGGCGGTGTAGGCCAGGGCTTCGCGCCGGCTCAGTTTCTCGGACGAGGCCGCGGGCCGGACAGGCTCAGGTTGGGACATGGCACGATCTCCTTCACCGGAACAGGCCTTGCATACTCGGTTGCATCCGGCGGTCATTTTAGGCGTTGCGCTGGCCGCCGGTCAACCGGCGTGCCGGACGCGCAGGAGTTGCCCGGTGGGTCGAAATCGGGTTACAATGCGCGTGGGACGTCGATGGCGGCTTGCCGCATCGCGACCCGTAGCTTGCCGGCCGAATGGTCCCTGGCCCGATCGCCGATGCCTTCCGACCTGCTCGACCTTGCCGCAACAAGAATCGCCGTGGCCGTTTGGTGGTTCGTCTTCGGGGCGGCCGTGGGGAGTTTCCTGAACGTCGTGGTGTACCGGCTGCCTGCGGGATTGAGCCTGGTCCATCCGGCCTCGCACTGCCCGCGGTGCAAGCATCCCATTCGATGGCGCGACAATGTGCCGGTTTTGGGTTGGATCGTGTTGGCGGGCCGGTGCCGCGACTGCGGGGGCGCCATCTCGCCGCGCTACCCGCTGGTCGAGGCCGTCAGCGCAACCATGTTCCTGGTCGTGGCATGGGTCGAGGGCTTTTCCGGGGCGAACCTGCCGCAGCGCCCGTGGCCCGCCGTCGATTCCCTCGTGTTCCGTGCCTTGACGCCGGGCGAGTCGCTGGGCGTGGCTGCCTATCACCTGGTGCTTCTTTCGACGTTGTTGCCGGCGGCGTTGATCGAATACGATCGGCGCCCCCTGCCAGCGCGTCTTGCGATCCCCGCACTCGTCCTCGGCGCGGGGTTGCCCCTCGTGTGGCCGCACCTGCGACCGGTGCCCGCGATCCTGCCCCGACCAGGCGTCGGGTTGGCAAGCGGGCCGGCATTCGACGGGCTGTTGGGACTGATCGATGGATTGGCGGGGCTGGGCGTGGGCATGGCGCTGGGGCTTGCCGCGTGGCGCTTCGTGGGGCCCCGGGACCGGCTGGGGCTGGCGCTCGGGCCGGCGTGCGTGGGGTTGTTTCTGGGGTGGCAAGCCGGCGCGGCGATCGCGGTGCCGGTGCTGGCCCTCCATGCGGCGCTGCGCTTGCTGGCACGCCGCTACCCGCGCGTCGAAGCGGCCTCGCCCGGCGTCGGGTTGTGGCTGGCGACGCTGGGTTGGATCCTGGCGTGGGAACCGCTGGTGCGCGCGGTCTCGGCGTGTGGCGAAGCCGCCTGCCCGTTCTGCTGGGGGTAACGTGTCGCTTGTGCCGGCCGCGTTGGGGAAGTAGGCTGTAGTTGTCGGGACACGGTGGCCGTGCCGTCGGCGGGAGTCTGGCAGCATGAACGACGATCCGGAACGCACGACGAACCTCGAGCGCATCCTGCATTCGCCGAGCTATCGTCTGGCCTACCAGGACGTGGATTTCCTGGCCGAGCCGCGCATGCGCGCAACCCGGATCGAGCTGGAACTGCTCAAGCCCGAGCTGACCTTCGAAAAATACCACATCATCTCGACCATCGTCGTGTTCGGCAGCACCCGTATTCCCGAGCCTTCGGTGGCGCGCAAGCACTTCGAGGCGGCGCAGGTCCGGCTGGCCGAGACGCCCGACGATCCCCGGCGGCAGCGGGCCGTGGCGCGGGCCGAGCGAATCGTCGCCAAGAGCGCCTATTACGACGCGGCACGGCGGTTCGCCGCGCTGGTCTCGTCGAAGCACCAGGAAGACGGCAGGCGGGCCTACGTGATGGTCACCGGGGGCGGGCCGGGCATCATGGAAGCCGCCAACCGCGGCGCCTACGACGTGCAGGCCAAGTCGATCGGCCTGAATATCCGCCTGCCCATGGAACAACGCCCCAACCCCTATATCACGCCCGAACTGTGCTTCCAGTTCCAGTATTTCGCCATCCGCAAGTTCCATTTTCTGCTGCGGGCCAAGGCGCTGGTCGCCTTCCCCGGCGGATTCGGAACCCTCGACGAGGTGTTCGAGACCCTGACCCTGCGCCAGACGCGGCGGATGCAAGACATCCCCATCATCTTCTTCGGCCGCTCGTACTGGGAACGGGTGATCGACTTTCAGTTCCTGGCCGACGAGGGCGTCATCGATGACGAGGATCTCGACCTGTTCCGGTATGCCGAAACGCCAGAAGAGGCTTGGGAGATCATTGCCCGGTTCCACGGCGAGTAGCGGATGCACCTACCCCTTGATAGGTGGGGTTGCCTTTGGCCCCCGGCGGCCCATGATTCCCTGAAACCGGCCGAAGACCCGAGTTGGGCGAACGGCCACGGATTACTTCGAGGACCTCGATGATGGATTGCTCTGGCTGGAGATTTCAACGAATAGCGGCCATGGCCGCGGCGATATGCCTGGCGTGCGGTTGCGCCAAGGGCACGGCGGGCGAAGCGGCCAGCAAGGACCCGGTGGCCGAGAAGCCCCAGGCCGAGCGCAAGGCGGCCGAACCGCAAGGGAAGGACCCGTTCGCCGTGCCCGACGGCCCGCCCGACGAACAAATCCAGTTCCTCCAGCGACTCAGCAAGTTGCGTCCCGATGCCCCCGACGAGAAGTCGGCCCGCGAGTTCAATGCCAAGGTCGCCCCGGCCGCCATGGCGGCGGCCGAGAAGATCCTGGCGGGCAAGCCGAACGACGAGCAAAGCGCCGTGGCGGTTCAGGTCATGGCCGAAGTCCTCAGCATGAAGGCGCAGGCAGGCGACCGCGAAGCTGCCGCGCAGCTTCGGGCCCTGCCCGAGAGGTTGGAGAAAGGAGGCTTCGCGCGCCTGGCCCGCCGATTGCGCGCGATGTTGTTGCGCCAGCAGATCGTCGAGGCCGCCGGCGCCGACCTCGAGTCGCTCAAGAAGGTGGTCGACGCGATCACGAAGTTCATTGCGTCCGGTCCGGCCGGTCCTGCCGAGGCCGGATTGGCCATGACCGTCTCGCAGGTGCTCGAGCGGTCTGGCCATCGCGCGTTGGCGATCGGGGCCAACCGAGACCTGGCCAAACTGCTGGAAAAGAGCGAAGACCGGGCCATCGCCCGGCTTGCCAAATCGCTCGAGGGCATGGCCCGCCGACTCGAACTCCCGGGTCACGCGATGCCGCTCGAAGGAACCACGCTCGACGGCAAGCCGCTGTCGTGGGACGCCTTCCGTGGCAAGGTGGTGCTTGTCCAGTTCTGGGCCACCTGGTGCGCGCCGTGCCGGCAGGAGATCAAATCGATCCGAAAGCACTACGAAGCCTACCACGGTCGCGGTTTCGAGGTCGTCGCCATTAGCGTCGACGAAGACCGTGAGGAACTCGAAACGTTCGTCAAAGAGAACCGCTTGCCTTGGCCGGTCGTCTTCGACCAGGCGCTCAAGGGCGAAAAAGACGACCAATCGATGGCGACTCGCTACGGGGTGCTGAGCATTCCCGAAGTGATCCTCGTCAACAAGGAGGGGATCGTCGTCGCGACGGAAGTCCGAGGACCGGCGCTGGACGAGCACCTCGAAAAGCTCCTAGGACCTCCCGAGGTGAAAAAGGAGGGCGACTCGTCAAAATAGGGGGTTGACGCAGAAGTTGCCGAATATTCCTTATTTCTACGTCCCCCTTTGCCGATGAAGAGACGCGATCTGGAAACCAACCATCGCCCGGTGATGGGTTCATGCCAGACCGCCCATGAACAGCTCACGCCATCGACGACTTGCCCGGGGACGTCTCCTCGCAACCTTTCTCTTGGCGTGTGCCTGCAACCTCCAAGCGGCAGCCACTGACCAGGATGCCGATTGCCGGGGCGTGCCATGCGTGCCGGGCGTGGAGTCGCGCGCCTGCATGGCTTGCCGAAGGACACCACGGCATCTCTGCGCGGCGTGTCGAGCGAAGTACCATGCTGACCGGGCACGCGTCGGGCCGGTGGTCCCCGCCGCGGCATTGATCGCCGATAGCCCATTCCCCCGATTCCATCCCGTGCCGACCCGGCCGGTTTTCGCCCCCCCGTGGTTCAACGAGACTCGGCCGCCGAGGCCAGAGCCTGCCCCAATTCCCCCGATCTTGCGGCATCTTCCGCCGGAAAAAGAAAAGCCGGAGGACGCGTCGGGGGGCGAGACCCTGCCCTCGCACAAAGTCCCGGACGAGTCCCCCTCGGGGTGGGAGCCTCGTCGTGCCGGTTCGGTCGAGCCGCACCAGGCCGAAAGCCGGCCGAGTTGGCTCTTTCATCCGTCGGTCACTGCACGTCTAGACGCGACCGGCGAGCCGGCAACCGGTTCTCGAGCCAACAGCGTGGGCACGTTCCGTTGACGCTTGGGCAATCGCTTGGGTCGGTGCGGCCCACGGGCGCAAGCACGGTTCTTCGCCCGCCGGTTCGACTCGAACGCTGGGCGCTTTGCCCCTCAACGGGCGCGCGGGCCGAGTTCTTTCAGCCCGGCTTTTATCGCCGCGGCGATGCCGCGCGCGGTTTCGGCCCGCTTAACCGCCTTGGCGTCGGCCGCCTTCTCAAAGTCGCCGTCGCGAAGCGCCCGTAGCAGTCCTTCCCCACCGGGACCGTTCGACCACCCCGTGAAGAGGATTCCCAACATCTTGTCGGTCGCCCCCTCGCGCGAGGCCCGCACCAGCGCCACCGCAGCCTCGGGCTTGCGCCAGGTGGCAGGCAACACGCGGAAGCCCTTCTCTTGGAAAAAGCGTACCGAGGGGTAGCCGTTCGGTTTGCCGGGATACTGGTGCGGCAGCTCGTAGTGCCAGTCGCACATGATGATGTCCTTGGGCACGCGGTCGATGGCCCGATGCGAGCCCGTGGCACTGGACTCCCATTTGCCATAGCCCATCGCAGCGGCATCGAGCAGCCGGTCGCTCCACATGAGCATTTCGACTCCACGTTTGCCCACAAGGTGCCCGTGCAACTCGTTGACGACCTTGGCGAACAACTCGCCCACGTCCTTGCCTTTGCAGCGCGGGCAGTGCTTGTCGCCGATCAGAAACACTTCGTCCATGCCGACGTGCATCGCGTCGGCATCGAAGGCGTCGATCAGCTCGTCGAGCAGGTCGAACACGATTTTGTGGATGTCCGGGTGCGAAGGGCACCACTCGCGGCAGTAGATCTTCTTGTCGTCCAGCGGGATATGCGGCGTCTCGTCGAATTGGGGGTATTTTCTCAAGAGCGCCCCGGGCCTGGCGCCCCACGACTGGTGCCCCAGGCAGTTCATCAGCGGGATCAACCGGATGCCATGCTGGCGGCAGACGTCGGTCAACTCGCGGGCCTGGCGCTTGTTCAATCCGCGCCCCTCCAACTCCGGATGCGAAACGAACTCGAAGCCGTAGTCGACCTCGACGATCAGCACGTTGATACCCATCGGCGCAAGCACGTCGGCGATGAGCGTCTTGGTGAGGGGCAGCTTCTCGCCCGATGGGCTCGTCAAATGGTACGCCCGCCATTGGCGGTTCTCGGCCCGCCATTTTTGCGACCACGCCGTTCCGGACGACTCGGCGGCCGCGGCGAAAATCGGCAGGGCAAAAACGCACACGGCGGCAAGCAGGACTCGTTTCATGGTACGGGGCTCCCAACGGACTCGCATCGGACGGGCATCGGATGAGGGTTCACCACCATCATACGCCTCGAACTGCTCGGTGCAATGGGCCGAGGGTTCCCACACCCTCCGGACCTGCATCGCCCCGGCCATGCCGCCCAAGGCCGCTGTCTTCGGCCCGGAAATCGCGTTATACTCGCCTGCCGATGTCGCCTCTTGCCTTGGGACATCGCCTGGAAAGGAAAAGACGCGATGAACGACCTCGAACGCAGCCGGCCAGGTGCCTTGGTTGGGTTGGCGGTGACGGGCGTTGTCCTGGGCGCGGCGCTGGGCGCGACGACCAATGGCATCAATGGTTGGGTTAGCCCCGTCTACTTCCGCCGGATGATGCGATGGGAGGACGTTGACGACGTGTGGCGGGCGAGCATTGCCCAGGGGATCTACGAGGGCCTCTTGTTCGGACTGGCCTTTGCGATGATCTTCGTCACGGTGGTGGGCGTCGTCACCCGCGCGCGATCGCCCTACCGGCTGGCCGCCCGATACTTGGCCCTGGTGGCGGTGGCGGCTTTGGCCTGCTGGGCCGCGGGAGGGGCCACCGGCATGGGATTGGCCGCCCTGAGCCCGGAGTTTTTCCAACACGCCTTTCGGGGCGTACCCAAGGAGTTCGCCGAGATGATTCGCTTCGCCTGGGTCGGCGGGTCGATTCGGGGCATCGAGCTGGGTGGGCTGGCCTCGATCGTCGTGGCCAGCGTGCTCTTTCGGGCAAGGTGGCAGACGCTGCTGGCATCGGCGACGAGTTCGAATGGCCAACGCGACCCAATCCGATGACCAACGCCGGCCATGGCCGACTCACCGGATCAGTTGCCGCTCTTGCTCGACGTGGCGCAGTTGGTCCTCGATCCAGTGGAGTACGCCCAGCCGGGTGGGCATCATCGCCACGATCCCCAGAATGAGCACCGCGGCCACGACCAGGCTCAGCGCATCGCCTTCGATCAGGTAGGCCACCAGCAGGAACAATGCGGCCCCTTCGAGCGTGGCCCCGGCCAGGATCGTCTTCGTCAGAAACACCAGCCACAACAGGCCCGCGTCCCCCGTCCGATCGAGAAACTGCTGGAACTGAGGCGTCGGCGCGTTGGCGCCTTGGCCGGGTTGGAACACGCCCCGGGCGATGGCCGCCCGCCGACGGCCCACCACGATGCTGGGGATGACGAACCGCAGCACGACCATCACGGCCGCAAAGCCCAGTGCCAGCCACGTCAAGAGGGGTTGGGTATCATCGCCTGCTTGGTTGGCCAGCGAGCCCAACCATAAGACGATGACCAAGAACAGCGTGGGCCCGGCAGCCATTCCAGCCACGATGATCTGCCCGATGCGAACCAGGCGTGCCACCTCGGCGTGCCAGGGGGGATCTCGGCGCATGGTTTCATCCTCCCACGTTCTCAGACCGATCATAGCACGCGATGAGCCGCCCGCATAGCGTGCCGGTCCGCCGCGCCCTTGACGGTCCGCGCGGGGCCGGTATCCTACGGCTTTTGTCGCCTGCCGATCGCCGGGAGCCTTCATGCCCCACTCCGACCGCGGGAAGACCGCCGCCCTGGTGAGCCTCGTGGCCGCGATGCTGAGCTTCGGGGTGATCCCGATCTTTCTGCGCTATTTCGCGGGCTACCTCGACGCGTGGACGGTCAACGGCGTGCGCTACTCGGTCGGGGCCCTATTCTGGCTGCCGTTTCTGCTGTTCCTCGAGCGGCAGCCGACGGGCGCGACGGCTCTTGCCACGCCCCGCAACGTCTGGCGCGACGCGATCGTGCCGTCGCTCGTCAACGCCGTCGGCCAAGCGTTTTTCGCGTTGGGCCCCTACTACGTGCCGGCCTCGACCCTGGGGTTCGTGATTCGCCTCTCGTTTCTCTTTACCATCTGTTTCGGCTTCGCCTTTCTGCCCGAGGAGCGGCGTCTGGCCCGCCAGCCAGCCTTCTGGATCGGCGCCCTGTTGAGCGTCGCCGGGGTGGTTCTGATGTTTGTCGACAAGCTCGGCGACGGCGCGGCCGAATCGTGGATCGGCATGGCGATCCTCGTGGCCACCTCGCTGGCTTGGGGTGGCTACGCGGTCAGTGTGCGCTACTGGATGGCCGCCTACACCGCGCGCGAGAGCTTCGCCGTCATCAGCATCTACACCTCGGCCGCCCTGGTCGCCCTGATGCTGCTGTTGGGCCGTATCGGCGATCTCGGCGCGATCGGCCTCGATCTGTGGGGCCTGTTGATGGGCTCGGCCCTGATCGGGATCGCCTTCGGCCATGTGCTCTACTATCGGGGCATTCATCGGCTCGGGCCGGTCGTCTCCAGCGGCATCATGCTGATCACGCCGTTCGTCACGTACCTCGCGGCCGCCCTGTTGCTTGCCGAGCGGCTCAGCGCGGTCGAGATGATCGGCGGGATCGTCGTCGTCCTCGGCGGCGCCCTGCTGGTCGTTGCCCGGGGTCAGATCGAGAAGATCGCCGACGACCTGCCGTGATGCAGGGTAGGCCGCCGCACGTCGCGTGGGTGCTCCGCACCCCCGGGCAACGCTTCGGGCCAAAACGCGACGAACCGGTTGTCGCGTGCGTGCAGAGCCTCGTAGCGCCGGGAAGCGACAGCTCCGCGCGATGCGTATACGCCGCAATCCCCGGTTGCTGTTGAGCGCGGCTGCAAAGGACCCATCGGTCGAGGTGCTTGCGCGCGGTCGGGGAATGCGCGGAATTGGAGTTTGGGGGTCGGTCACACGCCAAACTCGGGCCGGCGTTTGGCCAATTGGTTTTGGAGGCGTTGGACGATCGCGCTGTGCATCTGGCTGACACGGCTTTCGGAGAGGTCCAACGTGGCGCCGATCTCCTTCATGGTGAGTTCTTCGTAGTAGTAGAGGATGATGATCAGCCGTTCGTTGCGGTTGAGCCCCTTGGTGACCAGGCGCATGAGATCGGCTTTCTGAATGCGCTTGGTGGGGTCTTCGCCCTTTTTATCTTCGAGGATGTCGATCTCGCGCACGTCTTTGTAGCTGTCGGTCTCGTACCACTTCTTGTTCAGACTGATGAGATTGACGGCGCTGGCATCGAGCATCATTTTTTCGAGTTCCTGGATGCTGATGCCCAGTTCTTCGGCCAGTTCGTTTTCGGTGGGTTGGCGTCCCAGGCGGGCTTCGAGGGTTTTTATCGCCTCGTTGAGCTTGCTGGCCTTGGAGCGAACCAGGCGCGGGACCCAGTCCATGGTGCGGAGCTCATCGAGCATTGCGCCGCGGATGCGCGGGACGCAATACGTTTCGAACTTCACCCCGCGCGAGAGGTCGAAGGCGTCGATGGCGTCCATCAACCCGAAGACGCCTGCAGAGATGAGGTCGTCGAGTTCCACTCCCTCGGGAAGCCGGGCCCAGATCCGCTCGCCGTTGTACTTGACCAGCGGCAAGTAGATTTCGACGAGCCGGTTACGCAGTTCCTGGTTCGTGGGGTCCTTCTTGAACTCGATCCACAGTTGCTCCACGTCTTCCGGAGCAAGAAGGGTTGCCATGCATTCCTCCCTGAGGGCGCTTCAATGCACCGGAATTACGAGTTCCCTCTCGGCATCGGCGTGCGGCGGGGGGTACGGGGTTGGCGGCCTTTTACTCGGGGGCCGATTCCCTGGCGATCCGCGAGCGGACCGCCTCCTCGAGGATGGACCCAGCGACCCAGCCGGCAACGCATCCCAGCGCGGCGAAGATCCAGAGGCTTGCCACGGCGGACCCAAGAATGGCATCCGCCGGGCGCCCGTGAATCAGACCGTGCGCCAGCGTGGTCGACAGTGCCAGAGGGCCCAAGATCCCGGCGTAGATGCGAGCCACAATCCTCTCCCGGGCAGCCCGTACATCCGATGCATCCGGTGCAGTTTAACATAAGGTCGGCTGCCCAGATTGTTCGTTCATATCGGCTATTGCCGCAGCCCGCTTGAAACAATTTGCCGCGGTTGGGCACGCGGTGCCTGCCGTAACGGTTCCGCCCAGAGCGGATGATCGCAATCGGCATGGTGTAGGGGGCGCGCGGCCGGGGACTCGTCGTGCAGCTTGCCGGCCAGCCGCCGGATCGCGCGGGCCGCCGGACCATGACGAGCGGCCAAGACCAGCGGATGTTGTGCTTCGGCTGCCTCGGGCACGGCTGGATCGGGCGGCACGTGGCCGAGCAGGTCCAGCGAGAACCCCATGAACCGGCGGCAGGCCCTGGCCAGGCGGGCGTGGGTGGCCTGGGACGCCTCGCGCGTGCCAGCCATGTTCACCACCAGCTTCACCTGCGGATGCTCCCGGCCATCGGTCAGTCGTTTGACGGCGGCATAGGCGCCGAGGACCGCGGCCGAGTCGGGGGTGGTCACGATCAGGACCACGTCCGCCGACCGGCGAAACGACTCGGCCCAGCGCCCCGCGCCATTGCCCGAATCGACCACGCCTACCCCGCCTGCGGGGCCGAGCGTCCGTAACGGCTGGATCAGGCGCTGAGGATCGGGCGGAACCTCGCCTGCCAGGCGATCTCGGATCGCTCCGCCGGGCAGCACGAGCAGGCCGGCCGGACCAGGTTCCAGCGACTCGGCCACCGTGCGCCGCGCGGCCAGCACGTCGGCGAGGACCGCTCGTTCGCGCAGGCGACACAAGGCCGCCACGCCAGGACCCTCGGAGTCGGCGTCGACGAGCACCGCCGAGTGGCCCCGGTCTGCCAGGACCAGGGCGAGGTTCAAGGCGAGCGTGGTCGTGCCGACGCCTCCCTTGGCGCCAGCCAGGGCAATCAGGCGACGCACACTCGCCTGCGGCGGCGCGGCGTCCTTGGCCTGCTGGACCAGCCGGCGCAAATCGTGAGCCTGGTCGATGCGGATCACGTGGTTGCGGCCTCCATGCCGAGAATCAGGCGGGCGAACCGGCCCGCATGGGCGACCTCGATGTCCTCGGGAACGTTTTGGCCGTTGGTCAGGTAGGCCAACGGAAGACGGCTGGCGCGCAACAGCGGCAGAAGGTGTCCCAGCCCGGTGGCTTCGTCGAGCTTGGTCAGGATCAATCCCGTGGTTCCCACCGCGGCGAAGCGTTGGGCGGTCTGAGCGAGGGTTTTGGCCCCGGCGACCGCGCTGAGGACGAGATAAACTTCGTCGGCGGCGGCTTCGGTGAGGAAGGCCCGGAGTTCCTGGATCTTGATGCCGTCCTTGGGGCTCCGCCCCGCGGTGTCCAAGAGCACCAGGTCCAGGTCGTCCATCTTCCTTGCCGCCTCGCGCATTTCGCGAGGCGTCGAGACGACCTGCATGGGGAGGTCGATGATGTCGGCGTAGGTTCGCAGTTGCTCGACCGCGGCGATGCGGTAGGTGTCGACGGTGATCAGGCCGACCTTTCGCTTCTGTTTGAGGCGGTAGATCGCGGCGAGTTTGGCGATGGTGGTCGTCTTGCCCACGCCGGTCGGCCCGACCATCGCCACCAGCCGCCGCCTGCCCGGCACCACGGAGATCGGCCCGAGGGTGACGATTTCGCTTTCCAGCATGCGCGCGACCCGGGCCTTGACGAGCACGGGATCGGCGAGTTCGGCATCGGAGGCCTCGGAGCGGACCCGCTCGACCAGGTCGCGGGCCGCGTCTTCGTCGAGGTCGGCCTCGATCAAGTCGGTGAAGAGGCGGAAGAGCGTCTCGGGCAGGTCGCGCTGCCCGCCTTTGCGCGACTGCCGGCAGAGTTCTTGCACCATCGCCTGGAGGTCGCTCAACCGGCCCTTGACCTCGTCGGAGAAGCCAGCCGGGGGCAGCGGGGCGGCGGGGGTCCGGCGCGGCGGAGCGATCGGGTCGGGTTCCCGCGGGACGATCGGCTCGGCCTCGGCACGCGGGGGCAGGCGGCTTGGCACGTTCACACCCGCCGAGGCGGTCACCTCGATTTGCCGCGCGCGCCGGAGCCAACCGAACAGACCGCCCGGGCGCACCTCCCGCGTGTGCAACACCGCCGCATCGGGCCCCAGTTCGCGCCGCACCATCGCCAGCGCGTCGTACATCGTCGCCGCTCGGTAGGTCCGGATGTCCATGGTCGGTCGTCCCTTGTCCTTCTTTCCGCCGTTTTCGGTCCGGGGCAAGGCTCCCAACGGACCAGCAAGGCCGCAAGCCACGCACTACTTCGCGTCACTGACCATTGCCGCCGATTCGATCTTTGTATCCCGGGTGATCTCGTTGTAACTGAGCACGATGAGGTCGGGCAGGTGCGCATGGGTCATCTGCCGAAGGGCCGCACGAATCTGCGGACTGACCAGCACGATCGGCGAAAAGCCGCTTCGGGTCAGCTTCTCGACCCCCGAGGCGATCGCCCGGCATGTCGCCTCGACGGCCGCCGGCGACATGCGGAGGAAAAGCCCCCGATCGGTGTGCTCGAACCCCGCTCGGATCCGGTCCTCCAGGGCCGGATCGAGCGTCACCACGTGCAGGGTGTTGTTCGGATCGCGATACCGTGTGCATAGCGTCCGGGCCAGGCGCGCCCGGACCATCTCGGTCAGCACGATGGGGTCCTTGGTGCGCCCGGCGAAATCGCCCAGCGCCTCCAGAATCGTGCCCAACTGCCGGATCGGCACGAACTCGCGGAGCAGCATCTGGAGGATTTGCTGCACCTCGGCGACCTTCATCTGGCCGGGCATCAGTTCGTCGACCACCGCGGGCGAGGTCTTCTTCAACTCGTCGAGCAGGTGCTTCGTGGCGTCCCGCGTCAGGATCTCGTCGGCGTGCCGGCGAATGGTCTCGGTCAAGTGCGTGGCGACGACGGCGCTCGGCTCGACGACCGTGTAGCCGTACATCTCGGCCTGTTCTCGGGTTTCCGGAGAAATCCAAAGGGCCGGGGTGCCAAACGCAGGCTCTTTGGTGGGCTCGCCCGGCACCTTGCCCGTGGCCATCCCCGAGTCGATCGCCAACAGCAGTTCAGGGCGAACGCTGCCGGTGGCCACCGGCATGCCCGCGATCTTCACGCGATACTGCTGTTGGTCGAGGTGGAAATTGTCGCGGATGCGTACCTTGGGCAGAATGATGCCGATCTCGGCGGCCACGTTCTGACGGATCCGTTGGATGCGGTCCAACAGGTCACCGCCTCGTTTGGGATCGGCCAGTCGAATCAGGCCGACCCCGATCTCCAACTCCATGGGGTCCACGAGCAAATAGTCTTCGACGCGCTCGGCGGGCGGCTTGGCCTCTTCGGCCTTCTTTTGGGCTTCAGCCGCGGCTTGAACCTGTGCCGTTCGACGCGAGAGAATGATCGCCAAGCCGAAGCAGCCCGTTCCAAGGACGAAGAGCGGTATTCTGGGTAGATTGGTGAAGATCAAGACACTGAGAAAGGCCCCTGCCACCGCCAGGGCCTGTGGCCTGGCAAAGAGTTGCTTGAGGAACTCGCCCGGAAGATTGACCTCGTGGCTGCTCCGGGTGACTAAGAGTCCGGCGGCCAGGGAGATCAGGAACGCCGGCACTTGGCTGACCAGGCCGTCGCCAATCGTGAGCTTGGTGAAGACCGAAGCGGCCTGGCGCAGGGGCATGCCCGCCTCGAGCACGCCGATAAGCAGCCCACCGACCACGTTGATCAGGGTGATGACGATGCCCGCAATGGCGTCGCCCCGTACGAACTTGCTGGCACCGTCCATCGCCCCGAAAAAGTCGGCCTGCCGGGTGATCTCCTGGCGGCGCCGCTGGGCCTCGTGTTCGTCGATGATTCCCGCGTTGAGGTCGGCATCGATGGCCATTTGGCGGCCGGGCATGCCGTCCAAGGCGAACCGGGCCGCGACCTCGCTGATGCGCGTGGCCCCCTTCGTGATTACCACGAACTGGATGACCACGATGATGACAAAGAGGATGAACCCGACCACGATGTCGTTGCCCGCCACAAACTCGCCGAAACTCTGAACTACCCCCCCGGCTGCCTCCATGCCGGCCACGCCGCCCCGGGTCAGAATGAGGCGGGTTGTCGCCACGTTGAGCACCAGGCGAAACAGCGTGGTCGCCAGCAACAGCGACGGAAAAATGCTGAACTCCAGCGGCGTCTTGACGTACACCGTGGTCAGCAACATGATCACCGCCACGGTGATATTGGACGAGAGAAGCACGTCCATCAGGGCCGGAGGCAACGGTACGAGGATCACCAGCACGCTGGCGATGAGCCCGATCGGCAGGATCAGGTCTTGCACTCGTACTGGGGGGGACGCCGCACCATGGCGCGGCAGGACGCCTGAGGCCATCCGTGTCTCCGGACGCGCTGGAACGCCTGAAAACGGTCTGCGACAAGTGGTGGTAGAAGAGTCGGGGGAAGGTAACGAAATACGGGTCGATTGTCCAGGTCGGTTTCCGGCTCCTGGACGCCGGGGTGCCGGGCGGGGGCGGGTTCAACTCGCCAGCCCCCCCGGACCATAAGAGCCCTTGACGAAATTTCGGTGTGGACCTGGCCAGCCGTTTTCGATTACGCTGGACTTCTTGTTCGACCGGCGCTGCCGGCTGCCACAGACCGGCCGCGCGCCATTGTTCGCACACTTGGTGGCTTGTTTCGCGCCCACGGAGGGGCTCTCTGGATGCCATTTCGCGATAACCTTTGGTGGTTGAGTATCTTACCGCTCCTCGTCTGCATCGGTTGCGACTCGACCCCGCCGCCGGGCTCGGATTCGGCTCCAGCGACGGCCAAAGCCAACACCGCTACAACACCTAACCCTTCAGAGTTGCGCTGCTTAGATCCCCAGGGGAGTGACGGAGGGGTGCAGTTCGTTTCGGGCTACGCCGCGGGATACCAGCGGGCCCGCTTCGAAAAGAAGCCGATGCTGGTGTTTTTCACGGCCAAGTGGTGCCGTTTCTGTCACGAAATGCAGCGAGAGGCGTTCGTCAACGACCAAGTGGTGCGTCTGTCGCGAGAATTCGTGTGCGTGCTCGTCGATGCGGACGAGGAGTCCGAAACCTGTGGCGACTTCGGCATCCGAGGATACCCTACGATCCAATTCATCTCCCCCGATGGAGTGCAACTGAACCGCGTCGTGGGACGCGCCGGAGCCCTGGAACTCGTAGGCCAGATGCGCGCGGCCCTGCGAGCCACCGGGGAGCGAATGGCCGCAGCGGCGAAAGATGCGGCCTTTCGATAGAATGAGCAGAGAATGCCGCGTTCTTGGGTAGGATCCAACGGAGTGGCATCACCCATACAGGGGGTCCGCATTCCTCGGCACAACCTGGCAAGCTTACTCAAATCCCGCGAATACCGTTGTTGCTCTTGGATGGTCGAGTCATGGCTGATGTGAATAACGCGTCAAGACCGGTCGAGTCCAGGTCACCGTCCGGCGGTTACAAGGACCGCCCCTGGATCCCACGGTTCTGGGATGGCATGAACATCAGCGCGTGGTTTGGGCTACTGGCGCGCAACCGGTTTCGCATAACCCCACGCCGATGGGGAATGGCCTTGATCGTGAGCCTGTGTAGCTTGCTGAACTCCCTCCTGTGGCTGATTCAGGAGGCGCTCTATGGACGCAAGATCGCGGCGATCGAGATCCGCGAGGAGCCGCTTTTCATCATCGGCCATTGGCGTTCGGGCACGACGTTACTCCACGAGCTGCTTGTCCAAGACCCGCGGCACACGTTTCCCACCACCTATGCGTGCTTTGCCCCGAACCACTTCGCGCTGACTGGGCGCGCGCTGCCGCCGATTCTCAACGCCATCATGCCCATGCAACGGCCGATGGACAACATGCCGGTCGGATGGGATCGACCGCAGGAGGACGAGTTCGCGCTGTGCAACATGGGCTTGCCCTCGCCCTACCTGAGCATGGCGTTCCCGAATGAGCCGCCGCACGACCCGGAGTATCTGACCTTCGATGGCGTGCCGCGCCCTAAATTGGACGAGTGGAAGCGGCGCTTCCTGTGGTTTCTCAAGTGTGTCACCATGCAGCGCCCCGGGCGGATCGTGCTGAAGTCGCCTCCGCACACGGGCCGGGTCAAGGCCCTTCTGGAGCTTTTCCCCAAAGCCCGATTCGTCCACATCGTGCGAGACCCGATCGTTCTGTTCGCTTCTACCGTGAACCTCTGGAAGCGGCTCTACCGCGACCAGGGATTACAGACCCCTCACTACAGGGATTTGGAAGACCGGGTTTTCGACACGCTCTGTCGGATGTACGAAGCGTTCGAGCGCGACCGTACCTTGATCCCCGCGTCGCAGTTCTGCGAGGTGCGGTACGAGCAACTCGTTGCGGACCCCGTGGGCGAAATGCGCCGCGTGTACGACGAGCTGAACTTGGGCGAGTTCGACAAGGCCCTGCCCGGGATCGAGAAGTACGTGGCCAGTCAGGCCGACTACCAACGCAACCGGTACGACATCGCACCCGAGACGCGCGAGCGCATCGCGCGGCGCTGGGCAGCTTTCCTCACCCGGTACGGCTATTCGCCATCGGCGGTCGGGTAGCAGCCCGCTTGCCTCGGTCCGGCGGTTTTGATAATCTGGGAAGGATGTTGCGGTGCCGCGAGATGTTCGGTCGCAGCGCCGCGACAGGCCCACGGAGGATCGCCGGATGAGAGGATTGCGCGGCGGCTTGTGCCTTGTGTTCGTGTTCTTGGGGTTGGTGCGTTGGGGTGGGGTGGGTTGCGCCGGGCCCTTGCGCGTCAAGGCGATGACGTTCAACATTCGCCTGAGTCGGGTCGACGATGGCGAAAACGCATGGCCGCGGCGGTCGGCGATGGTCGCTGAGTTGATCCGTCATCGCGCCAGCGACTTCGTGGGCATCCAAGAGGCGTGGCCCGAGCAGATCGCTTTCCTCTCGGGGGCCTTGCCCGAGTACCACCACATCGGCCGCTCGCGCGAGGCCGACGCGCACTCCGGCGAGGCGGTTCCGCTGTTCTACCGGCACCATCGGTGGTCGCTCGACCCGGCCGAGCACGGCACGTTTTGGCTTTCGGACACGCCCGACGTGCCCGGCTCGACCGGTTGGGGCAACCGGATTCCGCGGGTGATCACATGGGGCCGGTTTGTCGAGAAGGAGAGCGGACGGGGGATCTACGTGTACAACGCGCACCTGGATCACCTATCCGAAGCGTCTCGCGTCAAGAGCGCGGCTGCCCTGGCCGAGCGGATCGCGCGCCGGGCGCGGCGCGAACCGGTGCTCGTGCTCGGCGACTTCAACTCTGGCGAAACGTCCCGGGCCATGGGTTATCTGACGGGCGTGGTTCCCGGCGCTGCCGCGCGGCTCGTCGACACCTACCGGGCCGTCCATCCCGAGGGTGACCTCGTCGGCACCTATCATGGGTTTGGTGGATCGAGGACGGGCGCGAAGATCGACTACGTGCTGGCCAGTCCCTCGGTGCGGACCCTGGCTGCCGACATCGTGCACGACCAGCGCGACGGCCGGTACCCGTCGGACCATTTTCCCGTGACGGCCGAGGTCGAGTTCCCGGAGCCGTAGGTTTTGGGCGTTCAGGGGGCAAGGAAGGGCCGTTTCTGCAAGCCGGATCATGAATCGAAGCGTTCACCATCTCGTGGCGGTCCTGGCGTTGGCGATCCTCGGGCGCGCGGCCGCGCGCG
>DYLT01000443.1 GCA_020721945.1 Blastopirellula marina
TCTCGGGCGACTCGAAAACCAGTCCCACCGCGGTGCCATTGGCGTTCTTCAAGTCCCCGCCCCGCTCTGGAACGCGCACCTGGCGGCGCAGGTTCGGCCGCAATTGATCGCGGGGCGTGTTGAACCTGCGCTCCATGTCGGCAAGCGCCTCGGGATGTTCACGAAGCGCAATGCCCGTGAACTCGGAGAGGGCCCGCCGCGTCACGTCGTTGTCGGTCGGGCCCAAGCCGCCGGTGACGATCACCAGGCGCCCCTTGCCGGACGCGAACCGCAGTGCCGCCTTGATGTCTTCCGCCCGATCGTCCACCGTGATCGACCCGGCGCAGTGCCAACCCAACGGATGCAAGGTCCGAGTAATGAAGTGGGTATGGCTGTCGGCGTACGCGCCCGACAGAATCTCGCTCCCGGTGACGACGATCGCGTACTCGGCCGGCCCGGCGGCGGGCGACTCGGCGGCGCAAAGCGGCACGACGTGGAGCAACCCCGCCCACACGATCGGCCACCGAATCGCAAAAAGCATCGCTCGACCGGCCCCTTGGGGCGACCATTTTCTGGGCATTGCAGCAGGTCCTCGCGATGGAACCCTGGGGACATATTCGTTGGCGGCGACGGGCCCGCTCCCGGCGGCGCACCGCGCGACACCAGGGACGCCGCCTTCGGCCCAACGCCAGCGGCGTCGGCTTGACGCCGCCGCGCGGCGTGGTACGCTAGGGATCGCCAGGAACCAACGGCTTGATCCCGTGGATCGGCCCTTTCCATCATACCGTACGACGCGGCAGGAAGCAGAGCGGCTTGCTTGCGTTTCCTTGTGCCCGCGGCCGCGACGACCCGCCCCAAGCGTCCGCACCTTCATCCATCGAGGACCGGACATGAGCACCCATCGAACGTGGCCCCAAGATGGTTGGCTCATCGCGGCGTGGTTGGTGGCGTGGCTGGTGGAGTGCATCGGGGGCGCCATGCCGGAGGCTCGCGTTTTGGCTGGAGAATCCCGATCGCCCGAAGTACGCAAAGAAGCCTTTGGCAAGACGGCAGACGGCGACGAGGTCGATCTGTACGTCCTTCGGAACGCCTCCGGCCTGGAGGCGCGCGTGATGACCCTCGGGGCCACGCTCGTGACGGTACGTACCCCCGACCGCCATGGAAAGCTCGACGACATCACCTTGCACAAGGACTCGCTGGCCGAGTACCTCAAGGGGCATCCGCTCCTTGGGTCCGTGGTGGGGCGGTACGCCAACCGCATTGCCGGGGCCCGGTTCGTCATCGACGGGGTCGCGTACTCGCTGGAACGCAACATGGGCAAACACCACATTCACGGGGGTCGTCGCGGGTTCCAGGCGCTGGTATGGAAGGCCGAGCCCTGGGCCGACTCGCAAGCGGCCGGCGTGCGCCTCTGGCTGGTGAGCCCCGACGGCCATGCCGGCTATCCCGGCACGCTTCAGGTCGAGGTGTTTTACAAGCTCTCCAACGAAAACGCATTGGTCATGGACTACACCGCCACGACCGACAAGCCTACCCATGTGAACCTCACCAACCACGCGTATTGGAACCTCGCGGGCGCGGAGAGCCAGGACGTGATGGGGCATGTTCTCCAGCTCGAGGCCGACCACTATCTGCCGGCCGACGAGTTCCTGATCCCCACGGGCGAGATCCGCGGCGTGCGCGGCACGCCCATGGACTTCACCCGACCCATGACCATCGGTTCACGCTCGGATCAGGTGCCGCGCAAGCACTACGACGACTGCTATGTGCTCAACAAGAAGGCGCACGAGCGGCTTTCGCGCGCGGCCCTGGTTACCGAGCCGCAAAGCGGCCGCACCATGGAGGTCTGGACCACGCAACCGGGGGGGCAGTTATACACGGGCAATCGCCGCGGAGTGTGTCTCGAGACGCAGCACTTCCCCAATGCGCCGAACGAGCCGAAGTTTCCCTCGACCCTGCTTCGACCGGGCGAGACGTACCGACAGACCACGATCCACAAGTTCGCCGTCCTCCCCCAACACTAGCCCGACGCGCGAGCGAGGGCCTGGAACCCTCCCGCCACGCGCCAGCGAGGGTCGAAGACGTTTGCCCTCGCTAGCGCTTCGGGTTAGTATGGGGCGGAAGATCACCTGACGAGTTCCGCGGATCCGGAGAAGCTTGCCATGAACCGCATCGTTGCCCCGTTGGTTGTCGCCGCGATCCTCGCTCTGGCGTCCTCGGCCTTCGCCCAGGCCCATAAGGTGGTCCAGGCCAAGGATGGCTCGGGCGTGTTCGGCTACAAGGACACGCCGATTCAACCGTGGTCGGGGTATCATGTCCACGATCCGGACCGGCCCGCGCCGAAGAAAGTCGATCCCGGCGCCTGTGGGTCCGATCGGCCGAACCAGCCGCCTTCCGACGCGGTGGTCTTGTTCGATGGCAAGGACCTGTCGGCGTGGAAGCCGACCCGGTGGAAAGTCGAGGAAGGCTGCCTGGTGGCGACCGAGGGGCCCATGGCCACGAAGCAGGAGTTCGGCAGTTGCCAACTGCATGTCGAGTGGTGGGTGCCGCTTGCGCAGCCCGAGAGCGTCTGGAATCACGGGAACAACGGGGTATTGCTAGGCGGTTCGATCGAGGTGCAGATCTTCGACTCGTACCGGACCAAGATCTACCCCGATGGCCAGGCCGCCGCGATCTACGCCCAGACGCCGCCCTTGGTGAACGCCTGCCGCAAGCCGGGCCAATGGGAGGTGTACGACATCGTGTATCGGGCACCGAAGTTCGGCCAGGACGGGAAGGTCGAATCGCCCGCCCGAATCACGATGTTCCACAACGGCGTTCTGGTCCACTGGGACCAGGAAATCTACGGCGGCTCGCCGCACGCGGGCGTCGCCAGCTACGACTCGGTCAAGGCGCGGGCCCCGATCGCCTTCG
>DYLT01000444.1 GCA_020721945.1 Blastopirellula marina
CCCTGGCGTCGGCCAGCCGCTGCACCGCGCGCTCGAGCAATTCGCTCCGCTTGCGCGTCTCGGCGACCTCGTTCGCATACGGCGCCCGAATAGCGGCCAGCCGGTTAAGCTGGCCCGTGATACCGGCCAGTTGCGCCTCGAGCATGGCCACGCGCTTCTGGTTCATGCGGAGGTCGGCCTGGATGCCGGCGATGGCGCGATCCAATTCCTCGGCCAGGCGTCGGTCGATTTCCGCCTGGGAGGTCCGGGCGGCGATCACCAGGGGGTGTTCCTCCGACATCCGCCCCTGGAGTTGGGCGGTGCTGAGCTGCGCGTCGATCAGGCCGTCTTTGAGCCTCTTCAAAGCCGGCTGCGACTCGAGCAGCGACTGGGGCATGGCCACGAGGCGCCCCGGGGTGGCGCGGGCCTCGCTCAGGATCGCCAGAAGCTCTTCGTGCGACTTCACGGCTGCCTGGGCTTGGCGCAACTCGTTGCGGATCTCGGTCGCACTGCGCCGCAGGGCGCTTTCGCCCGAGTTCGATTCGCACAACAGCCGCAGTTCGGCCAGATCGCTGCCCACTTCGGTTTCGATTTGCGTCAAGCGCTTCGTCGCCTCGTGGAGGTCGGCCGATGCCAGATGGACGGCCTTCTCCAGCTCCTCGACCATGCTCTTGGCCCGGGCGTCGCGGAGCGACTGGAATTCGGCTTCCAGCCGCGCACACACCGCGGAGGCGAGGGCCAACGCGCGGCGACGGTCGCGGTCGCGGACCTTGACGTAGAAGACCTCGGTCTTGCCGAACTCGGCTCCCTTCGGTGGCACCAGCTTGACCGCCTCGCGCAGCTCGGCGACATCGTCGGGCGTGGGCCAGCGATCTACCCCGCGGTATCCGGCCGGCGGTCCCACCTCGTCGAGCGCTTGGGAAAGTACCCGGGGACTTCGTGCCAACTCCAGCAGCGTCTCTTGGACGGTCTTCATCTGCTCGGGTTGGGCGAACTTGCCGACCGCCTCTTCGGTGCCGGCCGCCTCGTTGCGGAGGACCAGGGCCTGCGAGGCCTCCCAGACGCCGGGCCGCGCCACCGCATAGAGCGCGGCCAACGCGGTGACGATCGCCGCGGGCACGATCCAGCGGCGACGGTAGGAAGCGAGCCATGCGAAAATCTCGCGGGGGCTGGAAACCATCGGCGAGAGTGGATTCATCGAGTCGGACCTTCAAGTCGGTGGCGAGATCACCGGGCGAATCCGGCCGCAGTCGCCGGACGGGACGCCTCAGGTTGCCGGAACGAGGGAGCAAAGCAAGTGCCGGGCGGACCCTTGGGGCCGTGGTCGGCCGACGGCCGTTGCGCAAGCCTTGCGCGGCAAAGCGATTGCGTCGCCGCGCCGGCCGCGGCGCCCCGCTTGGCCGCCGCCGCCGATTGCGAACCGCGTGTTGCCTCGAGGCAACCCACGTTGCCCGGCGTCAACGGCATGGGCCCGATGGCTCGCCGGGGGGCCGGATAGTCCCCGCTACAGCCCGCCCGATCTGCCCGTGCGGTGCGCGGAACGTTGGGCGATTCCCACTTGCATCGCGCCCGCCGTAACCCAGAGTTGAGGTGACTTCCAAGCGGTCGCGCGAAGGACCTGTTCTTTCTGGCCGACGCCATCCGACATGTTCCTGCCTCCGCCGCGAGCACTCGCCATGAGCCGATCGGATCTTCCCTGCGAATTGCACGTCGTGCGTTATGCCGATTGGGCGACCCTTGCGCCCTTGGCTGACGAATGGGATCGGCTGTCGGGCGGCATCCCGTTCCGAAGCTGGGCGTGGCAATCGTGCTGGTGGCGCCACTATGGGGGCGACGCGGCGGCCAACGGCTCGTCGTCCCTCTATGTGTTGGGGGTCTTTACCCCGTCAGGCCGCCTGGTGGGGTTGGCCCCATGGCATGGCGCGCGCAGCCTGGCGCGCGGCCGCGTCCTGCGATTTCTCGGTTCGGGTGAGGTCTGTTCCGAATACCTGTCGCTGCTATGCGAGCCGGGCTGGGACGAGCCGGTCGCCGACGCCGTGGCCCAATGGCTCACCGAAGCGGCCGGCCGCGACCGGGTGCCGGGCCTGCGCTGCGACCGGTGGGACTTGTTGGAGCTGACCGCGGTCGACCGCGACGACCGCGCGATCGCGCGGCTTGCGGCGCGTCTGGAGACCCTCGGCAACGTGGTCCACTGCCGGCCCGGCTTGCCGTGTTGGCGCATCGACCTGCCGGACGACTGGGACGCGTACCTGGCCCAGTCGTCGAAAAACCACCGGCGGCGGCTTCGCAAACTCGAGCAGGATTTCGTGCAGGGCCGCGCCGCGGCGCGGCGCGCGGAGCGTCCCGAAGAACTCGCGCCGCTGTTGGCCCAACTCGTCGCCTTTCAGCGGCAGCGACGGCGCCAATTGGGCCAGCGGACCTGCTTCGAATCGGAGCGGTTCGTGGCCTTCCACCGCGACGTGACGGCCGCGCTATGGGCCGACGGAAAGCTCTTGTTGCTCTCGATCGAGAAGAACGGGCAGCCCGTGGCGGTCGATTATGCCCTGCTCGGCGAGAACACCGTATACGCCTACCAGGCGGGGGTCGACGTCGCGCGATTGAACGAGTGCCCCGGCCACCTGGGCCACTATGCCCTGGTCCGGTTCGCTCTGGATCGCGGCACCGGCGCGCTCGATTTCCTCCGCGGCGACGAACCGTACAAAGCGACTTGGGGGGCGGTTCCGTGCGAGACGATCGAGATCCGCGCGGCGCCCTCTCGTCGCGTTTCCCGATTGCGTCACCAGCTCTGGCTGGCCGGAACCGGATTGAAGCACTGGGTCCGGCGGAGGATTCGCCATGCACACTAGCGCCATCGACCAACGCTCGCTCGCGGCCGACGCCGCCGACATGCCGCCGTGGAAGTGGACCGCGGC
>DYLT01000445.1 GCA_020721945.1 Blastopirellula marina
GGCAGCCCGTGCCGCCAGCAAGTTCGCCCGCCCCGACGGCAACCTCTGGTGAGTCCCTCGTTTTCTATCGAAGACACCCGTGCGGCCGAGGGGAACCAGTGCCGCAACTTCTTTTCTAATCATGTGTTGCGACCCAAGCGTCGGGTTGGCGCTTGGGTCGCTGGCGTTTCGGGGTGTGGCGAATCCACCTGAACGAGTGGCTCTACCCATCGTGGCGACGGTTCGGGACATTCGTTGGGGTCGTGCGGGGTCGTGCGGGGAAATCGTTGAAAAGCGGGTTTTTCGTTGGCAAAACGTGGGAAGCGTAGCTAGAATGAGCGTACTTAGGGAGCGTCCATAGTCTGTTGACGATTTCAGTGCGTGTCCGGGCGATCGCTACGGAACACGATGCCTTCACGCCCTAGTTGCTCGTGTCGGAGACTCGATTCATGTCCAGTCAGCGTCCCCTTCCGTGGTGCTTGGTGCCAATGGCAATGCTCGCGGCGGCGATGATGGCCGCGAGTACCGCCGGCGCGGAGGCGGGCCCCGAGGCAGCCCGGCTCGCCGCGTTCGCCCAGCCCGATGGAACCCACTGTTTCGCCCTGGGCTTGAAACCGGCGCAAGGCGCCCCAGCGGCCCGGCACGATCTGGTGGTGATCGTCAACACCTCGGCGGCCCAGTTCGGCGAATACCGCGAGAAATCGCTCGGCGCGGTGAAGGGACTGCTTCAGAGCTTGGGCCCCAACGACCGGGTCCACCTGCTGGCCGCGGATCTGAACACGGTGGCGTTGACCAAGGGGCTGGTGGCGCCGAACAGCCCGGAGGTGACGGCGGCCTTGGACAAGCTCCAGCAGCGCGAGCCGGCCGGCTCGACGGATCTCGAAAAGGCGCTGACCACCGCCCTCGGCGCGTTGGCCGACGAGGCCGGCGTGGGCAAGGCGATCGTCTATCTCGGCGACGGGACCAGCCGCGCGAACCTTCTGGGTCCCCAGAAGCAGGATCAACTGACCAGCGCCCTGGTGGCCAAGCGGGTCCCGGTGATTGCCTACGCGGTCGGCGCGAATATCGACCAGCAGGTGCTCGGTTATCTGGCGGCTGCCACGGGTGGCCTCGTGTGCGACGCGGACAAGACGGCGGGCGAGACGGCGGGCAAGGCGTTGGCCGCCGCGGCGCGGACCCCGGTCTTTTGGCCCAAGTCGGCGGCCTGGCCCGCCGCGTTCTCCGAGGTCCTGCCGAAGCGGCTCCCGCCCCTGCGCCCGGATCGCGACGCCGTCGTGATCGGCACGCTCAAGGGCCAAGGGCCGTTCGACGTGAAACTGACGGTCGAAGGCCCGTCGGGCGAGCAGTCGCTGGCGTGGAAGATCGCCGCGGCCGAGGTCCGCGACGAGAACAGTTTCTTGCCGCGGATCGTGTCGGCGGCTCGGGCAACGGGAGGCGTGGGCCTTCCGCTTTCGGACTGGGAGAGCCTGCGCAATGCGGCGCTGGTGGTCAGCGCCAGCGCGGCCGAGTTGACCCGGCTGGCCTCGCAAGCCCTCGGCACGAACGATTTCGACCATGCGGCCCGGCTTGCCCAGGCCGCCTTGGGTCAAGACCCGATGAACGACGAGGCCCGAGCGATCGCGGCCGCGGCGGCGGCCAAGCGACCCATCGCGCATCCGACGGCAGGCCCGGCGCCGGCGAGTCCGGCTGCACCCGCGGCCCCGACCGACGACTTGAATCTCGCGGGGCCGGCGGTCCCGCCCGAGGGCGCCCTGGTGCAGGCTGCCGAGCGTGAGCGGGCGGTCATTCGCCAGGCGATCACGGCCGACGTCGATCATGCGATCGCTCAGGCGAGGTCCGCGGTGATGGCGGATCCCGACGCGGCGATCCAGGCCCTGAAACTCCTTCAGGACCGCGTGCGGACCGTGCCCGACCTGGGCCCCGACGTGCGCTCGCAGCTCGATGGCCGGCTTCAGGCCGCGCTGCGCGAGATGTCGCGACGGCGCGAGGAGGTGCTCGCCGCGCGCCAGCGGGCACTCGAGCTCCAGGCCGCGGCCAAGGAGCGCGAGATGCTCCGGCAGAACCTCGAGATGCGGCAAGTCAAGGTCAACCAGATGATGGAGCGGTTCGTCTCGCTGATGGACGAGGGCAAGTACCGCACGGCCGAGGAGGTCGCCATCGAGGCGCAGAAGACCATTCCCGACACGTCCGAGCCGCTGTCGGCCATCTTGAGTTCGCGCACGGTGGGGTATTTGAACGACGCGTTGGCGCTGCGCATTGCGCGGCAGCGCGGCGTGGTCGACACGCTCTACCAGGTCGAGCGGTCGCACGTGCCGTTCCCCGACGAACCGCCGATCGTTTACCCCGACGCCGAGATCTGGCGCCAGCTTAGCGCGAAGCGCAAGAAGGAGTACGCGTCGATGAGCCTCTCGAAGCCGGGTAAGGCCGAGGAGAGGATCAACGAGGCGCTGTCGGAGCCGACGAAGATCGACTTCACCGAGACGCCCCTGTCCGATGTGATCGCGTACTTGGAGGAGTACCACAAGATCAACATCGAGTTCGACAACAAGGCATTGGAAGACGCCGGGGTAGGCACCGACACGGCGATCACGCGGAACCTCCAGGGCGTGTCGTTGCGGTCGGCGCTGCGGCTGATACTCCGCGATTTGAACCTCACGTACCTCATTCAGAACGAGGTCTTGTTGATCACGACGCCCGAGGACGCCGGCACCCGGCTTTCGACCCGCGTCTATCCCGTGGCTGACCTCGTGCTGCCGATCCAGAGCATGGGCGGCATGGGGGGCATGGGCATGGGCGGCATGGGCATGGGCGGTATGGGCATGGGCATGGGGGGCATGGGCATGGGCGGCATGGGCGGCATGATGGGCGGCGGATTCGGCGGCGGCATGATGGGCGGCGGATTCGGCGGGGG
>DYLT01000065.1 GCA_020721945.1 Blastopirellula marina
AAGGCGATGATGGGCACTGGCGAAAGCGAAGGCGAGGGCCGCGCGCTGGATGCGCACCGAATACACCCGCCGCACGCAGTCGGCAACGAACTGCGGGTCGTACCGGGCGTGCTCGCCGAAGACGAGAATCAGCCGCTTGTGGCCCACGCGCAACAGGGCCTCGACTTGCTGCCCGAGCTCCTCGGCATCGAGCGTGCGCCGAATCTGCTGTCGGTTCGAGCGGCGGAACGCGCAGTACTGGCAGTCGTTGGTACACTCGTTGCCCACGTACAGCGGAGCGAACAGCACGATGCGGTTGCCATAGACGTCGCGTTTGAGCTGGCGCGCCGCCTCGAAGATCTCCTCGACCAGCTCGGGCTGGTCGGCGGCCAAGAGGACCGCGGTTTCCTCGACGGCCAGCGGCTCCTTGGACAGGCTCTTGGCGATCACCTCGCGGACCTCACCGGGATCCGCCCGGCGGTTCAACAGGGCCACGAGGTCCCCTTCGTCGATGAAGTCCACGGCGCTGGCGCTGAGCTTTCGCGAATCGGCAACCCACGACATGCGATCGATCTTCTTTCTTGTTTTTCTGCCGGACTACGAGCCGACCGGCTCGCGGCAGACGCGGCGGTTCGGCGAATCGCCCCGGCCCGTGCCCACGGTGCGACCCAAGGCAAGGATGCGTGCGTGGAGGCAGCTTGCGCACCCCTCGGCCGTTTCCCGGAGGCAAACCTTGTTGGGATAAATCTCGTAGTGGACGCGGTACTTGGGGGGCGTCAGGTTGGGCATCACCACGTTCGCCCCTCGCACCAGCCCAAGTTCGCGGCCGTCGCGCGGGTTGAGCGTGGCCAGGGCCGTGGTGCTGGGGATGTTCGCCCGGGGACACGCCAACCGGGCCAGGGCGATCACCTTGTACGTCATCAACTCGCTGTTGGGCACCTCGTCGCCGTCGGCCGGGCGCGCGACGGCTCCCAGCGGCGTCCCGGGATGCGGCAAATACGGCCCCACACCGATCATATCGAGGTCGAGTCGGGCGAACATGGCGATGTCGCCGGCCAGGTCCTCGTAGGTCTGCCCGGGGATGCCGATCATCACGCCGCTTCCCACCTCGTAGCCCAACGCGCGAATCCGCCCCAACAGGGCGATACGATCCGAGATGCTCCCGGGCCGCGGGGGGTGGAGCCGGTTGTACAGGGCCCGGTTCGACGTTTCAAAACGCAATAGGTAACGATCGGCCCCGGCAGCCCGCCAACAAGCCAGTTCGTCTTCACTGCGCTCGCCGAGGCTCAAGGTCACGGCCAAACGCGTCTGGGCCTTGATCCGGCGGATGAGTTCCGCCATCCCGTCACGCGTGATTCCGGGATCCTCACCCGACTGAAGCACCACGGTACCGTATCCCAACCACTCGGCCAGCCGGGCGCACTGGAGCACTTCGTCGGCGGTCATCCGGTACCGAGTGACGGCCGTGTTCGGGGCCCGCAGACCACAGTACGCACACCGCCGCACGCAATGATTCGACAGCTCGACCAACCCGCGCAGATGGACCTCACCACCGACGTAAAGCTGCCGTGTGGCGTCGGCACGCTGCCAGAGTTCGGCCAGCCTGGCTTGGTCCGTCTCGCGCAGCCAACTGAGAATCTCGTGGTGTTCCATGGCGCCAGCAGGTCAATGCCGAGCGGTCCTTGCCGCGCGCGTTCGTGGAGGTCGATTTTTTGCCAACGGCACTTGAAGGTATTATACCGGTTCGCCCGGTCCGCCTTCGCGAAACCCGACATGTCGTCCCCGAAGCGAAGGGCGACGCGATCAGCTTACCGCGCCGGATTTCCTTCCCAAAAGCTTCTCGCGGGTTGCCCACAACCCAGCCGAAGGGGTTGGGATGAAAAACACGCGTTCGCCGTTGGGCAGATCGTTCCATCCTTCCCGAAGCTGGTCGAGGGGGTACTTGGCGAGCGTTTCTTTCAAGTCGGCGTAGCGAAAGTTGACTCGCTCGATGTCTTCCTTGGCGAGGTGTCCCGGCGCGTAGGTGATCGAGAATCGCCCCTCGGACGAGCCGTGGATCAGATGCGCGGTGGCGTGAGCCAAGTCTTGAAGCTCTAGGGTGTTACGCCACGCCTCCATCACCCGAGGGGTTCCGATATAGCCATAGCGGCGGATAATCGAATCGACTTCGGGTTGTTCGCCGAACCGCTCAAGGCCCGGGGCGATGATGATCAACTCGCCGCCATCGGCCAGGGCCATGCGCGTCCGGTAGATCGCCTTGTTCGCCACCCAGGTGCTGGCGAACTCGTCGGCCTGCATGACGCACACCATCTTGGCGACGGGTTCGTCGAACACCGTGATATTCTCGGCACGCGACTGCTTGGCAGCCTGAAGATAGGTGTCGAGGTCGTCGCCCACGTACACCCCGGTGTGGACCAGTTCGTCCTGCTCATTGCGGGCCATGACGAGCTGGACATAGACGTCGGGCAGCCGGCCCAGATAATCCTCCTCGGCCTTGTTGAAGCACGCGCGGAGCGGCGTGACGAGCGTGCCCAGGTTGTTCTCGATGCCGTAGCAGGCGGCCGCCATGTGCGAGGCACAGATCATCTCCTTGCCGCCCAAGCCGATGAAGTAGTTCTTATTGTGGTTGGCGAAGCCGAGCACCTCGTGGGGCACGACGTGTCCGACGTGGATCACCAGGTCCCACGATTCCTCGATCAGCATCCGGTTGACAACCACGGGGATGGCCCAGTCGGCCGCTCCCCCGGTGGTCTGTTGGACGAAATCAGCCGGCACCTCGCCCAGTCGCACGCACCCGCCGCGCCAGTCGTGGGCATGAATGCGCTGGTTGGGGATCGTGCCGAACATGCGCCGGTTCTGCTCAGGCGTGTGGGGCACGTGCTGGCCCAGGGTGGGGATGACGTGGCAATCGGCCTCCTTGGCGAAATGGTGGTAGAGCATCTCGGTAAGCCGGCCGGCGCCCGAGTGAGCCCGGGTGATGTCGGGCGGCAGCAACAGCACGCGCTTGGGCCGGCGGCACATACGCCGGCGCGCTTCGTCCGCCGTGCGGTCCATGAGCGCTTCCAGACGGTCCCAGGGGATTTGCTCCGCCGTTTCCGAGAACCAAGGCATGGGGAACCTCGCGGTGAGACATTCGTGCGGATGGCAAATGGTCAAGCATAGCACGACCGCCGCATCGTGGACAGGTGCCGCCGGCGGAACGCGGGAGGAACGAACCGCAGGTTGCCCTCTTGACGGCGCCTGGTTTCGGCGCTATTCTGGCACGGGGTGATGTCCTCCTCCGAACGTCGAGATGCCACCTTGTCTCTTCGGCTGGGCTGGTCCGTCCCGAGGCGAAACCCATGGGGATGACGTTGGTTCTCGGGGCCTCCGTCGCGCTGCAATTCGCCGCGGCGATCTTTGCCCTGCGGCTGATTCGCATTACCGGCCGCAGCGCTGCCTGGAGCCTGATCGCCGCCTCGTTGGTCGTGATGGCCATCTGGCGGCTGACCGCGCTGGTGGCGGCTGCCCAAAGCGACCCGCCCGCCACGGCCGGGCCGTTGAGCGAGTGGCTTGGGCTGGCGGTCTCGGTACTGCTGTTTGCGGGCATTGCGGCGATCCAACCGCTGTTTCTCGTGCTCCGGAGGTCGGAACGGACCATGCGCCGGCGTGCGCGCCGTGCCGAGCGCTACGGCGAGGCCCTCTACGCCTCGCTGGTCGAGAACCTGCCGGTCCATGTGCTCCGCAAGGACCTCGAGGGCCGGTTCGTCTTCGCGAACCGCTCGTTCTGCGACCTGGTGGGCCGCACGTGGGACGAAATCGCCGGAAAAACGGATTTCGACCTCTATCCTGCCGAGCTGGCCGAAAAGTACCGCCGCGACGACGAGACGGTGCTCAAGACCGGGCAGGTTTTCGAGACGGTTGAGGAGAACGCGAAGGACGGCCAGACGCGCTACGTCGAGGTGCGCAAGTCGCCGGTCCGCGACACGGCGGGCCACGTGGTCGGCGTCCAGGTCGTCTTCTGGGACGTGACCCACCGCAAGCAGGCCGAGGCGGCGCTGGAGCACGAGCGGTCGCTGCTCCACGCGCTGATGGACAACTTGCCTGATTCCATCTATTTCAAGGACTGCCAAAGTCGGTTTCTACGGGTCAATCGCGCCCTGGCTCGCCGCTTCGGCTTGGGCGGTGCCTCCGAGGCGGTCGGCCGGACCGATTTCGACTTCTTCGCCGAGGAACACGCGCGCCAGGCCAGGGACGACGAGCAAGAGATCTTGCGCACGGGCGTGCCGATTCTCGACAAGGAGGAGAAGGAGACATGGCCCGACGGGCGGATCACCTGGGCTGCCACGACGAAGATGCCGCTGCGCGACCGGGACGGCCGGATCGTGGGCGTGTTCGGCATCTCGCGCGACATCACCGAGCGCAAGCAGGCCGCCGAGGCCCTCCAGGCCGCCAAGGAAGCCGCCGAGGCGGCCAACCGGGCCAAGAGCGCTTTCCTGGCGAACATGAGCCACGAGATCCGCACCCCGCTCAACGCGATTATCGGGATGACGGAGTTCGTGCTCGACACCCCCTTGTTGCCCCAGCAACGCGATTATCTTGCCGTGGTGCAGGAGTCGGGCGAATCGCTGTTGACGATCCTCAACGACATTCTCGATTTTTCGCGGATCGAGGCGGGCAAGCTGGCGTTGGACTCCGCGCCGTTCGACCTGCGCGAAGTGCTTTTCGAGGCGGTCCATGCGTTCTCGCTGCGGGCGCGCCGCAAGGGCCTCGAACTGGCCTGCCACGTGGACCCCGAGGTGCCCCGAGCGGTCGTGGGCGATGGGAACCGGCTGCGCCAGGTGCTGGCCCATCTGGTGGGCAATGCCGTCAAATTCACCGACCAGGGCGAGGTGCATCTTCGCGTCGAGTGCCAGCCCGAGCCGAACGACGAGGTGTCGCTGGTGTTTACCGTGTCCGACACGGGGGTTGGCATTCCGAGCGACAAGAAGGAACTGGTGTTCGCCCCATTCGAGCAGGCCGACTCGAGCACGACGCGGCGGTTCGGGGGCGCGGGCTTGGGGCTGGCGATCTGCTCCCGGCTGGTCGAGTTGATGGGCGGGCAGATCTGGGTAGACAGCGAGCCCGGACAAGGCAGCGTCTTTCGCTTCACCGCCCGGTTTCCCCGCGCGGAGCGCGGCAAGGCCCCGGTGCGCCTGGCGCCGGCGATCGTCCGCGGCGCCCGCGTGCTCCTTGTCGATGCCAATGAAAGCGACCGCCACGCCCTGGAGGAGCTGTTCGCCCGCTGGGGCATGCGCCCCAGTACGGCCTCGGACGTGCGCGAGGCCATGTCGCTGTTGGAAGAGTCATGCCTGTTGAGCGACCCCTTCCGGCTGGCGGTCATCGAGGAAGTGCTGCTCGAACTCGACGGCTTCTGTCTGGCCGAGTGGATCCGGCGCCACGCGCAGCTTGGAAGCATGAGCATTGTGATGCTCAGTTCCGCGAGTTCGGCCGACAACACGGCGCAGTGCCAGTCCCTGGGCATTGCCTCGTGCCTGGTCAAACCCGTCCGGCCGTCCGAGTTGCTCGATGCCGTCGCGGCGGCCTTGCGGAGCGCCGCGATCGAGGAGGAATCCCCGCTTCGCGTCCGGCGCGCTCGGATCCGCCCTCTGCGCATCCTCCTGGCCGAAGACAGCCTGGTCAACCAGAAGCTCGCCATCGGACTGCTCCAGCGCGAGGGGCATGCCGTGACGGTGGCCAACAACGGCCGCGAGGCCGTCGCCCGGGCCGAATCGCAGTCGTTCGACGTGGTGCTCATGGATGTCCAGATGCCCGAGATGGACGGCTTGGAGGCCACGGCGGCGATCCGCCAGCGCGAACGCGCCACCGGCCGGCATGTTCCGATCATCGCCATGACAGCTCATGCCTTGCAAGGCGACCGCGAACGGTGCCTCGAGGCCGGCATGGACGAGTACATCGCCAAGCCGATCCGCGCCCCGCAACTGCTCGGACTGCTCGAGGCGATGTTTCGCGAGGCGCCGCGCCCCCGCGCAACCGACGAGCCGAAGGCCGCCGCCGAGGGACCCGACTGGGAGCAGGCATTGGCCGGCCTCCAAGGCGACCGCGAACTCCTCCAGGTGATCGTCGACACGGTGTTGGAGGAATCCACCCGGCTGATCGACGACATCCGCCGCGCCATTGCCGCCGGCGATGCTGCCGCGCTACGCCTGGCGGCCCACACGCTCAAAGGCTCGGTGCGCCACTTCGGTACCAGCGCCGTGTTCCAGAAGGCCTTCGAGCTGGAGCAAATGGCCCACTCGGGATGCCTTGCCGGAGCCGAACACGCCCTGGCCGCACTCGAATCGGCGCTGGCGAGCTTCCTCGAGGCCCTCAAGTCGCCCCCGGCGCCCAAGCCCCCTGGGCCAGCGGGCCTTTGACACCTAGCGGGCGCCCCCGGCAGCGCATTGGCAGGACCTCGGGCGAAGACCCGCGCGCGGATTCACTCGGAGCCGCTCGCTTCGCCGCACGCCATGGTATACAGGAAGATCCCCGCGGCGACGCCCAGGTTGAGCGAATCGACCCCCGCCTGCATCGGGATGGTCACGCGCTGGTCGCACTGCGACAACCAACCGTCGCGCAGCCCGGCGGTCTCGTTCCCCACCAGCACCGCCGCCCGGCGGGGCCACCGGAACTCGGCGAGGGGCTGGGCGCGGCGGTCGAGGACCGCCGCCACCCGGGTGACCGCCCAACGTGCGTGAAGCGCCTCGAGGTCGGCGGCCAGATCGGCCGAGCGATTGATCGGGGCTTGGACCACCGCTCCCATCGAGACGCGCATGGCCCGGCGCGACAGCGGATCGCAGCATCGCGGACCGAGCAACACGGCGTCCAGGCCGAACCCCGCCGCGCTCCGCACGACGAGTCCCAGATTCTCGGGCTTGGTGACCTCCGGCAGGACGACCAGGCGCAAACAGACGTCGGCCTCCGGCGGAGGCAGCAGCTCCTCTAGAGCCGGCAATGCCCGGCGCCGACCAACCGCCAGCACGCCAAGATGAAAGCGAAATCCGACGATCCGGCTCAACAGCGCCTCGGGCGCCACATAGAGCGGCGCGCGGTCGCCTACCAAGGCCTGGAACTCCTCGCCATGCTTCTGAGCCACCAGCACCGATTCGACCGCGTAGGGGCTCTCGAACAGGCGGATGACCACTTCCCGCCCCTCGGCCATGAACAGGCTCTCGCCCCGCAGGGTCCGGTCGCGCAGGTTCCGGTAGTTCGCCACCCGGGGATCGTCGAGCGAGTCGATGACGTGCATAAGGATGCCAGCGCGTCCACGGTTGCGAACCGCCCTTTGTCGAAGAAGGACGGGCACGGAGGTCAGACGGACCCTGGTATGCCTGCCGTCTCAGCCACTCGGCGACTTTGGCGAGAAAGGCGTTCCACGCTTCGTCCTTGGCTTTGCCGTCGGCCCGAGGCGGACGATGACCATGTCCCACTCGGGGATAACAAAGCACCGATTGTTGTTACCAGCATTGGGTTATCTCACACGCCGTTCTTGCTTCGAAGTGGCGGGGTCGATGCGTGAAGGCGGGCAGGCGTGCGGCTCTTGGAAGACAGCAAGGACCGCTCGCCGTCTGGCTGTTGCTCGGCGTTGCCCCGACGGGGGGTTAAGGCGTCGGTCGGGCCGGGTCGCATGGTCGGCTCAATGCCGCGGTTGCGCCCCCGGCCGGCCAGACAACGAACGGTCTGGTCAACGCGTCGAGCCGGCTTTTGCCGGGTCACCACGATAGCACACCTCGCGGGGCACGACAATCTGAGGCCGTCCAGCCCACTCCGCGCGTGCCATGTACCCCCGCCGAAATGCCGCAAGAAGCCCGTTGGCATCCAGCCCTAGCAGAAGGGGGGAGACCGCCTTGCGTTCAATTCTTCGTCAGAGGCTGCTACAATAGATGCCGGCGGATTGATTCTTTCCGGCTGCTTGGGCGGGCGGTCGCCGCCAGCTTTGAGGCGGGCTGATGTATAGCCGGTGGTTCGACATTGCCGTCGTGCTCTTGTGGCTGGCCTCGATGAGTTGGCTGGTCGTCGAGAAGGTCTTGCCCTCGCTGGTGGTCGGGGAACCGCCGAGTCAGCAACGGATTCTCGCCGCCCAACAGGATGCCCCGACCGTGGGGTGGGACGTGCTGTGGAACGATCGTCCGATCGGCTGGGCGGTCAGCCTCACGGAGCCGTTGCCCGACGGGTTGACGGAGGTCAAGAGCCTGGTCCATTTCAATGAGTTGCGATTGGCCGAGATGGTTCCGCAACTGGTTCAGAAGCTCTTGGGGCTGGACCAAGACACGCCCGACTTCCAAATGGAGGCCCGAAGCAGTCTGGTGTTCGATTCGTTCGGGCACTTGTCGCGGTTCGAATCGATGGTCGGCTTTCCTCCAGCGGCTGAAACGCTGGCGGTCAAAGTGAGGGGCCAGATCGACGGCGCCGACTTGCGTCTGGCGATTCACTGTCCGGACTTTCCTCCCATCGAGAAGACGTTGAAGATCGGCAATGCGATGCTCAGTGACGCGATGTCGCCGCAGAGCCACTTGCCGGGCTTGCGTGAAGGCCAGGAGTGGACCGTGGAGGTGTACTCGCCGCTGAGCCAGTCGTCCAACCCGACCGAGATCCTCCATGCCCGCGTCGAAGCCCAAACCCCCATCCTATGGAACGACCGGCAGATCGATGCGTGGCTGGTCGTGTTCCGGGGCGATCCGGGGTCGCGGTTCGGCGGCGAGGGCGATATGCGCGGGAAGATGTGGGTCAGCCGGCAGGGACTGGTCCTGAAGCAGCAGGTGACGATCCTCCGCTCGAGCATGACGTTCGTCCGGCTTTCCGACCGCAAGGCGGAGAGTCTCGTGGAAAAGTATCACGTCCGGCTCGCGAAGGACCGCGTGTTGCGGCCGGGCGCGACCGACCCATTGGACCCAACGCGGGGGCCATGATCCACTTCGAGCACGTAACGCGGACCTACGGCCCGAAAGTGGCCGTGTCGGACCTGACCTTGAGGATCCCGGCGGGCGAGTTGTTCGCCTTTTTGGGACCGAACGGGGCGGGCAAGACCACGGCCATCAAAATGCTGGTGGGGTTGTTGCACCCGACGTCGGGCACGGTGCGCGTCGGAGGGTGCGACACGGCGACTCGGGCCCGCGAGGCCACCCGCCTGATCGGCTTCGTCCCCGACGAGGCGTTCCTTTACGACAAGCTGTCGGGGCGCGAGTTCCTCCAGTTCGTCGCCGAGATGCGCGGTCTGAGTCCCGCCGAGATGGAAGACCGCATCGAGCGCGAGGCGGCGACGTTCGAGTTGAACGGCTTCCTCGACGAACTGACCGAAACCTACTCGCACGGCATGCGGCAACGCCTGGTGTTCGCCTCGGCTCTGCTGCACGACCCGCCCGTGCTCGTGCTCGACGAACCGACCGTGGGGCTCGATCCCAAGAGCGTGCGGCTCTTGAAGGACTTGCTGCGGGCCAGGGCGGCGGCGGGCATGGCGGTCTTCATGTCCACACACACCCTCGCCATCGCCGAGGAGATCGCCGACCGGATCGGAATCATCGACCGCGGCCGGCTGCTGTTCCTCGGCACGCTGGACGAGCTGCGCCGTGCCCGGGCGAATGCGGGAACCTCGTTGGAGCATCTCTTCCTGGAGCTGACCGCCAACGGAAATGGGGATGCCGGCCCGGGAATACGTCCCGCGTTCTTGCCGCGTTCCGGATAGGCCATGATGCACGACGATCTCCAGGTGCAGGTCTCGCTTTCGGCCCGGCCGCCGACGGTGCGCCCCCTGCTTAGCGGGCCGCAAGAAGGCCACGCCTTCTGGCGGATGCGCCGGCGCATGCTCCGCACCGTGCTCGGCCAAATGCTGCACGAGGGCCGGCTCCGGCTGACGATGGTCATCTTGCTGAGTCTGCTTTTGTGGCTGGGGCTTTTTTGGCTCTTCTACGACGCCTTCGTGTTTCTCGACACCGCCATCCCCACGCCACAGCTCTATGACCGTACGGTCCAGACGGTCTTCGGCCTGTTCTTCGGCACGCTGATGGTGATGCTCGTCTTCTCGTCGGCGATCTTGCTGTACAGTTCGCTGTTTCGCGGGCACGATGTGCCGCTGTTGTTGACCATGCCCGCCCGGGCCGGGCGGGTCTTCCTGACGAAGTTCCAGGAAGCCATCGTCATGAGCAGTTGGGCCTTCCTGCTGCTGGGAAGCCCCATGCTCCTGTCGTATGGCGTGGTCCATGGGGCCCCGTGGTACTTCTATGCGGTGCTCGTGCCTCTGCTGGTGGCGTTTACCTATGTGCCGGCGGGAATCGGCGCGGTCGCGTGTTTGGCGATCGTCCACCGGGTGCCGGGCGGCCGGTGGTGGGTCCTGGCCATGGCGGGATTGGCGATCGTCGTCGGCGCCGTGGTGCTGGCTCGATCCCTGCTGACCGGCGCGGAAGACAACCTTTTGACCGCCGGCTGGTTTCAGGAGATGCTCGACCGGCTGGAGATCACCGAACATCGGCTGCTGCCGAGTTGGTGGCTAAGCGCGGGCGTGCTTCAGGCGGCGCGCGGACAGGGGCGCGACGCGGTCATGTTCCTGGCCCTGATGGTCTCCAACGCCCTCTTCTTCCGGCAGTTGGCGATCTGGACCGCCGCCAGGCTGTACCGCGCGGCGTACAGCCGGCTTCACGGGCGCCGGGTCGCGAAGCGGCGGACCCGGGCCGCGTGGATCGATCGCGCCACCCTGGCCGCCACCCGGCTGTTTCCCGTGCAGGTGCGGTTGCTGATCGTCAAGGACCTGCGTCTGTTCCGCCGGGACCCGGTGCAGTGGTCGCAGTTTCTCATTTTCGCCAGCCTTTTGTCACTGTATTTCCTCAACATCCGGCGGTTCAGCTACGACATCTACTACGTCGGCTGGGTCAACGCCGTGAGCTTCTTGAATGTGTCCGTGGTGGGACTCTTGCTGTCGACGTTCACCACGCGGTTCGTCTTCCCCATGATCAGTCTCGAGGGCCGGCGGTTCTGGTTTCTCGGCCTGCTGCCGGTCCACCGCGACACGATCCTGTGGAGCAAGTTCCTCTTCGCCGTGGGGTGCTCGATCATTCCGTCGTCGCTCTTGATTCTCCTAAGCGACGCGATGCTCCGCGTCCAACCCGTCGTGGCCGCAAGCCACCAGTTGACGTGCCTGGTGTTGTGTTTCGGACTATCGGGGCTGGCCGTGGGGTTGGGCGCCAAGATGCCCAGTCTCCGCGAGGAGTCGCCTTCGCGCATCGCGGCCGGCTTCGGCGGAACCCTGGTCCTCGTCCTCAGCACGCTCTACATCGTTTTGGTCGTGCTCCTGACCGCTGTCCCATGCCACTTCTATTTCGGGGCCCAAGGGGCCGCCAGGTACTTCGACAACCCGGGCCGGTTTCATCTCGTCCTCGAGCGCTGGCTTCTGGTCGGCACGCTGGGAAGCCTGGTGCTGGGCGGCCTGACGACGGCCGTGCCGATGTACCTCGGGTTCCGCGCCTTCCGTCGCATCGAGTTCTGACGCCACGGCGCCTTCCGTGCGCCGGGGTGCGCGAGGCCGACGCGCGCCGAAGGGACCGCCCCTTCCGCCCCGACGGCGAACCCGATAGACTGAGGTCCACCGGGGCGATCCCCGCCGAGGCACGGCGTGCAGGAGGTATTGCGACGTGATCACGAAGATTACCGGCCAACTGGCCGAATTGAGCGAGGAGGCGGCCACCCTGCGGATCGGCGCGTTCGAGTACGAAGTGCTCATCCCCGAGTATTCCCGCCGCCAGTTGCAGCGCATGCTCCATTCCGAGGTCAGCCTGTTTACCATCGAGTACCTCGAGGGCAACCAGATGCAAGGCCGCATGACCCCCCGGTTGATCGGGTTCACCAGCGAGGTCGAGCGCGAGTTCTTCGAGTTATTCTGCTCGGTCGACGGAGTAGGCACGCGCAAGGCGATGCGCGCGATGGTTCGGCCCGTCAAGGAGATCGCCACGGCGATCGAAGAGCAGGACGCCAAGAGTCTGGCCAGCCTGCCGGGCGTGGGTCCCGCCACGGCCGAGCGGATCATCGCGAAACTACGGCGCAAGGTGCCGAAGTTCGCCCTGATGGTCACGCGGGAGGAAGCGCGCGAGGCCGAGGTCGAGCCCGACGTGGTTTCGGAGACGTTCGAGGTGCTGCGAACGCTCGGGCACAGCGAGAGCGACGCCCGGCGCCTGCTCGACACCGCGTTGTCGAGCAAGAAGAAGTATCCCGACGTGCAAAGCCTGCTTCAGGCCATTTACCAGCAGACGCAGCAGAAGCGCCATGACTGAGCTTGCCCATGTCGAGCCGACCAGGGAAGACGCCTCGCCGGTGGTCCGCGCGCGGGCGTGCCCGGCCTGCGGTTCGCCGGTCGAGCCATACGACAAGTACTGCGTGGCCTGCGGCACCGCGCAGCCAGGCCCGGCAATCGCCGAGGCGGCGCCGCCGAAGCACTTCCGCTGCGAGAACTGCGGGGCCGAGGTGTCGATCGATCCCGACCAGCGGAGCTACACCTGTGCGTTTTGCGATTCGCATTACGTGGTGGAGTTCAGCCCGGCCGAGACCGGGCGCCAGGCGCCCGAGTTCGTCATCGGGTTCGCCATCGCCCCCGACGCGGCGTTTCAGCGATTCCGCCAGTGGCTGGGGCGCAACGGTTGGTTTCGGCCCGGCGACCTACGCGCGGCCCAGATTGCGGAGAAACTCAAGGGGGTGTATATCCCGTTCTGGTCGTTCTCGACGCTGGCCCGCAGCACCTGGTCGGCCTCGATCGGCGAGTACTGGTACCGCACCGAGACCTACACGGCCACCGAGAACGGCAAGACCGTCACCAAGACCCGCACGGTGCGCGAGACCGAGTGGTGGAGCCTCAGTGGAGGACACCACGAGTACTACCGCGGCTATTTGGTCTCGGGCAGCCGGGGACTCCGCCAGCGCGATGCCGAACGGATCAAACCGTTCCACCTGGCGGCTTTGCGGCGTTACGAGCCCTATTACCTCGCGGGTTGGCTCGCGGAGGAGTACTCGGTCGAACGCGACGTGGCCTTGGAAACATCGCTTCAGGTTTTCCGTCAGATGGAGCGCGACGCCGTCGCGGCGTTCCTCCCCGGCGACACCTACAGCGACTTGCGCGTCGAGACGCAGTTCAGCGACGTGGGGTCCGACCTTATCTTGCTGCCGGTGTACCTCTTGACGTACCGCTACGGCAACCGGCTGTATCGGTTCCTACTAAACGGGCAGACGGGCAAGGCGGCCGGCGACAAACCCCTCTCGGGCTGGCGCGTGGGGATCGCCGTGGCCGCGGCCCTCGCCCTGGGGGGGCTCGTTTGGCTCTTGACGCGATTGCTCTGATGGTACGTCGACCGCTACTTGTCGATCCATGACAACACGTCCGCTGGCCGTTCGGCCAGGGCGCGTGCACCGCTGGCGAGCAGTTCGTCACGCGTGCGGAAACCCCAGAGGGCCCCCACGGGATACATCCCCGCGGCCACGGCGGTCTGCATGTCGGTGTTCGTGTCGCCCAAGTAGAGGATGCGTTCCGCCGAAATCCCCAACGCGCTTGCGATATGCAGCGCGCCCTTGGGGTCGGGCTTGCGGGGCAGGGCGCCGCCCGCTCCCACGACGGCGTCGAATCGCCAGCGCGGCAAGAGACGCTCGACGCACAGCCGAGTAAACTCCTGAGGCTTGTTTGAAAGCACGGCCAGCGGCAGCCGCCGCGCGGCCAAGGCGTCGAGCAACTCGGGAATGCCCTCATAGGGCCGCGTCTTGTCGGCCCAGCGCCGGCCATATTCTTCGCGAAGCAATTCCGCGCACCGGACGAGGGTCTGGGGATCGTGCCGTTCGGGCGGCAAAGCCCGGCGAACGAGCGTCTCTACCCCGTCGCCGATGAACTGCTTGAACGACGCGACGGGATGCTGGGGAAGGCCGAGCCGACGCAATGCGGCGTTGGCCGAATCGGCCAGATCGTCGAGCGTGTCCAACAGCGTCCCGTCGAGATCAAAGAGCACAGCTTCGAGGTGCATGAAGGCAGTCATCGGCTCGTCGTCCTCGCTCCGATCGGGCGATTCAAGATGGCGAAGGCCGCATATCCTCTCGGATCGGATAGAACACGTCGATGGCCCGGACTGCCTTCGCACCGGCAATGACCTTGTGGGGGACACCGCCTGGGATCCGCCAGATCTGGCCGGCCACGACGTGATGGGACTTGCCCCCGATGATGAACTCGAATTCCCCGTCGACCATGTAGCCGATCTGCTCGTGAGGATGGCTATGTTCGGGGATGACCGCGCCCGGCTCCAGTTCGACGATCGAAAGGGTCATTGTCTCGGCTTCGGTGGTGAACATCCAAACGCCGGGGAACGGGTTGCGCGACACACATTGTTTCTGGTCAAGGACGAACGAGAACATGCGCGTTCTCCACGGGGGATAACCGATCGCTCGCGCCCGAAGGTCGCCGTTTGGCCAGAATACCGCACGAGATGCACGACGCCAAGGCCGCCGGAAGGCTATACCTTGGGTGGAGGATCATACCACATGTCGGTGGGCGCTTCGTCTGGGCTGGCGCCGAACCAGCGTCTGGCCGACGGCCCGGACCGCCAGCGGTTCGGGCGACCCGGTGCGCAGGTCAGCCGCCCGCGCGGGCTTCGGCGATTTCGATGGCCTTGAGGAGTCCCCGGGCCTTGTTGAGGGTCTCGTTCCATTCGTTGGTTGGGACGCTATCGGCCACGATGCCTGCCCCGGCCTGCACGTAAGCCCGATCCCCCTGGATGACGATGGTGCGCAGGGCGATGCAGGTATCCATGTTGCCGTTGAAGTCGAAGTAACCCACGGCGCCCGCATAGGGCCCGCGGCGGTGGGGCTCGATCTCGTCGATGATCTGCATTGCCCGGACCTTGGGGGCACCCGAGACCGTGCCCGCCGGTAGGCACGCCTGGAGGGCGTCGAAAGCGGTCTTGCCCGGAGCGAGTTGCCCCGTGACGTTCGACGTGATGTGCATCACATGGCTGTAGCGTTCGATGGTCATGACGTCGGTGAGCTGGACGGTACGGTAGCGGGCGACGCGACCGATATCATTCCGGCCGAGATCGACGAGCATGACGTGTTCGGCCCTCTCTTTGGGGTCGGCCAGGAGTTCCTCGGCCAGGCGGCGGTCTTCCTCCTCCGTGGTCCCGCGGCGGCGGGTGCCGGCCAAGGGACGCGTCGTCACCTGTCCGTTGACCACGCGAACCATGACCTCCGGCGAGCTGCCCACCAGCGTCACGCTGGGCGTGCGCACGTAGAACATGAACGGGCTAGGGTTGACGACGCGTAGGGCCCGGTAGATCTCGAACGGGTGAGCGCGGATGGGAACCTCGAGCCTCTGGCTGAAGACCACCTGGAAGATGTCGCCCGCCCGGATGTATTCGACGCATCGGGCCACGGCTTGCTCGAACTCCTCTTGCGTGAAGTTCGAATGGAAGGGCACCGTGGCCTCGCCATCGAGCACGATGTCGAAGGGCTGGAGGTCGCACGGGTTGCCGGCCAGTTCATCGACCAGCGCGTCGACCCGGCGGCACGCATCGTCGTAGGCCGTGCGCAGGTCCACCTTGGGCCGATTGAGCCGGGCCATGGCCACGACCACGATCGTCTTGGCCACGTGGTCGAACACCACCATTTGGTCGTAGAACGAGAAAGCCAGATCGGGTACCTGGCGGTCGTCGGGCGGCGGATTCGGAAGGCGTTCGTAGTAGCGGACCACATCGTACCCGGCATAGCCCACCGCCCCGCTGCAAAACGGGGGCAACTCGGGCAAAATGACCGCGCGGACCGCCTCGACCCGCCGCCGGAGCTCGTCCATCGGATTGGCGGAACGAAACTGCCGGGTCACGAGGGTCGGCGCCCCGGAAGCCGAAACCCCCGACGGCGAGTTCACGGTCACCCGGTCCTCGTAGGCCTCGATTTCGAAGAACGGGTGCGTCGCCAGGAAGCTGTACCGCCCCACCTTCTCGCCGCCGACGACGCTCTCGAACAGGCACGCGCAGCGGCCCGAGTCGATCTTGTGGAACGCCGAGACCGGCGTGAGGGAGTCGCTGAGCACGCGCCGGCAGACGGGCACCAGGTCGGCGTCCTGAGCCAGATGCACGAACCGGTCGAAGCAGGGATAATGGCGGGCGCGTGGGAGGTCCATAGCGGTAGCTTAGCAGGCATCCCTGCGGAGGGCAACCAACCCCCGTGGTTGCGTTCGCCTTGACAGCCAGGGCGCGGGTGTTAGAATCCTGATGAGGAAGGTGGAGTGGATGACCCCGCCTTCACCATCGGAGTCGCGCATCCTCCGCTGGGCTTCCTGACCGAAACGGCGCATCCCACGCAAGCTGGCCACCCCCGCGGGACGCCGGGACCCGCTGCCATGAAATGCCAACGGTGCGATCGGCCCGCGACCTTCCACATCACCGAATTGACGGGCGCGAAGCCGTTGGAGCTTCATTTGTGCGAGGACCACGCGCGCGAGTACCTCGCGCATCCGGGCAGCGAGACGCCGACGCCCTCGAGTATGGCCGCCGCGATCGCCCAGCAAATGGCGCAGCAACTGGTGGTCGGCCAGACCGCCGAGGAACTGGCCCGCATGGACCAGCAGGTGTGCCCGGTGTGCGGGATTTCGTTTCACGAGTTCCGCAGCCAGGGGCGGTTGGGCTGTCCGAACGACTACCTCGCCTTTGAAAGCCAGCTCGACCCGCTGATCGTCAACATCCACGGCGAGAGCGAACATGTGGGGAAGACGCCCAAACGGTCATCCCAAGGAAGCGAGAAGCGGACGCAACTGATCCGCCTGCGGCGCGAGATGACCGAGGCGGTCCGCGAAGAGGATTACGAGCGCGCGTCGCGGCTCCGCGACGAGATCCGGCGTATTGAGGAATCGGAGACCTGACCGCACCAGGGACGCGGCCGGCGGGAGGGCGGTCGCCTGCCCATGGTTGGCATACCGGGGTGTTGCTGTGGAACTGGACGATCTGGCCCGGAGTCGTGGCGAATGGCTGCGGGGTTCCGGCCCCGAGTCGGACATCGTCATCAGCAGCCGGATGCGGTTGGCCCGCAACCTGGCCGATTACCCCTTCATCAGCCGGGCCACCGAGCAGGACCGCGCGCGCATCGAGCGCTTGCTCCGCGAAGCCGTCCTGGCCCTCGACAAGCCCGACCGGCTGCTGTACCTCGATGTCGATCGCCTGGGCGGTCTCGATCGCCAGTTCCTCGTGGAACGCCACCTCATCAGCCGCGAACACGCCGAAAGCCACGGCGCCCGCGCCGTGGCCATCGATCCCGAGGAAACCTTCAGCGTGATGATCAACGAGGAGGACCACCTGCGCATCCAGGTGATGCAGAGCGGACTGAACCTCCAAGAGGCGTGGGAGCAGATCAACCGGATCGACGACCTCATCGAGGAGCGGGTGACCTTCGCCTACCACAAGCGTCTGGGGTACCTGACCGCCTGCCCGACCAACGTGGGCACGGGCCTGCGCGTCAGCGTCATGCTCCACCTGCCGGCCTTGGTCATTACCCGGCAGATCGAAAAAGTCTTCCGCAGCCTCCAGAAGATCAGCCTCGCGGTCCGTGGCCTCTACGGCGAGGGCTCGCAGGCGATGGGCGACTTCTACCAGATCAGCAATCAGATCACGCTCGGCCGAAGCGAGCCGGACCTGATCAAGCAGGTCGGCGACATCGTGCCCGTCATCATCAACTACGAACGCCAAGCTCGCGACTTCCTCATCCGCGAAAGCCACGAGAACCTCCACGATCGGGTGAGCCGGGCGTACGGCATCCTCCGCACCGCGCAGACCATCAGCTCGGAGGAGACGATGCACTTGTTGTCGAGCGTGCGCATGGGCGTCAACCTCGGGCTGATCGAAGACCTGGAGATCCCCACGGTCAACGAGCTGTTCATCCACACCCAGCCTGCCCATCTCCAGAAGCTCACCGGCACGGAACTCGACACGGCCGACCGCAACATCGAGCGGGCCCGCTACCTCCGCCGCCATCTCAACAAGGAATCGGGCAGCGGAAACAACAACTAGCATGGCTTGCCGCCTCCGTCGCGTGATAGCACTGCTAGCAGTCGCCCCCCGGTGACATTCCAGTACGCGGCGGCACTTGCTCTTGTCGGCCGTCGCACGATGGGATAAGGTGGAGCCAGCGCATCCATCGGGTCCGGATTGCGTGTCAGGGACGACCCGCCTCACGAACCTAGACGAGTTGACGCATGAGTCTTCTTCGACACGGCGCCGTCTCGGCCACGGAGGGACGCGACGGCCTCTCGCTTGGCTCGACGGCCTTCGAGCCTCCGCCCGCCAGCCGGCTGGCCACCCCGGTACGCAGGGCCATTACGCGAACCCGAGGCTGGCTGCTTGGGCAGCAGCATCCGGAAGGGTACTGGGTGGCGGAACTGGAGGGCGACTCGATCCTCCAGAGCGAGACGATCCTCCTGTTGGCGTTTCTGGGACAGGAAGACTCGGAACTGGCCCGGCGATGCGCCCAACGTCTTGTCGAGACCCAACGACCCGGCGGCGGTTGGGCCATGTACCCTGGCGGGGGCGTCGAGATCAGCGGCAGCGTCAAGGCGTACTTTGCCCTGAAGCTGCTGGGCTACGATCTGGGCGCTGAACCCATGCAGCGCGCGCGCGGCGCCATCCTTGCCCACGGCGGAGCGGACGCGGTCAATAGCTACACGCGGTTTTTTCTCGCGATGCTCGGTCAGATTCCGTACCGCCAGTGCCCGGCCGTCCCGCCCGAGGTCGTGCTTCTGCCCAAATGGTTCCCCGTGAATCTATGCGCGATGAGCAGTTGGTCGAGGACGATCGTCGTGCCGTTGTCGATCGTTTCGGCCAACGAGCCGGTGCGTCCCGTGCCGGCCGATCGCGGCATCCGCGAGCTGTTTCTGCGCGAGCCGGACCATTGGCCGCCGCTACGGTGCCCGGGATTGCCCGGCGGCACCGGGTGGCTGAGCTGGGATCGCTTCTTTCGGGTGGTGGACCGGCTCGTCAAGTGCTGCCAGCGGCACCGCCTGTTGCCGCTGCGGAGCCGCGCGATCCGCGCGGCCGAACGGTGGATGCTCGACCGGTACG
>DYLT01000066.1 GCA_020721945.1 Blastopirellula marina
GGGATCGTCGCGATGAGCGTGCGCCGCCACGAGACCAAACCCGCCGAATGGCAGGCCTTCGCCCGGCTCCAGAACTTCGGGCCCAACGAGGCGAGTGTCTCGGTCGACTTGGCGCTGGACGGCCAGCCGATCGACTCGAGCCGTTTCACCGTGGCCTCGGGCCAGACGCACGGCGTGGTCTTCAACCTCGGCACGCTGGAATCGGGGGTTCTGCATCTCAAGGCGAGCACGGGCGACCACCTTGCACTGGACGACGAAGCCTGGCTCGCCGTGAACAAGCCTCGCCGCGCCCGCGTGCTCGTGGCCACGCCCGGCAACCCCGATTTCGAGCGGGCCTTGGGCACCGCGCCCGTCCAGGAAATCGCCGACGTCTCGATCGTCCCGCCGGCTTTCCTCGAGGCCGAAGCGTATCGGCGCAACGCGGGCGCAGGCCAATACGACCTGGTGATTTACGACCGCTGCGCCCCGACGGAAGCGCCGCAGGCCAACACGTTCTTCATCGGCCGACTTCCGCCCGGCGACGCTTGGAAGGCGGAACCAAAGCGAACCCTCCCCCAGATCCTCGATGTCGATCCGGCGCATCCGCTCATGGAGTGGCTCGACCTCGGCGACGTGGACGTGGCCGAGGCGACTCCGGTGAAAGCGCCGCCCGGCGGGCGCGTCCTGGTCGATTCGAATCGCGGCCCCCTTCTGGCCCTGGCGCCCCGCGAAGGGTTCGAAGACCTCGTCCTGGGGTTCGTGCTTGTCGACCAGGGCACCGAAGGCGGCAAATCCTACGGCACCAACTGGATCGTGCGACGTAGCTTCCCCACGTTCGTATTGAACCTGCTAAACTACCTCGGCAGGGGGGTTACAACCCTTTCGGCCGATGCCTTCCGCCCCGGGCAACCAGTCTCCCTGCAGAGCCCCACGCCGAACCAATCGCTTCGTGTGCGCACCCCATCGGGCCAGGAGATCAGCCTGGCCGAGGTGCAAGCGGGCAAGTACCATTTTAGCCACACCGATGAATTGGGGGTCTATGATGTCCGATCGGGGGGCACCGTGATCCAGCGTTTCGCGGTGAACCTCTTTCAGCCGTCGGAAAGCGATTTAAGGGTCGAACCGCGCGTGGAAATTGGCCAGGTTGTGGTGGCCGGGCAAGCTGCGCCAGAAACAACGCGGCGCGAGATCTGGAAACTCCTTTTGACCGGTGGGCTAGCGGTCTTGCTTCTAGAGTGGTATATCTACACGCGGCGCATTTCGATGTAATGCCTCTGCCCTCCGACCCCCAACCGTCAGGCGATTGCGAGAGATTCCCGTATGATAGGTCCTCAGATGACCCGAGGATCGGCCCCCGTCACAAACTCCCGTCGCCGCAAGCGAAAAGCGCTCAATCGATTGATCGAGGAGCCGATTTTCGAGAAGGTTGGGTACGAGGAATACCGCAACAAGGTCCGCAACGTGTACGATGGGGCGCGCGGGGCGCTCCTCGCCACGTGCAGCATGTTGTCGTTGCACATGCCGTTGGGCGAGCGGCTCTTCAAAGAGCGGAAGTTCGACCTCCGCGGCGCCCGGCGCATTCTCGACGTGGGGAGCGGCGCCGGCCAGATCGCCGGCCACCTGCTGAAGTACGCCGATCCCCGGGCCGAGATCACGTGCTTTGACCTTTCGCACGAGATGCTCCGCCGTGCCCGGCAGCGGCTCAAGAGCGCCCGGCCGCGGTTCGTGGTGGCCGACCTGACCCGGCTGCCGTTTGCCGATGGGGCGTTCGATTGCGTCACCTGCGGCTACGTGCTGGAGCACCTGCCCGACCCGCGCGTCGGTCTGGCCGAGTTATCGCGGGTGATGACGCGCGGCGCGAGGATGCTCCTGTTGACGACCGAAGAGAACCTGGCCGGCGCCTGGACGAGCCTCATCTGGCGGTGCCGCAGCTACGACCGCGAGGAACTCGCGCGCACCTGCGACGAGCTGGGGCTGCGCTGGCGTCAGGAATTGTGGTACACCAAGATGCACAAGGTGCTCCGCGCCGGCGGGATCTGCGTCGAGATCGTCAAGCAATAGCGGCGACCCCGGCTCGCCTCACACGTCCTTCGGGACGGCCCAGTGCCCTTCGCGGTACTTGCGCCCCAGCAGCGCGGCGGCCTGCGGATCGCCCTCGATCTGCTCGGTCTGGGGATCGAACCGCCGCGTGCGTCCGCCCCGGGCCGCGAGGTTCGCCAGATGCACCAGCCCCGCCGCGAGGTGCTCGGCCGTCACGGCGCGGCTTCGGCCGGCTCGCCAAGGAGCGCCGCCAGGTCGGCCTCGGGCGTCGTGATCGGGGCGATGCCGAACTTCTCGACGAGCACCTCCAGGGCTTTCGGCGCGACGAACGCCGGCAGTGCCGGTCCCAGCCGGATGTTCTTGATGCCCAGGTACAGCAACGTCAAGAGGATCGCCACCGCTTTCTGCTCGTACCAGCTCAGCACCAGCGACAGGGGCAACTCGTTGACGCTGCAACCGAACGCCTCGGCCAGGGCCCCGGCGACCTTGATCGCCGAGTAGGCGTCGTTGCACTGGCCCATGTCCAACAGTCGCGGGATGCCGCCGATCTGGCCGAACTCCAGTGTGTTGAAGCGGTACTTGCCGCAGCCCAGGGTGAGGATGACGCAGTCGTTGGGCACCTTTCGGGCGAACTCGGTGTAGTAGTTGCGGCTGGCATGCCGCCCATCGCATCCACCCACGAGAAAGAAGTGCCGAATCGCCCCGCTCTTGACGGCCTCGATCACCGGGCCGGCCACGCCGAGCACCGCGTGATGGCCGAAGCCCACCAGCACGGTCTTCTCGGGCTCATCGGCCGCGAACCCCTCGGCCGCCAGGGCCGCCTCGATGACCGGGGTGAAGTCGCGGTCGCGCCCGATGTGCCGCACGCCCGGCCAGGCCACCAGGCCGGTTGTGAAGATCCGGTCCTGGTAACTCGGCTTGGGCTGCTGGATGCAGTTGGTCGTCATGAGGATCGCCCCGGGAAAGGCGTCGAATTCCTGGCGCTGGTCCTGCCATGCCCCACCGTAGTTGCCCACCAGGTGTTTGTACTTCTTGAGCCCTGGGTAGCCATGGGCTGGGAGCATTTCGCCGTGGGTATAGACGTGGATGCCTTTTCCCTCGGTCTGCTGGAGCAACTCCTCCAGGTCTTTCAAGTCGTGCCCTGAGACGAGAATCGCCTTTCCCTTGACCGGCGTGATGCGCACCGCGGTGGGCTCGGGATGACCGTAGGCGCCGGTGTTCGCCGCGTCCAACAGGGCCATTACTTTGAGGTTCAGCTCGCCGACCTTCATGGCCCAGCCGAGCAGTTCGTCGATCGTGTGGCTGTCGCGCGCGAGGAAGTCGAGCCCGGCGTGGAACGCGGCGTAGACCTCGGGGTCTTCCTGCCCGAGCACCTGGGCATGGTCGGCGTACGCGGCGGTCCCCTTGAGCCCGTAGAGCACCAACTCCTGAAGCCCCGTCGTCATCTCGTCGCTGGCTTGCTTGCGAGCCAAAATGCCCACGCGCACCCCCTGAGCGACCAGGTCGAGCAAGTCGTGGGCGGGCTGCCACGTGGCGGGCCCCGCGAGCGGCTCGGGCGTCTGGTTGGCAGCGCGGCAGGCGTTCTCATAAAGCTGCTTCGCGCGGTCGCGCAGGGTTGCCGCCTCGATCAGCCACTGCCGGAGCCGTTGGGGATCGAAGTCGACGTTGGTCACGGTGCTGAACAGGGCCTCGACGACGAATACGTCGATCGTGCGATCGCGTACCCCCAATACGGCGGCCCGATGGGCGTACATCGAGATCCCCTTGGCCGCGTGAATTAGCAGGTCTTGCAGGGCCGCGGTCGTGGGGTCTTTGCCGCAGACGCCCGCCACCGTGCATCCCGTGCCCTTGGCCGTCTCTTCGCACTGATAACAGAACATGCCCATGGAGGTACTCCGTGGTTGGATGGCGTGATGGATTGCCCCGCCGTCACAGGTATCTTAGGACACAACGCGACGAGGGCCCTTGACTTGGATCAAGCCGGCTGCATTTTTCTTGCCATTTCCCGTCCAACGAACGGCCCGCGCCCTTCGGTGCCAAGGCCCGGTTGGCCGCGAGGCCTAGGCCGGCTTCGGCGCGATGCCCTCCAGGCGGACATATTCGGGCAGGGGGCCGACCAGCGGCCTGAGGTACTCCAGACAAGCCTCGGTGACGAAGCTGCGCTCGGGGTGGAGGTACTCGGGGGGCATGGGCTTGGCGCGCACCGCGACCTCGGCCAGCGGCACCGTGCCGAGCGACGCGCGGTACGGATCGCTCGACTGACGCACGATGCTCACCATGACGCCCGTCTGGCCCTCGGCGGCCAGCTCGGCCGCCCGGTAGCCGCATGCGTACGCCTCGTCGGCATCGAGCGGCACCACGCGGTCGGCGGCGCACATGGGCAACGACTCGGTCACTTGGAACTCGCCGCGCCACCCGAAGGCGTTGCGGATCATCGCGTGCAGCACCATGGCGGCGCTGGTGCCCCCCATCGCTCCGAACTCGACGTTGGCGAACTTGTCGGTCACGGTCGAGGCGCTGACGGGTTGGCCGTCGGCGTAGCAGATCCCCTCGCCACACACCACGCTCACCCAGCCATAGCGGTCGTAACTGGCCTTCACTTCGGCGAGAAACCGCTGGCGGTCGAAGGGGCGCTCGGGGCAGAGAATCAAATGCGGCGCGTCGTCGTCGGCCGACCGGGCCAGGGCCGCCGCGGCCGGCAGCCACCCCGCCGATCGGCCCACCGTTTGGAAAATCACGAACTGGTCGACCCGCTGCATGTCGCGCGCGAGCGTGCCGGCCTGTTGTACCGAAAGGGCCACATAGCGGGCCGCGCTGCCGAACCCCGGCGTGTGGTCGGTGCCGAACAGATCGTTATCCACAGTCTTCGGCACGCCCACGCCGATCAACTCGTACCCCTGCGCCTTGCAATAGGCCTCGACGCGGTGGATCGTATCCATCGTGTCGTTGCCGCCGATGAGGAAGAAATAGCGGATGTCGTGGCGGCGCAGCATGTCGAGGACCTTGGGCAGATCGGCGTCCTTGAGCTTGTACCGGCAGCTTCCCAAGGCCGAACTCGGCGTGGTGCGCAGGCCCTCGATCGTCTCGGGCTTCTCGCGCCCCAGGTCGATCACGTTGCCCTGGAGAAACCCCTCGATGCCGAACCGCATGCCGAGCACCCGGCGAAACGGCTTGTGCCGCTGGCACCCCTGGAGGAGGCCGCACAGGCTCGCGTTGATGACGCTGGTCGGACCGCCGCTTTGACCCAAAATGGCGTTGCCTTCACGCATGGACTGCTCCTTCTGGCGTTTCGCGCGGGCTGCCCGCCTGCCCTCCGCTGCAACAGGTGACGCGCGAGTATATCAAGCAGTCGGCCGGGCAGCAAGCGCCCCACGCGCCGGCCCCTCGGACGATCATCGCTTCGGCGTCTTGGCCGGGGGCTTGATCAGGCGCTCGAGCTGCTTGTTGAGCTGCTCCTCGAGCAGGTTCTGCGTCGCGTTCTGTAGGAACTGGCGCGCGACCTGATCGAACGCGCGGCGGTCCAGACGCGGCTGGCGGAGCGTTCCCGCAATGGGTATCTGAATGACCTGATTCCGTAACGCCGTGCCCAGGGCGGGATTGGCCTGCCAGCGCGCGGGGATGGGCATTTCGGCCATCATCGAAAGCGTCTGGTCTTCCACGCCCACCGAGCCATACGTCCGGATCGTCACCTCGGGAAAGACCAGTTCGAGGTCGCGGTGATAGATGCGGCCATCCACCATGCGGAAGGGAACGACCGACTGCCGCGTGATCTGCACCTGGTTCGCCCGGCCCAAGAGCTGGGCCAGTTCTTGGATCAGGTAGCCCGGGCCCACGCGCACGTCGTGGACGATCAGCCGTCCCGCGAGGTCGCCGCGTCCCGGCGCGTCGATGGGAATCCGGCAGCCGTCGAGCTCGATCGAAAAGACGCCCTCGGCCGTGGCAATGCCGGCCAGCACGGGAGCCACGTACTCCAGCCCGTGCGCACACATCAGGGGATGGATCCGCACTTGCTCCACGATGCGGCCCGGCGGGAGCGTGAACTCGACCGGGCCTGGGGCGACGTGCAGCCGTGGGGCCAGTTGCACTCGCCCCTCGTTGACCGCCAGGGCCAGCGGCTTGACCTCGACCACGCCCCGCGCAAAGGTCGCCTGAAGTTCTCCCGGGCCGGTCTGGAACCCGTAGATGTCGGCCCAGTTCCAGGCGAAACCCAACAGGGCGGTCGCGCCTTCGCCGGCCAGCGGGCCGCGATACGCGAAGGGGCTCGAACCGCGCCCGGCGATGCGGATGCCGTCGCCGTAGCGCGCGCGGATCAACTGCGTGATCCGTTCGAAGTCGTAATCCATCTTGCCCGACAGTTGCACATCGGTGCTTCCGCCCGATCGCGCCACCTTGCCGGTGCCCGTGATCCCCAGCGCGCCTGAAGTCAGCTCGGCGTGATCGATCTGGAAGGAACGGCTCACGTCGTTGTAGCTGCCCCGTCCGGCCAGGCGGATCTCTTTCTCCTGGAATTTCTGCCCGGCGGGATTCGAGGCGGTGAAGTCGCTCGTGACCGTGTCGAACCGGGCCGTAATGATGCTGCCGACCTGCTGGATCTCGCACGAACCGGCGAACTGCCCGGCCACGAGCCACGCCGGCCTGGTGCCGGGCGGGGTCCACCACGGCTGAAGCCGATCGAGGGCGGCCTGGCACTTGACCGTGCCCGAAAGCCGCATCGCCCCTTGCGGCGGCATCGCGCAGAGGAAGTTCGCCGTGCGCGCGGCCAGCGCGCTTGAGATCAGTTCGGCCTGCTGGAGGTCCAGGCGCCGGGCGGTGCGGTCCCAACGGCCCGCCAGCGTCAGCTCGATCTTGGGGTCCTGGATGTCGCACGATGGCCCTTGAACCACAAGATTCGCCGCCGTGAGGCGGGTCTGCTGGAAGGCGATGGCGTCCCTGCCCCACGCGACCGCCGAAAGCAACTCGCACGTGCCGCCGAGATTCCATCCGGCCAGATTGAACCACGCGCCCCAGCGCGGTTGCCACTGGGCCAATTGGCCGCGAAGGTGGATCTCCAAGGGCCAGGTGGCCGCCTCGAAGCCGGCGACCGGCTGCATCAGGCGCGCGCTGGCCTGGTCAGGCCCGGCCTCGAGGCGCAGGGCAGCCGTCTCGAGGCGGTTGTTGTTCTGGAAGTCGGCCCGACCCGTCGCCGTGACACTGGCCGAAAGGGCGGTTTCGGTCCAGGCCGGCCGGCCGGGGAGAGCCAACTGGAAGTTATGAATCCGCAGTTCGCCGGCGGTTTCGAAGTGCTCTTCCTGGAATCGCTCCCAGCTCAGTTGGGCGGTTCCCTCGCCGGTCAGCTTCAGCCCGCCAAGGTCCACGAAGCCTGCCGACTGGTCGGCCAGCCGGCTCAGATCGAAGGTCGCCGTGGCGGTCAGCAGGTCCCGGGTGCCGGCGGCGCGGAGGCGGAAAAAGTTCGACTCGCACTGGAGCGTCTCGATGACCGGCCCCTGGGGCCCCTCGTGCGCCGCGACGTTCAACAGCACCGGCTGCTGCCAGACGAGTTTTCGTCCGCCGCGGGTGGCCGTGAGGTTCGAGACTTCCAGCCGGCCTTGCCAGACCATCCCCTCCTGGCGGCCTTCGCGCCGCACGCGTCCGGCGTACTGAAGCTGCAACCGTCCCGAGGTGATCTGGGTGCCCTTCCGGATGCGCAGGGTGTGGGGCAGGATCGCGGCAAGCCGGGCCAGATCGAGGTTTCCGGAGACCTCGCACGTCTGGTAAAGCAGCGTCGCCCGGGCGCTGTTCGAAACCGCCCCGCGCCAATCGAGCACCCCCGCCATCGTGAAACTGCCCACGTCCGACTCGATCGAGAGCTGGTCGCATTGGACCCAACCGTCTTGCCACAGCACCCGACCCGCCGCGTTCAGCCTGGCCAGGGTGGGGCGGTCGGTGCCCAGGGCGGGTAGCGCCAGGCGCACGTCCTCTCCGGCCATCTTGCCTTCCACCAGCACCCGGCGATGAAGCGGCTCGTGGTCCCATTGGCACGTCAGCGACGCCGAGACCCGACCCGCCAGTTCCATGCCCGGCACGAAACGCCTCAAGACCGCTTCGAAGATCTCCAACGGCGCGCCCTCGGTGCGCAACACCAGCGTATCGGGCGCCGCGACCTCGCGATCGGCCTGGGCGCCGGCTTGAGAACGCTGGACTTCAAGCCCGGCCTCGACCCGACCGCCGCGAAGCGGGCCCGGCACCGCGCCCGACAACTTGATCTCGATCGGCTTGGCACGATCGGCCGGCACGGCGAGCGTCAGTTCCAGACGGTCGACCTGCCACGATCGCTGCGTGCGCGGCTCTTCCACCGTGAGCGTCCCGCCGGCGACCTCCAGCGCGACATCGACGTCGCTAGCGGGCCGCTTGGGATCGAGGTACGGAGCGATCAGATCCTCCAGATTGCTCCCATCGTCGCGCACCACCAGACGCACTTTCGGTTCGGTAAGCCGAAACCGCCCCAGGTGCGACGAGTCGAACAACAGGGCCAACAGGGCCTTGTCGCCGGTGAGCTTGGCGATCTCCATGACGGGTTGGTCCTGCTGGTCGCGCACCTCGACCCCATAGAGCACCACAGGCGAGAACCAACCCAACGACGCCGATCGCGCCGTGACCGTCCCCGCCAAATCGGCGGCTGACCGGTCGATCAGGGCCGTCATGATCGGACTATGCGCGATCATCCAAGGCAAGAGCCAAATCACCAGCACCGCGCCGACGCCCGCCGCCACCGGCCACCAGCGCCGCCAAGGCCAAGACGATAGCCGCCTCCACGGGTTCTTCGGCGGCGGCCGACGCCGGAGACTCGGCGACACCGCGTCGTCGTCGCGGGTGCTGCCCTCCGGCGGCTTGTGCGACTTGTGCCAACGCAACAACCGAAAGCGATCTTTCCTCCGGGGGATTTGCTCTTGCTCCCGATCGTCCGCGGCCCCTGGTATTGCCGGCGATTCGATCGGCGACTCGGGCGGCTCATCGGAGGGGTAATCCGGGGCAGGACCGACCGGTACATGCTGGGGGGGCTCGGACAATGGAAACCGCTTCCGTGGACTGGTCGTCGACATGCGTACGCCTCACCGAAGATCTGGGGGGTGCGGCATTCTAGTAACAACGGGAAAACGACGCCAGATCAGTTGAGTCGGTTGTTGGGGCCGGGTATCCGCGATATCTTGACCTGGGAGGCTCGTCAAGACGGATTGCGCGGTGGAGCGTGCCGATGCCAAAGCGAACGGGTCGCGCCCAGATCCACGTCGGCACCTCGGGCTGGACGTATCCCGATTGGGCCGGCGTGTTCTATCCGGAAGACGTCCGCGGCGCCGACCAATTGGCCTTCTACGCCACCCGGTTCGACGCAGTCGAGGTCAATAGCACCTTCTATCGGTTTCCCAACGAGGCGACCATCGCCTCGTGGAACCGTCGATTGCCCGCGGGCTTCCATTTCGTCGTCAAGGGTTCTCGCCGGGTGACGCACATGGGTCGGCCAGGCGAGAACCGCGAGGTGGCCGAGGCATTTTGCCAACGTGTCGCCGCGTTGCGGGCGCTGCGCGCGATGCTGTGGCAGTTTCCGCCAGGGTTCGAAAAGGACCTCAAGCAGCTCACGGAGTTCCTCCACTTCCTGCCGGAGGACCGCCGGCACGCGGTCGAGTTCCGTCATGCAAGCTGGTGGGACGAACAGACCGCGGCCCTGTTGGCTCGCTCGAACGTCGCTTTTGTGGCCGTCAGCCACCCCAAGCTGCCCGACGCCGTCTTCCCTACGGCCGACTTGCTCTATGTGCGGTTCCACGGCTTGGGCAAGCAGCTTTATCAGTACGATTACTCGGATCGCCAGCTCGACCAATGGGCGCAGCGGTTACGTCCCCACCTGGCTGACCGCACGCTCTATGCCTTCTTCAATAACACCTACCAAGCGAAGGCCGTGGCGAACGCAACGGCTTTTCGGGCGCTCCTGGCGGAAAAGTTAACCCGAAAGAGGGGTGCTAGACCTGAAGCAGTGGAGTGATTAGGCGAAGTGTGCCGATAAAGAAAGCCGGTGGGTGTAAGTCCCCGTTGACGCTTCCACCCACGTTCCGTATTCTTATAATTCGTAACTTCCGATCGCTTTTGCACGTCGGGCGATGGCAACGAAGGCCCCCAATCCGAATAGGCTGACCCCCCCCACGGCAATTGGCGTTGCGGGACGGGTCGCGATCCTTATTCGGAACACGGGGCCGTAAGGGCAACGACCGACGGCAAGTCCGAACCAAGTCAGCCCTGAGGCCCAAGCGGTCTTGGGGCTTTTTTCTTTCGCCTTGCATTTTTCCAGGCCAAAACGGATGCGTCGAATCGAAATCTACGATACCACGCTTCGAGATGGGGCTCAGTCCGAGGGGATCAGTTTCTCCCTTCAGGACAAATTGTTGCTGACCAGACGATTGGATAGCCACGGGTTCGACTACATCGAGGGGGGGTATCCAGCCTCGAACGACAAAGATGCCGAGTATTTCCAACGGGTGGCCGCCGAAGGGACCTCCACCTCGCGGGTCTGCGCGTTTGGAATGACCCGCCGCAAGGGAGGCAAACCTGAAGAGGACGAAGGGCTGGCGGCGCTCCTCCAGGCCGGGATGCCGGTCGTCACCTTGGTGGGCAAGGCCTCGGCCTTCCAGGCCAAGGAGGTCCTTCGCACCTCGCTCGAAGAAAATCTGCGCATGATCGCCGAAAGCATCGACTTCGTTCGCCGCCACGGGCGCAAGGTCATCTTCGATGCCGAGCACTGCTTCGACGGCTGGAAAGCCGATCGCCAATACACGCTCAAGACCCTTCAGACCGCCGTCGAGGCAGGCGCCGCCATGGTCGTTCTCTGCGACACCAATGGCGGGAGCCTGCCCGAGGAGATCGCCGAAATCACACGCGCCCTCGTCGAGCGGGTACCCGTCCCCGTGGGCATCCATTGCCACAACGACTGCGGATTGGCCGTGGCCAACACGCTGGCGGCGGTCGACGCGGGGGCCACCCAGGTCCAAGGGACCATCAACGGGTTCGGCGAGCGCTGCGGCAATGCCGATCTGATCGCGGTGATCGCCAATTTGGCGCTGAAGAAGAAAGGTTACGCGGTCCTCTCGCGCGAGGCCATCAGCCACCTGACCGAGCTGTCGCGCTACGTGTACGAGATGGTCAACATGAACTTCCCATCCAGGCAGCCGTTCGTCGGGCGTAGCGCCTTCGCGCACAAGGGCGGGATGCACGTCAGCGGCCTGGCGAGGGTCTCGACGAGCTACGAGCACATCGACCCGCAACTCGTCGGCAACGAGCGGAGGATTCTGGTCAGCGAGTTGTCGGGCCGGTCGAACATCGTGGCCCTGACCACGAAGCACAACCTCCAGCACGACAAGAAGCTGATGGACAAGATCCTCGCGAAGGTCGTCGCGAAGGAGCGCGCCGGCTATCAGTTCGAGGCCGCCGAAGGGTCGTTCGACCTCCTGGTGAAGCAATGCGCGGGGACATTCCGTCCCCATTTCGAGCGCGTGCATTACCGCGTGAACGTCGAGAGCAAGTCGGACGGGCGGATCATGACCGAGGCCACGGTGAAGCTCCGCATCGGCGACACGATCCGCCACGAGGTCGCCGAGGGCGATGGCCCGGTCAATGCCCTCGACGCCGCCATGCGCAAGGCCCTCAACGGCAGCTTTCCCGCGCTCCGCGACATGCAGTTGGTCGATTACAAGGTGAGGGTGATCAATTCCGAGGCAGGCACGGCGGCGGGCGTGCGGGTGATGATCGAAAGCCGCGACGACCACGACGTCTGGGGCACCGTCGGCGTCAGCGAGAACATCATCGAGGCAAGCTGGATCGCCCTGGTCGATAGCTTCGAGTACAAACTGTGCAAGGAAGAAGAGCGTGGCCGAACACGAGAAGACGAAGAACCGAAGCGACCTGGCCCGTGCGAAGCCCATCCGGAGAGCGCGCATGCCTGACCTGCCCAAACAATACGACCACCAAAGCGCCCAGCAGCGCTGGTACCCCTTCTGGGAGTCGCGCGGGTATTTCCACAGCGAGCCCAACCCGACGAAGCGACCTTTCACGATCGTCATCCCACCGCCCAACGTGACCGGGGCGCTGCACCTCGGCCACGCCTTGAACAACACGCTTCAGGACATCCTGATCCGGCAGAAGCGCATGCAGGGGTTCGAGGCCCTCTGGGTGCCGGGCACCGACCACGCGGGGATCGCCACGCAGGCCGTGGTCGAGCGGCGGCTTCTCGAGGAAGAAGGCAAGACGCGGCACGACCTGGGCCGCGAGGGGCTCGTTGGCCGCATCTGGGCCTGGAAAAACCAGTACGAAGCGCGCATTCTCAGCCAGCTCAAGCAGATGGGCTGTAGCTGCGACTGGGCCCGAACCCGATTCACCCTCGACCCCGTCTGCGCCCGCGCCGTGCGCCACACGTTCTTCCGCCTGTTCCAAGAGCGGTTGATCTACCGAGGCAAGCGCCTGGTGAACTGGGACACTATGCTTCAGACCGCGGTCGCCGACGACGAGGTGTTCCACGAGGCCGTACCCGGCCACTTCTGGTACTTCCACTATCCGGTGATCGATCCCAAGCCTGGGGAGCCTGACCGGGTGATGATCGCCACCACGCGCCCCGAGACCATGCTCGGCGATACGGCGGTGGCGGTCCACCCCGATCCGGCGCAGGCCCTGGAGCGGGTCGAACGGGAGCTGGAGGCGAAGCTCGCCGAGGCGCCCGAGCGCGAGAAGGCCGAACTGGCCGCGGAACTTGACGAGGTGCGCCGACGCCGCGTCGCGTTGCTGCCCGAGCTGTTGACCCTTCGCGACATGGCCCACGACGGGCGCCGCGTGATGCTGCCGCTGGTGAACCGGCCTATTCCGCTGGTGGCCGACGCATGGGCCAAGCCCGAGCTGGGCACGGGCTGCGTCAAGATCACCCCGGCCCACGACCCCAACGACTACGAGGTCGGCCTCCGCCAGGGCCTGCCCATGATCAACCTCCTCAACTCCGATGGCACGCTCAACGAGTTCGCGGGGCCGTATCAGGGCCAGACGGTCCTCGAGTCGCGGGAAAACGTGGTCGCCGATCTAAAGAAGCTGGGCCTGGTGGCCAAGATCGAGGACCGCCAGATCGACCTGGCCCACTCCGACCGCTCGAAAACCCCCATCGAGCCGTTGCTGACCGATCAATGGTTCGTCCGCATGGAGCGGCTCAGCCAAATGGCGATGGACGCCGTGACCAGCGGCCGGGTGAAGATCCTCCCCCAGCGCTACACCAAGGGGTACCTCGACTGGCTCAGCGAGAAACGCGACTGGCCCATCAGCCGGCAACTCTGGTGGGGGCACCAGATTCCGATCTGGTACTGCAAGACGGCCACCGAGGACGAGCTGAAGGCCGCCTTCCGGGGCCGCTCCGACGTGATCTGGCAGTGGGACGGCGACCACCGGCAGTGGCTCATCTGCGCCCAGGAAGAGGACCTCGCGCCCGACGCCGTGCCGGGACACGAATTGCGCCGCGAGAACGACGTGCTCGACACCTGGTTCAGCTCGGCCCTATGGCCCCACTCGACGCTCGGCTGGCCCGACGCGACGCCGGAACTCGGGTACTACTATCCCACCAGCGTGCTGGTGACCAGTCGCGACATCATCACGCTGTGGGTCGCGCGCATGGTCTTGACGGGGCTGTTCAACTGCGGCGACGTGCCGTTCCGCGAGGTCTTTATCCACCCGAAGATTCTCGATGCGTACGGCGAGACGATGTCGAAGTCGAAGGGCAACGGCGTGGACCCGCTCGACGTCATCGAGAAGTTCGGGGCCGATTCGCTGCGGTTCGGGCTGGCGTACCTGACGACCGAGACCCAAGACATCCGCATGCCCGTGGCCTTCGAGTGCCCCCACTGCCAGGCCCTGGTCGAACAGACCAAGGAGAACCGCACCCGCCCACGGATTCGGTGCGTCCACTGCCAGAAGGAGTTTTCGACCCAGTGGGCGCAGAAGCAGGCCGACCGGGCCCTTCCCCGCGCGGCGGTAGTCAGCGAGCGGTTCGAAAGCGCGCGCAACTTCTGCAACAAACTCTGGAACGCCGCGCGATTCACGCGGATGAACCTCGAAGGCTACACGCCCGGCGCGGTGGGCCAGCACGAACTGCTGATCGAGGACCGCTGGGTGCTCAGCCGGCTGGCCACGGTGACGGGGCAGGTGACCGAGGCCCTGGCGGCGTACCAGTACGCCGATGCGGCCCGAACGCTCTATGGTTTCGCGTGGGACGAGTTTTGCAGCTTCTACGTCGAGATGGTCAAGGGGCGCCTCCAGGACCCCGCGACCCGCCCGGTGGCGCAGCGCGTGCTGGCGCATGTCTTGGATACGCTCTTGCGCCTGCTGCACCCGATGATTCCGTTTCTGACCGAAGAGGTCTGGCAATTGCTCGGCGAGGCGGCGCCGGCGCGGGGCATCGACGCGGTGCGTCCGGCGGCGGCAAGCATCATGATCGCCCCGTGGCCCGAGAGCGACCCGGCTCGGCGCGATCCTGAAATCGAAGAGCGGTTCGCCCGATTCCAGGAGGTGCTCCGCGCGGTGCGCGAGATCCGCAGCCGGCAGAACGTGCCGCCCCGACAAAGCATCGAGTTCGCCGCGCGCTGCAATGCGGCAACCCGAGCGCTCTTGCTGCCGATGGAGCCTTACTTCGTCTCGATGGCCGGGGCCCGGCCGACCGCCTGGGGCCCCGAGGTCGAGGCGCCCCCGATCAGCGCCAATGCGACGTTGCCGGGGATCGAGATCTTCGTGGACCTGGCCGGTCTGATCGACCTCGACGCCGAGATCGCCCGGAAGAAAGACGAGGTGGCCAGGCTCGACACGCGCATCGCCGCCCAGCGCAAGAAGCTGGCCAACGAGAACTTCGTGCAGCGTGCCCCGGCCGCGGTCGTCCAGAAAGAACGCGACACGCTTCGTGATCTCGAAGCGCAGCGCGACGCCACGGCCGCCGTGCTCGACCGTTTGGCCTCGCGGCCGCAAGGCCGACGATCGTAGGGATCGGCCGCAAGGTGCCGGTCACGGGTTTTTCGCGCGGACCCCGGGCGGCGGGTACTTCCTCGATGCGTCGTCGAGCACCAGCACCCAGTCGCCGTGCGAGAAGTCCCACGAGGGCCCTCGACGGGGTTCCTCCGCCGCGGCCATCGAGATCGCCAAACACACCGCCGCTAGGGCCCGAGCCACGGACGACATCGCACCACCTCGCGCATCGGGTTGAAAAGGTCACACCGCAGAATCGGTCTGGCAGACCGGCGCCGCGATTCTCGCAGGGGTGGCGCAGATCGTCCATCCATCGAGCCGGTCGGCCCGGCCAGCCGCGAGGGAACCCATCGAACTCGGCCGTAGGCTGGAGACCATCCCCGAAAACGGTTCCGCGCGAGGACGTCAGTTTCCGGGCGGTTCGATCATCTCTTCCTTGGCGGCCCGGCGCAGCTTGCTGAGGCTGCGGGCTTCGAGCTGGCGCACGCGCTCCTTGGTGATGCCCATTTCGGTGCCGACCTGCTTGAGCGTTGCCGGCTCGTGCCCGCGGTCCAGGCCGAAGCGGCTGATGATGATCTTTCGCTCCCGCTCGTCCAACCGCGAGAGGATTCGCTCGACCTGCGACTCGCGCTGGACTTGGGCGGCCTCTTGCTCGTACTGGTCCGAGCGGGCGTCCTCGGTGGCGACGAACATCTCGGCCTGGCTGGTGCGGAAGCGGTCGCGGTGGCGGTGTTCGTCGGGAATGGTGCGGGCGAAGTTCTTCATGATCGCCCAACTGGCGTACGTGCTGAACTTGTTGCCCCGCGCGAAATCGAACTTCTCGACCGCGCGGATGAGCGAGATGTTACCGTCGCTGACCAGCTCGAAGAAGCTCTCCATCGGGCCCACGTGCCGCTTGGCGATCGAGACGACCAGCCGCAAATTGGCCGAGATGATCTCGTTCTTGACCGCCACCGACGCGTCGTGCGAGGCCTCGATCTGGTCCATCAGGCGGGCCTTCGGGCGCGCCGGATCGAGCTGCTCGCGCAACTTCGACGCCCTGTACTTCAGATAGTTCATCTTGCGGAATAGATGGACTTCCTGCTCGCGGTTCAGTAGCGGCACCTCGTACAGGCTGGCCAGGTAGGGCGGCAGCCCGCTGGGCAACTTGGGCTTCTTGAGCACGACATCGCCGGGTGGGGCCGGCCCGAGAATCTCGCGTTCCTGCTTCTCCGTGCGAATGGTCGCGAACCAGTCGTTGGGGATGTACTCCAGCGGAAGCTCGAAAATGCGCCGCGCGCGCATCTCGTTGATGATGCGGTAGATGCTCGACCGGGTGCGGCAGAACCGCTTGGCCAGGATTTCGATCGCCTCGCCCCGCCGGTACTGTTGATAGATCTTCCTCTTGGTCTCGTCGCGGATGGGGCCGCTGTTGTCGGGGAAGATCGCCAACTCGGGATGGTCGCGGTCGAACTGCTTGAGCGTGTAGCGGATCGTCTCGATGCTCCGCCCGGTATGCCGCGACAGCCGCTTCGTCACCTCGGCGGGACAACCGCCCGCCAGGGCCAGGCGCCGGGCCCGCTCGATGATCCCGCGACGCTCCTCCTCCGTCAGTTGACTGAACGACATCCCGCGGCGGACCTTCTCCTGGTTCCGATCGACGAACCGCTGAACCGAACTCAGCAAGAACCCCACCCGCTTGCGGCCGTCGAACACGAATCGCCGGCTGACCAGTCCCTGCCGGCGCCAACGGGAAATGGTCTTCGTCGACACCTGAAACCGGCGGCTGAGGTCGTCGACCGTCAGGACCTCTTCGCCGGCGTCCCGGGCTGGCACCTCGGCGGCATCCGACAAGTCCTCGACGAACAGCCGGAGGTCGTGCGCCGCCTCCTCGCCGGAAATCCGCATGTCGGGATAGGACTCGGGGCGGTAATTCGTGATCCGGTAGCAAAGGTACTCGTACGTGTACACCCGCTTGGGATCCAGCTCGGCCAACAGCCGCTCCGCCGCGTCGACCTGCTCGATCTTCTTCTCGCGCGGCGAAAACCGCACTTGTTGATCGCGAAGCTGACGTAGGGCAGGGTTGATGTAGCCAGTGTGCATCGGACTCCCTCGGCTTCTCCAAGCGCTTCCGCCCAAATTTCCTGGCCAGGCAGTGCTGTCACCACCGGAGAATTATGACAGAATCATTTGTCAAAATCTAGAGGGGCCACGGCTCAATTTGCAAAAAACCGAGAACGAACCTAGGAGAAACCGTTCTTCAATTGTACCAAACGCCACCCGTAAATGGTATCCCGGCCAACGCGAACGCGACGCAACCCCAGGATCCAACCTCAGACCCCCCTTCCGAAAGGGTCTGTGGTCGATCCATCCAACCGATCTTGACATCCCGCGGCATGTGCCTGGCTATGGCCCACGCCCCGGGCGAACCGGGGCGACTCCTCCTTTCGCCTAACCTTTCCCAACCGTGATAGTCGATTTAAGGATGCGATCTTCCATTCGAGGGATATGTCATGGGTACTCCACGGGTGCGCATGGTTGGCACGGTGCTTTGCGTTTGGCTCCTCGAATCGATGCCCTTGCCTGCCACGGCCGACGCCGACCCGCTCGCCGCGCCGTTCGTCCTGTCCGGCCGGCGTGCGGCCGGCCAACTCGATCGGGTCGAACTGTCGCTGGAAGTCGGAGGCGACCTGAAACTCGCCGGCGCGGGGGGGGAACCGAAACCGGTGACCGAGAAACTGAGTGTTACCGCACGGCTCCTCTACGACGAGAAGTGCCTCGAAGTTCCCCCCAACGGCGACCAGCCGCTCCGCGCACTTCGATATTATGACCAGATCGACGTGGCCAACAAGGTGGGCGACCGTTCTTTTCAGCCTGGACTGCGGGACGGGCGCCGGCTGATGGCGGTCGAGGTGCGCGGAACCAGGGCCACCTTGTTCAGCCCCAACGGCACGCTCACGCGCGATGAGCTGGATCTGGTGGATCTGCCTGGCAACAGCCTGCTGGTCGATCGGCTCTTGCCGGGCAAACCGGTCGCGCTGAACGACTCCTGGAAGCCCCAGCCCGAGGTCATCGCCGCGCTGTGCGGGCTCGATGCCGCGGCCCGGTGCGACGTGACGAGCGAGTTGGTCGGCGTCACGGACGCCACCGCCAAGTTCGAGATGTCCGGCAACCTCTCCGGAACCGTCGCCGGGGCGTCGACGCGCATCGCGCTGAAGGCGAAGTACCGCCTGGACCGCACGACCGGCCGGATCGACTGGTTCGCCATGGCCTTGAAGGAAGAGCGAGCGATCGGCCCGGTGGGGCCCGGACTCAGCGTCGTCGCGGACCTCCAGATGAAGATCACCCCGATCGAGAAGTCGTCGCACTTCGACGACGAGGCCGCCGGCCGCCTTTCGTGGGATTCGGCCGCGGACCTGAAACGGCTTCGCTACGGTTCGTTGGGTGGCGTCTGGGAACTGGAGCATGACCGCCGCTGGGTCGTCGTCACCGAAAAGGGAGACTCCGCGGTGCTGCGCATGGCCGATCAGGGCGAGTACGTGGCGCAGTGCAGCATCACGTCCACGGCGGCGTCGGCCAACGAACCGATCTCGCTCAGCCAGTTCCAGGACGAGATCCGCCAGGCCCTCGGGAAGCACTTCGGCCAGTTCGTCCGCGCGGCGCAGTCGCCCGGCGAGGCCGGCTCCCAGATCTATCGCGTCGAGGTCGAGGGCGCCGTCGCCGACGTGCCCGTGCAGTGGATCTACGCGATGGTCCTCGACGGGCAGAATCGCCGGGCCGTGCTGGCGTTCGTCGTGCAGGGCGCGATGGCAACGCGGTTTGGCCAGGCCGACCAGGACCTGGTGCGATCGTTACGGTTCGTCGGTGCCAAGGTGGCCGCGACGCGGTGACGCGCGATTCCCCTAACTTGGCTCTTGCCCCTCCCCACACCAACCCGCTGCGCCA
>DYLT01000067.1 GCA_020721945.1 Blastopirellula marina
GGCGGGCTGGCCTCTCCCACGGCAGGACGTGTTCGCGTGGCCGGAAAAGACCTCTCGGCCATGCCGGCTGCCGAGCGGGCGCGCTTTCGCGCCACCCATGTGGGATTCGTCTTCCAGACCTTCCACCTCCTGCCGTACCTGACCGTCCTCGAGAACGTCGCCATGGCGGCGCTCTCTGGCCAGGAGGCGGCCGCCACCAAGCGAGCCCATCAGCTCCTGCACGACTTCCACCTGGCCGATCGCGCCGGGCATTGCCCCGCCGAGTTGAGCACCGGCGAGTGCCAGCGCGTGGCCATCGCACGCGCGTTGATCAACCAGCCACGGCTCTTGTTGGCCGACGAACCGACCGGCAACCTCGATCCGCAGAACGCGGCGACGGTGCTCGACCTGCTCGAGACGTTCCACCGTCAGGGGGGAACCGTGGTCCTCGTCACGCATCAACCGGTGGCGCAGAACCACGCCCAGCGCACGATCTTTCTCCACCAAGGGAAGATCGAAAGTCCCGATTCTCCGGCGTCGATGCTTGCCGAGGGGCCCCTGGGTGGATAATCATAGATGCTGGGGGGGGACGACGCCGAGCGGTGCCCCAAACGGATATAGCGACGGCAATGCGCGGGTGCTCTTAGGCCCAGCCGGTTGCCTTTCAGACGCTAACGCAGGAGGAGTGATCGGATGCCCGACGAAACCACCCAAACGGAAGTGAAGCCCCCGGCGAAGAGGATTCTTCTGGTCGACGACGACCCCGAGATCGTCGAGTCGATGCGACTGGCGCTTGAGGCCAAGGGCTACGAGATCCTCATTGCGCGGGATGGCAATCAGGGGCTGGCCATGGCCGAACGGGAAGACCCGGACCTCGTGATCCTCGACATGATGATGCCCCGCCGGAGCGGCTTTCTCGTCCTGGAGCGGCTTCGGCGGACCCGGCGAATCCCCACGCGCGTCATCATGATCACGGCCAACGAAGGCAGCCGGCACAAGGCCTATGCCGAGATGCTGGGGGGCGACGATTACATCCGCAAGCCGTTCGCGATGGATCGGCTCTTGGAAAGCGTCCATCGTCTCTTGGCCTAGGGAGGCCGCGTGTTGAGGGCGCTTTCGGCCCCCCGCCGGAGTAATCCGTGCCCGAGGCCGAGCGGCGGCGTATACTATGGAGGGCCGGCCATGCGATCGGCTGGACACTCTCTGGGAGCCCAGAATTCCCCACCGCGCGACGATCTCGGGTTCGACGGGACATGCCTCGGGCAACCGTGGCGCGGGTGGCCCGACCTGCCGCTGGACCGCCCGCTGGCTTTGCGACTCGGTTCCACACAGCACCTCTGATCGAAGGAGGAACGGAATGCAAACAGCCAAGCAACTGTCGGTGTCGCTGGTCAACAAACCTGGCCGGCTGGCCGCCATGCTGGCGGCGCTGAACAAGGAGAAGGTGAGCTTTCGGGCGCTGGCCGTGATGGACTCCGGGGACCGCGGGACGGTGCGGTTCGTGCCCGACGACGCCGGCAAGGCCGTGCAGGTCCTCAATGCCCTGAACATCCGCTGCGAGCCGGCCGAGGTCCTGCTGGTCGAGGTGCCCAGCCAATCTGGGGCCTTCCGCAAGATCTGCGAGCGGCTGGCCGCCGAACACCTGAACATCGACTACGCCTATTGCTCGTTCGCCTCCGACGGGCCCAAGCGAGGATCCCTGGCCGTGGTCAAGGTGAACGACCTGGCCAAGGCCCAACGGGTGCTCAGCGAGAACGGCGTTGCCGCCGTGCGCAAGGCTGCCGCCGTGACCCGCAAAAAGTTGCCGGTCCGCCGGCCGCCGATGCGCACCCGGTAGACCCTACGGCTCGATCTTCGTGCCGCGCACCTGGTACAGGACCGTCGCCTCGTCGTCCTCGACGCAATCGCCGACGAGCATCAAGAGTCGCTGGGCAGACAGGACGTTGCTCCGGCGGCGGCGTCTTCCTCGGGTTCGAGGGTTCGGAAGGGAATCGCCGCCGAGTTCGTCGCGCCGACGCCAGGTCGGTGGTGGCGCTTACGGGGCGCGCTGCGATGCGGCCGGCCCCAGGCAGATCACCTGGCCGTCCTGCGTGGTGGCCAGCACGCGATCGGGGACAACGGCCAGGCCGTCCCAGACCAGCGGAGGCAAGTCGGCGCGGCCCAAGAGGGTTCCTTCCTCGGGCGAGACGAGGGCCAAGCCCTTCTTGGCCTCGGCCAGCGAGATCGCGTCGCGTGCCAGGGCCATGGCCGCGACCGGCGCCGGGCGATCGAACCACGGCGGCGCACACCGGCGGGGTGACCGGTCCCCGAGCAAAGGCGTTCTCGCGCCAGTCGTCGGCGATCGGCCCCCTCGGCCAGGCGCCGAGGTCGGCCTTCCAGAGCGTCGCCAGCGCGGCCGGCACTCAGACCGCGCCGCGCCGCTTGACGAGCGTCACTTGGCGCCCGTTGCTCTCGAAGGCGACTTCGGTCATGAACATCCGCATCAGCACCACGCCTCGGCCGCACCCCTTTTCGAGCGGGGAGAGGTCGTCGGGGCTAGGAAGACCCGAGGGGTCGAACCCGAGACCCTCGTCGCCCACCGTGAAGACGCCTTGGTCGGGCGTGACGGACGCCGCGAAGTGGATGCGGCGGTCGGCGTAGGGCGACACCTTGCTGCGGTGCGAGAACATGGCGGCATAGTCCTTGTCGCTTTCGATGCCCGGCGTCGGCCCCATCTCGAGATTGCCATGGACCAGGGCGTTGACCAAGGCTTCGTCCAGGGCCACCCCGACGCGGGTACACTCGGCCTCGTCGCACAAGCCGGCCAAAAGCACGTTCTCTTGCACGTAGGCGATGGCCGCGCGGATCATGCCCACGTCGTTCTTCAAGACGAACGAGCATTTGAACTCGCGCATCGAGCCCGACTCCGGCGCGTGGGTCCGGGGGCGCGCCACGAGGGTCATCACCCGAGCCACGGTGTCGACGAGCTGCCGCGGGAGCAGCCGTTTGGGAATGTAACTGACCGCTCCGGCCCGAAGCGCCAGCATGGCGATCCCCTCGTTGCCCCGGGAGGTCATGAGGATCACGGGGACGCGGGGGCAGCGTTGGCGCACGGCGGAGACGAGTTCCAATCCGTCCATGGCCGGCATGATCAGATCGGTGAGCATCAGGTCGAAGGCGGACTGCTGCACCTTCTCGAGGGCCTCTTGGCCGTGGGTCGCGTACTCGATCTCCCAGCCGCCGGCCCGTTTGAGCAAGAAGCCCACGACCCGCCGGTCGGTAGTCGAGTCCTCGACGACCAGTACAGTCGGCATCGAAATTCTCCCTCGAAGCGGCCCGAACACCCCCGCCGCCGGCAACCTCTTGTCGGTTCCTTAGCAACCGGCCGACCCGTTCCTCGGCAGGCGCGGTGGACTTTGCCGCGAGGTCGAGCCGATGCTGATCCATTATTGCCGTTGGGAGCTACTGCGCCAACCGGGCCAAGGCGCGCGGCTATCTCATGACGGTGGCCGCGGGTTTGGCAGAAGGGGCCTTCTCCAACGCCTCAACGACCCGCTGCACCGTGTACCCACTGCGAAACACGATGGGTTCGTTCGGCCGGTCGGCGGGAAAGATCGCCAGCGTGGGAACCTGCCGCGCCCCGAGCAGATCGAGCAGGGCGGTGACCTCAGGGGCCTCGTAGGTCCAGTCGGCCTGAAGCGTCACCACGCCATGACGCTGGACCGCCGCGCGCACGTCCTGGGTATTGAGCACCAGCGCTTCGAGCGTCTTGCACGTCGGGCACCAGTCGGCCGTGAAATCGACAAGCACCGTGTTGCCGGCCGCCAGCAGCCTCTCGAAATCGGCCCGCGTGGTAAACGGCTGCCACGGCAACCCGTGTTGCGGGGCGCCAGCGGCCGATTCCGGCGAGGGGGCTTGCGGCGGCCGATCCCCCGAACCGGTGCGGGCCGCCACGCGCTGTTCGATCAGGCGGTCGAAGCGAGCCTTCATCACGTCGTGGACGCCCCCGAACGAATAGCGGCCGGGGATCATCTCGTCGATGCCCGGAAAGAGCACGATCCAGGCCACGCCGAGAAAGGCCGCCGCTTCGGCCCAACTGCAAAGCCGGGCGTGAATCGGCGCGGTCAGCGGCGTGCGGGCGATCCACCAGCACGCGGCCCAGACCGCAACCAACAGGCCGAACGACGGGGCCAGGTAGGTCGCTTCGAGGAACGTGAACAAGTAGACCACCGTCCCGAGCAGAACGAAGCCCATCACATTCTTGAACGTGTCCATCCACGCCCCAGGCTTCGGCAGGAAACGGATCAACTTGGGAAACGCACCGATGGCGAGGTAAGGGCTGGCCATGCCCAACCCCACGCTGGCAAACACGAGGTAGGTGACGGCAGGCGGCTGGCGCACGCTCCAGGCCACGGCCGAGCCCATCAGCGGGCCCACGCACGGCGTGGCCAACAGGGTGGTCAGAATGCCCTTCGAGAACGCGCCCACGAGCCCCTCGCGCTGGGCCATTGCCACGGCCCGGCCACCTCCCGCGAAACCGGGAATGGGGATCTCCCACACCCCGAGAAAACTCAGCGCCATGGCGAAGACCACGGCCGCCAAGACCACGTTGAAGCCCTGGTACCGGAAAATCTCGCCCAGCCCCAACGAGAATACCACCCCCAGCGTGCCCAGCAGCAGCCAGACCGACAACAGGCCCAGCGAGTACCAGACATTGAGCATCAACGCCTCGATCCGGCTGCGACCGGCCTGCGCTAGAAACGACATGAGCTTCAACCCGATGACCGGCAGCACACAGGGCATGAAGTTCAACAAGATCCCGCCCAAGAACCCCAAGAGCATCTGGCTGGCCAGGTTCGTCTCGTCGCGTTCGCGTTGGAGATGGGCCTTGAGCTGGTCCGGGTCGAACGCCGAGGCCGACGGCGACGGACCGGAAGGCGGCACGACCGGCTCAGCGCGTGCGGACTCCGAGGACGGCGCGTGGGCGCCACCCCTGACAGGCCCGGCCGAAGCTTCCGCGGCCGCGGGCTCGACCTTCGCCGTAAAACGAAAGTTCCTCGGCGGCAAACAGGTGTCCTGGTCGCACCGCTGGGCGAACACCGCGCCAGAGATCGTCAGGCGGCTGGGGTCGACCGATGGGTTGAGCCGAACCGGAGCCGTCCACGTCACCTTGCCGGACTGCGTCTCGACCGTCAGCCCGTCGAACGCCTCCGACTTCTTCTTCACTGGTGCAGGGTCCGCCTGCCAATCCCCCGCCACCTCGTAGTCGTCCGACGGGTCGAGGCGGATTCTCGTGCGAACCGGGCCCCCGGGGGGCTGCGTGACCGAGTAGATGTACCATCCCGGTTCGATCGTGGCCGTGACGCGCAGTTGGGCGCGCTGGCCATCGTGGGTAAGCACGATCTGACCGGTGACAACCAGTTTGGGGTCCGGCGTGCCCTGTCCAAGCCCTGCGGGGCCACCCAGCCGGAGGCTTTCCTCGGGTTGGCCCCACGCGAGTCCCGCCGACGGTATCAGCCCCAAGACGATCGCCGCCGCCAACGCACACAACCAGCGTTGCTTCATGGGAAGTTCATTCCTAAATGCCAGCCAGCTCCCAAGAGGCCCCAAAAGGGATAGATGGCGCGCGAAGCTTTTGGATACACACGATATCAGTTTAGGGGAATTGTAGGGCGTTGTGGAACCCCGGTTCCGGGCGATACCTGCGCACGGGGTGAACGCCATCCCCCGACATGACGACTTCCAGCCGGTGTGCAATCTCACGGAGGCGATCGAGAACCGCCTCACGAGAAGGGAACCTCCGCCGTTGGAGGTAGATCCAATCCATCCAGTTCAAGCCCGAGAGGACAACCGTGCTGCGGTCGAAGGCCTCGATCAAGTCGAGTTCGGCGCGACTCAGCGGCCGGATCGCGCCATAGGCCTGGAGGCCCTCGACCCAACCGTCGGCCTCGTCCAAGACCATGCTTCCCAAGAGCCGAGCCACGTCGGCGGCCACATTCTCCAACCGCACGGCACCGAAGTCGACCAATCCGGCGACACGGTCTTGCTGGTATAACACGTGCTCGTGCCACACGTCGCACAGGCATGGCTGAAGGGCAACCACCTGATGCTCGGCATGCGCCAGCAGGCGGTCCAGCCCGGGCAGAGATGCCGGGACCATGCCGAGCACCTTCCGCACGAGGCGGTCCAGCTCGGGGAAACCGATGCGGGGAAGCGACTCGGACAACTCGCCCAGATCGCGACGGGCCCACTCGGCCAGGCGCCGACGGCGCTCGACGATCCCCGGCGAGACGGTGAGCCGCTCGGCGGGCTCGGGCAACGGAAACGTGACCAGGGCCAGGTGGACCTGCGCGATCGCCGTCATCGCCGCTTGGAGCTTCCCGACCGAAGGCCGACGCCGGTAGTCGGCGCTGCCGGGCATCCAGGTCGCCAGCTCCCACAAGAAACCGCCGTGGCGCAGGTAGCTTTCTCCGTCGCGGGTTGAGCAAGGCACCGGGACAAACGAACATCCGCGCGCCGCCGCCCAGTGCTGCACCGCATGGATGAAACGGAGCCGGTCTTCGGTCGGATGGGCGCGGGGCCATCGCCTCAGGCAGAACGCGCCGGAGGGCGTTTCCAGCTTCCACAACAGCGCCCCGCTGAACCCGCCAGCCCAATCGAGGAACTCGATCCGACGCGGTTGGTACGCTTCGGGATACGCGCCAAGGACTTCGCGCGGCGGTCTCTCCATACCCCGTCCTCCATCCCATGTCCCCCCCGCGATCGCGCCACGAAGCGAGGGCTTCCGGCGGTCACGGATCGACTACGGCAAAAGCCGGCACTGTCCTTCGCGGAACAGCCGGACGTCGCGCCGTCCATGATCGTCGAACCACACGGCCAACCACTTGGGAACCCCCGGCCAGAGGTCCGGTTCAAAAGTACGCCCCTCGATGGTAAACGGCTTGGCCGGATCGGTGACCAGTCCGCGCACGGTGGAGGTCACGTCGGTCCAGGTCGATCCGGCGCCGAACCTCGCCTCGATCCGGGTGAATGCCTGTCGCGCGTCGGCGACCCGAACCTTCTCGGCGGAAAACGGGGCCTTGGCTCGCCCTCGCGGTGGCGCCGGCGGCACGGGCGCGGGGCCCAGCAAGCGCGGATTCCCCCCCATCGTCCGCGGGGCATCGCGCCGGAGGCGGCGCGCCCGGGGGTCATGTCCTTCGATTCCTCCGCGGCGATTTCGCCGAGGCGTTTCTCCGCCTTGGTCCGATCGAGGCCGGCGGGCAGCCGTTGCCGGGCTTGCTCGTACCAGGGCCCCGCCCTCGACAGACGCCCGCGTTTCCTTTCGTCGTCGCACGATTGGGCCATCTTCCACCAGGCGTCGGCCGTGGCGATCCAGGCCACCGGGTCGTCCGCCGGAGTGGCCACCGCCGCGGGCGCGTCGCCCGCCATCGGCGGCACCAAACGACTCCGCCATTGGGCGTCGTAGGCAGCCTTCTTGTCTTCGCGCGGCAGACACACCCGCGCCGCCGTCTGAATCACCTCGGCATTCCCTTCAAACACCCGAATGCCAAGCAAGCGGTAGTCGTGCGGGGGCTGGTCTTCGGGCGAAATGCCCAGCCACCGGTCGTGCGGGTCGAACGCTTGCGGCATGACTCGGGCTCCGGATCGTCTCCAGACATCATGATACCATACGAACCCGACGCGCCAGCGAGGGTTGGCACGGGTGCGCGACGGACAACGCAAGACGAGCCGGCCTTTATCTCCCGATGCGTCCCTGCCTTGACAACCCCCGATAGTGGGAATAGAATCCGATGGGATTCCACGTGTTTTCGGGGCCGCCGCCTTCCTTCCGAGGCACCTTCTCTCTGCCCAGCCCGATGCCCAAGCGCTCCCGGCAGCGATCGCTTTTCGAGACGGAACCGGCTTCGACCGTTCCCAGACCAGCCGAGGAAGGCAGGCCGACGGCGGGCGAGTTGGGCGAGGGGGATTCTGGCGAATGGTCCTCGGGGACAAAAAGGCCGGCGCCGTCCAGCCCGGAGGCGTCTTCGGCAAGCCTTGAGGGCAAGAAGGTCTATGTCATCGACGCCCATTCGCTGATTTACCAGCTCTTTCACGCACTGCCCGAGCTGAGCAGTCCCAGTGGCGAGCCGGTGGGGGCGGTGTACGGTTTCGCGCGCGACCTGCTGTTCTTGTTGGAGAACAAGAAGCCCGACTACCTTTTCTGCGCATTCGACGTGGGCCGGACATTCCGGCACGACTTGTATCCGAAATACAAAGCCAACCGGCCGCCCATGCCCGAGGAACTGGCGATTCAAATCGAGTCGATCCACCGGCTGATCGAGGCGTTGGGCATTCCGGCGGTGTCGTGCGCTTCGTACGAGGCCGACGACATCCTGGCGACGATTGCGCGCCAGACCGAACAGCGTGGCGGCGAGTGTTTTCTGGTGACGGCCGACAAGGACTGCCGGCAGCTCATCACCGACCGGGTGAGGCTGTACAACCTCCGCAAGGACCAGGTGTACGACCGCCACACCCTGCACGCGGAGTGGGGGATCGCACCGGAACAAGTCGTCGATTTCCAGGCGATGGTGGGCGATTCGACCGACAACGTGCCGGGCGTTCCTCTGATTGGTCCCAAGGCGGCCTCGCAGTTGCTTCAGCGCTACGGGACCTTGGAGGGCATTTTCGAACACGTCGACGACATCGCCGGCGACAAGCGCCGACAAAACCTGATCGAAGGCCGGCAGCAGGCCCTCTTGAGCCGGGATCTGGTCCGCTTGAACGGCGAGGTGCCCTGCGAGATTCCTTGGGGCTCGGCCGCGGTGGGGAGGATCGATCCGGATCGGGTTCAGCAGTTGTTTCGCCAGTGGGGGTTCCGGGGCATCGGCGTCAAGTTCGACGCGCTGCCGCAGCGCCCAGCGCCTCGACAAGCCCCGGCCCGCGGCGCGTGGCATGTGGTCGACACGCCCGAGGCCCTCGCCGAATTGGTCGCCAGGCTCCGAGGGCAGCCAGCGATTTCGGTCGATCTGGAGGCCAAGAACCTCGCCGAGGCGCCCCGCGGCACGGCGGTTTGGCCGCGGTGGGCCCAAGCGGTGGGCATCTCGCTTGCGTGGGACGGCGGCGAGGGCTGGTACCTGCCCCTGAGCGCCCCGCCGGGCGAACGGCATCTCGATCCCCGCGCGGCTTTCGATGCCCTCCGCCCGGTCCTCGAAGACCCCGCGGTCGAGAAGGTTGGCCAGAACCTGAAGTACGACCTGATCGTGCTGCGCGGCGAGGGGATCGCGCTGACCGGGGTGGCCTTCGACACGATGGTCGCCAGCTACCTGCTCGACGCGGGCCAGCGCAACCATAATCTCGATGACATCGCGCGGCGTTACCTGGGCGAGGGCAAGACGAGCATCACCGAACTGATTGGCCAGGGCAAGCAGCAGAAGCGCATGGACGAGGTTCCCGTGGCCCGCGTGGCCGAGTACGCCTGCCACGACGCCATGCTTCCCTTGCGCCTGCGCCCGGTGCTGGAGCGGAGACTCGATCAGGCCGACCTGCGGCGTCTTTTTGCCGAGGTCGAGGTGCCGCTGGTCGAGGTGCTGGCCGAGATGGAGTACCACGGGATCCGCATCGACTGCGGCCGGCTGGCGGAATTGAGCCGGCGGTTCGGCGCGCGGATCGCGGCGTTGGAACAGGAGGTGTACCAACTGGCCGGGCACGAGTTCAACATCGGCTCGCCCAAGCAGCTTCAGCAGGTGCTGTTTGCCGAGCAGAAGTTGCCCGTGGTGTCGAAGACCAAGACCGGCCCGAGCACCGATGCCGAGGTGCTCGAGGAACTTGCCCGGATCCACCCGCTGCCTGCCAAGATCCTCGACTATCGCCAATACGCCAAGCTGAAGAGCACCTACGTCGACGCCCTGCCGCAGATGGTTCACCCGGCGACCGGCCGGGTCCATGCGTCGTTTCATCAGGCGGTGACGGCCACCGGCCGGCTCAGTTCGAGCGATCCGAACCTTCAGAACATCCCGATCCGCACCGAGGCCGGCCGCGAGATCCGCTCGGCGTTCGTGCCTGGCGAACCGGGCTGGTCGCTCTTGGCGGCCGACTACTCGCAGATCGAGCTTCGAGTTCTGGCCCATTTCTCGGGCGATCGCCGCCTGGGCGAGGCGTTCGCCCGCGACGAAGACATCCACGCCCAGGTGGCGGCCCAGATTTATGGCGTGCCGCTCGATCAGGTGACTCCCGACATGCGGCGCCAGGCCAAGGCGGTGAACTTCGGGGTGATCTACGGGCAGACGCCGTTCGGGTTGTCGCGAGAGCTGGGCATTTCCAAGGAAGAAGCCGCCCGGTTCATCGACACGTATTTCGATGGCTATCCCGGCATCGAGGTGTTCTTGCACCGCGTGCTGGTCGAATGCTACCGCAGCGGTTATGTCAGCACGATCCTTGGCCGGCAGCGGGCGATTCGCGGCGTCCGGGCGGAGGCGGGCCGGCAACGGAACCTCCCCGAACGCACGGCCATCAACACCGTCGTCCAGGGCTCTGCCGCCGACCTGATCAAGTTGGCCATGGTCGCGATCCACCGCCGCTTGCGAAGCCAGAAGCTGCCCGCACGCATGCTCCTCCAAATCCACGACGAGCTGGTGTTCGAGGTTGCCGACCGCGACGTCGACGAGCTGGCCCACCTCGTCGTGGCCGAGATGTCGGGTGTCCGACCGCTGGAAGTTCCCCTGAAGGTGGACGTGAAGGTCGGCCCGAACTGGGCAGACCTCCGGCCGTGGTCCCCGGGCCAGTGAGGGCCCCATGGCGAACAACGAACCGCCCAAGCCGTGTGAAGCCCCAGCTGAGGTCGGCAGGGCCCACCTGACTGATTGGCCCGCCGCCCCACGACCATGGGTCAGTGGACTTCGGGTGATCGGCCTCGTTGGTGGCGTTGCTAGCGGCAAGACCCTGGTCGCAACCCAGCTCGAGCGACTGGGCGCGTGTCGGCTCGATGCGGATTGCGCGGGGCACGAAGTCCTCCGAAGTCGGGAGGTCCGCGAAGCCGCGATCGAGCGGTGGGGGACCGCAATCCTCGATTCGAGGGGTGAGCTCGACCGACGGCGGATCGCAGAAATCGTTTTTTCCCCCCCACCGGATGGACCGCGCGAACGCTTGTTTCTCGAGCGGCTCACCCATCCGAGGATTGGACACCAGTTACAAGAAGAGGCACGCCGGCGTGCTGCCGAGGGCTATCGGGTGGCTGTTCTGGATGCGCCGTTGCTTTTCGAGGCTGGTTGGGTTAAGTTGTGTGATGTCTTGATGTTCGTCGACGCGCCTCGGCAACTACGGCTGGCCCGCGGCTTGGCCCGTGGTTGGAGCGAGAAGGAGTTTGCCAAACGTGAGGGCGTCCAGGAATCGTTGGAGTTGAAGCGGAAGCAGGCCGATTGGGTCGTGGACAATTCCGGTTCGCCGGAACAGACCCGGGCCCAGCTCGAGGCGTTCTGGCGCCGCCTGGTCGGCTGAGTTCCGCGCCACTCGTTCCCGCCACACCCCGTCGGGCCGCCTCCGCGGGCGCGCGTCGATCGGCATAATCGCAGTCTTCCCTGTCGTTCGCAGTCGTCTACTCGTTCGCGTCTCGATGTCCGTCCGTTCGGTCGGATCGTGTGATTGAACCCGCCGCCGGCGCCTTCCGTGTGCCGGCCCAAGACCCCTTCAGGAGCATGGTGCCATGTCGTCTTCGAAAGAAACCGCGTCGGGGGCCAAACCGCGGAAAGGAACCTCCGCGGTCCGGGGCGAACGGCCGCCGCTTGCCCCCAAGGAATCGCCGCGCCCGGCCAAGGACGGCGAAGACCTGTTCAACGACGACAGCGAACCGCTCTCCCTCGCCGAGGAACTGGCCGAGGAACGCGACCTGCTCGGCGACGAGGCCGACCAGCGCTACGAGCAGATCAAGGAGTCGGGCGATACCCACATCGCCGAACTCCAGAAGATGTCGATGGCCGAACTGATCGACGAGGCCCGCAAAGACAATCTCGCCGACATCGCCGGGATGAAACGCCAGGATCTGATCTTCAAGATCCTCAAAGAGCGGGTGAAGATGAACGGCCTGATGTACGGCGAGGGGACCCTCGAGGTCCTTCCCGACGGATTCGGCTTCCTGCGCAGCCCCGACTACCACTACCTTTCGTGCCCCGACGACATCTACGTTTCGCCCAGCCAGATTCGGCGGTTCGGTTTGCGCACCGGGGCGACGGTCTCGGGCCAGATTCGCCCTCCGAAGGAAAACGAGCGCTATTTCGCCCTGCTGCGCGTCGAGGCGATCAACTATCAGGATCCGAATCTGCTTTCGACCAAGGTGCTGTTCGACGACCTCACGCCGCTGCACCCCGACAAGCGGATCGTCATGGAGGCCTTCCCCGACGACCTGGCCACGCGCGTCACCGACCTCATCGTGCCGGTGGGCTTCGGCCAACGCGGCCTGATCGTCAGCCCACCGCGGGCGGGCAAGACGATCCTCATGCAGAAGATGGCCAAAGCCGCCTTGCACAATTACCCCGACCTCTACGTCTTCATGCTCTTGATCGACGAGCGACCCGAAGAGGTCACCGACATGGAGCGCCAGGTCAAGGGCAAGAACTGCGAGGTCATCAGTTCGACCTTCGACGAACCCGCCTCGCGCCATATCCAGGTCTCCGAGATGGTCATCGAGAAGGCCAAACGGATGGTCGAGTATGGGCACGACGTGTTGATCTTCCTCGACTCGATCACGCGCTTGGCCCGGGCGTGGAACGCCGAGTGCCCGCACTCCGGCAAGATCCTCTCCGGAGGGGTCGACGCCAATGCCCTCCAACGCCCCAAGCGGTTCTTCGGCTCGGCGCGCAAGGTCGAGGAAGGCGGCTCGCTGACGATCATCGCCACGGCCCTGATCGACACCGGCAGCAAGATGGACGAGGTGATTTTCGAGGAGTTCAAGGGTACTGGCAACCTCGAGATCGTGCTGGATCGCCGCCTGGTCGATAAGCGGATCTGGCCGGCCATCGACATCAACCGAAGCGGCACGCGACGCGAAGAGATGCTGATGGACCCCGAAGAGTACCGTCGCGTCTGCGTCCTGCGCCGAGTGCTCAACGAGATGAACCCTCCCGAGGCCATGGAACTGCTCACCACCCGGCTGGCCAAGACCAAGACCAACGCCGAATTCCTGATGAGCATGAACATGAAGTAGCGCCCGGTTGCGGGCGCGAAGGGGACAGGCACGTCGGTCGGCCCATCGCCCAAGACACGAGCCAGTCCCCAGCCTGTGCGGGCGACTTGGGCGGTCACAACAATCCGACCGGGGTAGGTGACTTTTTCCGATCGGGGTGTTCTAATGGCGTCGCGGCGCGGAGGGGGTGCGCCGACCGTCCGGGGGGACCTCGGCCCGCGCTCCGCCGTGGCGAAAGGAGCTGGTCATGTCACGGTTTTTCTCGCGGTGTCTTTGCGTCGCGGCGCTGGCCGCGCCCGTGCTGGTCGCGTCGGCACTGGCTCAACAACCCAAGGCGGGACCCCAGCCCAAGCCGAGGTTCGGGCCGCCGGGCGGGAGCCCAGGCGCCTGGTCGCCCCTGTACGGTTTGCCCGGTTACAGTATGCTCGGCTCTGAAAGTGTGCAGAAGGAGTTGGAGCTTTCCGACGAACAGAAGCAAAAGCTCCGCGAGATCGCCGAGCAGTACCGCCGGCAGGTGCAAGAGGGTTGGCGCCCCGAGGACCGGGACACCTTCCGAAAACTCCCGCCCGAAGAACAAAAGAAACAACTTGCGGCCCAGCGCGAGAGGAACGCCAAACGCATGGCCGAGGTGGCCGCCGACACTCGCGCCAAGATCGAGGCGATCCTGTTGCCGCGCCAGGTGCGGCGTTTCGAGGACATCGTCTTCCGCGCCCGGGCCACGGTCATGCTCTACAATCCGCGGACCTTGGAGCGCCTGGGCGTGACCGACGACCAGAAGGAGCGGCTCCGCAAGGTCCGCGATGAACTCCAAGAGAAGACGCAGAAACTCCAACAGGAAGCCATCGACAAGACCTTCCGCGTGCTGACGCCGGAACAGCAGGCCAAACTGAAGGAGATGATGTCCGAGGGGTTCGGGTTTCCGGGGAGGCCTCGGTGAGGGAGACAGTCGCAACGGCGGCGACCCGTCGGAGGCCGTCGGACGGCTCGGATGCTGGGCACTGCGGCCCGCCCTGGCGCATTCTGGACCAGGTCCGCGACCCCCTGACCGACCGCGAGGCGGCCCGGTGGGTCTGGTTCTTCGTGGCCTTGGGGCTTGCCGCCCGCCTGCTGCGCTACGCCCTGAGGTTTCCCCTGTGGGAAGACGAGTGCTTTTTGTCGGTCAATCTGATCGACCGGGGGTACCTCGATCTGACCCAAGCGCTGGACTACTATCAGGTGGCCCCTTTGTTCTTCTTGTGGGCGCAGCGCTTGGCGGTCGTGTGCTTCGGGTTCCACGAGTACGCGCTGCGGCTGGTTCCTCTGTGGTTCGGCGTGGCGTCGTTGTTCGTCTTCCGGCGCCTCGCCCAGCGCTTGTTGCGAGGCACTGCGCTGGTGGCCGCCGTGGCCCTGTTTGCCGTCTCGTATCCGCCCATCCGTTATGCCGCCGAGGCGAAGCAGTACGCGGGCGACCTGTTTGCCGCCCTGGCCATGGTGGCGCTGGCCGTCGCGTGGTACCGCCGCCCGGCGACCGGGTGGCTCTGGGGTCTGGCAGCGCTTGCGCCCGTGACGGTCGGTTTCTCCTATCCGGCCGTGTTCGTTGGCGGGGGGATCAGCTTGTTCGTTGCCGCCGTGTTGTGGCGCCGGCCGAGGCGCCGCGGCTGGATCGCCTGGTTGGTGTTCAACGCGCTGTTGGCGCTGAGTTTCGCCGCCTTGTTTGCCGTCTCGGCGATCCATCAAAGCGAGCGATCGCTTGCCGTGATGCAGGAGTGCTGGAAACAAGGCTTCCCGCCGCTCGGCGAGCCGCGGAAGCTGGCGGTCTGGCTGCTGGACGCGCATACCAGCGACATGCTGGCGTACCCGATCGGCGGCCACCGGGGCGGCAGCTCGGCGACCTTTCTGCTCTGCGCCGCCGGCCTGGTCGCGCTGTGCCGGCGACGGCAGGGGCTCTTGGCCGGACTCCTCGTGGCACCCTTGGCCGTCTCGTTCGCCGCCGCCGCGCTGCACCGGTATCCGTACGGTCAGATGACCAAGTTCCAGATCTTCATGGCCCCCGCATTCTGCCTGCTGGCCGGGATCGGCGTGGCGACGATCTTGGGGCTGCGATACGCCAGGCGTCCCATCCCGCGCGCCGCCGTGGTCGGGGTCCTGCTGCTGCTGGCCAGCTTTGGCGCCGGGTCGATCGCGCGGGACTTCGTCCGGCCGGCCAAGAGTTCCACGGTCCTGCGCGCCCGCGACTTCGCCCGCTGGTTCTGGTTCTCCGCCCAATTCGAGGGCGAAACGGTGTGCCTGAAGACCGACCTGGGGCTCGACTTCTCGCCCGCCACGTACCGGTACGGCCTGTCGTGCCTGTACCTTTGCAACCAGCGGATCTACTCGCCGCGTCACGCCCGGGGCGAACCTCCGCGCTGGGACCGCATTGCCGCCGACTGGCCGCTGCGGTGCGTCGAGTACCGCGGGGCGCGCCAGACGTACGATCACGAGGCCGCCGCCCGCTGGCTCGCCGCGATGGGCGCGCGCTACGACCTGGTCTCGCGTGAGCGGTTCCCGTTCGTCGATGTCAGCCGCCTGGACGCCACGCCCTCCGAGTTCGATTACGTGGAGATCTACAAGTTCGTGCCCAAGCGCTGACCGCATCGCGGGGCGCGGTTTGCCTCCGCGAAAGCCTCCGAGGCGCTGGTTCGTCTCACAAGACGCCCTTGGTGCTCGGAATGCCCTGCTGCCGGGGATCGAGGGCGATGGCCATGCGCAGTGCGCGCGCGGCGGCCTTGAACACCGCCTCGGCAATATGGTGGCTGTTGCGCCCCGAGTGCAAGATCACGTGCAGGTTGCACGGCGCGTGGGTCGAGACCGCCTGCCAGAAGTCGTACACCAACTCGCTATCGAACTCGCCGATCTTCGCCGTGGGAAACGCCACGTCGAATGCGAAGAACGGACGGCCGCCCAGGTCGATCGCGGCCCCGACGAGCGACTCTTCCATCGGCAGCGTGAAGTGGCCGTACCGGCCGATGCCGGCCTTGCTGCCCAGCGCCTCGCGCAGGGCCTGCCCCAAACAGATGCCGACGTCCTCGACCGTGTGGTGCTGGTCCACATGCAAATCGCCCCGGGCCTCGACGACCAGATCGACCGACGCGTGCGCGGCCAAGAGCGTCAGCATGTGGTCGAAGAAACCGATGCCGGTACCGATGCGCGCTGCGCCGGTACCGTCGAGGTTCAGCTCCAAGGTGATCTCGGTTTCCGCGGTCTTGCGCTGGATGCGTGCCGTGCGCGACATGGCGGGCCCTTGCATGATCGTGATCGAATGCCCTTCTGGGAGCCTATCCAGAAATCCGGCCGGTGGCAAGGGCGCGTTGCTTGCCGGGTGCCCGCTTGCCATAATGGTGCCGAATCGAGGGGAGCCTGTGCCCCCGGTTCCGTACCATCCTGACAAGACCCGAGGAGCCCTGTTCATGAGCAAAACACCTGCGGCCGTTTGGTTGGCCATTGCCGCGATCGCGGTCTTGGCGAGTTGGGTATCAGGGGCCGAACGTGGGCCGATCACAACCAAGGCCCTTTTGGCCGAGATGACCGACCTGGCCGGCATGGCCGAACTCCCCTCGCCCCACTTCACTTGCAAGCAGTTTTCGTCGTACGATCGGGCAGCGAAGTCGCCCCGCGAAAACTGGTTCGCCAATGGCGACTGCGGGCAGTACCTGCGCGTCGAAGCGCGTCCGGGCCGCAAAGAGCACGTCATGATGGATGCCGAAGGCCCCGGCGCGATCGTGCGGATCTGGTCGGCCAATCCGGCGGGCGTTCTGCGGATCTACCTCGACGGCTCGGAGACGCCGGCCCTCGAGGCGACCATGTCGGATCTTCTCGGCGGCAAGTTCCCCGGCCTGCCGCGCCCGATCGCCGGCGAGTACAGCAAGGGCTGGAACCTGTACTTCCCCATCCCCTACGCGAAACACTGCAAGGTCACCAGCGATCAAGGCAATTTCTACTACCACGTCAACTACCGCACCTACGCACGGGGCACGCTGGTCGAGTCGTTCCGCGTCGAGCAGATCGCCGCGTTGGCGAGGGAGATCCAAGCGGCGATCGCACGGATGGAAGCCCCTGAGAAGGCCAAGCCCGGACCCGAAGCCCAGACCCAGCCGTTCGACGTGACCGTCGCGCCGGGCCAGTCTGCGGTGCTGGCGGTGCTATCCGGCCCGCGCGCGATCACGCGGTTTGGCGTGCGATGGAGGCCCTCGGGCGACCGCGACGAGCCGGCGCTGCGCAGCACGCTGCTCGAGATGACCTGCGACGGCCAGCAGACGATCCAGGCGCCCTTGGGCGATTTCTTCGGCACGGCCCCCGGGTTGAACCCGTACCAATCGCTACCGCTGGGCGTGACCCGAGACGGCGCGCTCGAATCGCGCTGGGTCATGCCGTGGAAGAACTCGGCCGAACTCCGCCTGCGCAACCTCGGCCAGGCGCCGGTGGCCGTGCGCGGTACGTTGGTCACCGAGCCGTACCGGTGGACCGACGCCACCATGCTCTTTTTTGCCAAGTGGCGGGCCGCGTTCGATTTTCCCACGGACCCCAAGGTCGACTGGAACTACCTGACGGCCAAGGGACAAGGCGTGTTCGCCGGGGTGGCCTTCTCGATCGACAATCCGGTCAAGGACTGGTGGGGCGAGGGCGACGAGAAGATTTACGTCGACGGCGAGACCTTCCCCAGCCACTTCGGCACCGGCACCGAAGACTATTACGGCTATGCCTGGTGCCACCCGCTGCTTTTCACCCATGCGTACCACAACCAGACCCGGTGCGACGGGCCTGGCAACTACGGGCGCACGAGCGTCAACCGGTGGCACATTCTCGACCGCATTCCTTTCCAGCGCGACGTTCGGTTCGACATGGAGATCTGGCACTGGAAGAAGTGTAAGGTCAACCTCGCGGTCACCAGTTACTGGTATGCCCGGCCAGGGTCGACCGATGCCTTCCGCGCGCCGGCCCCTGGCGACGTGGTGGTGCGGCCCGTGCCCGAATTGCCTATCCTGAAGGTCCGCGGGGCAATCGAGGGGGAGAAGATGCGCATCCTCCAGAAGACCGGCAGGCCCGAGCCTCAGGATTGGGACGGCACCAGCGAGGGACGTCATCTCTGGTGGCACGACGGGCAGAAGCCCGGCGATGTGCTCGTGTTGGGATTCCCCGTGGCCAAGGCGGGCAAGTACAAGATGACGGCCCAATTCCTCAAAGCCGTCGATTACGGCATTGCCCAGGTGGCCATCAACGGAGTGAACGCCGGCCAACCCATCGACTTCTATAACAACGGAGTGATCGTCACCGGCCCCGTGGATCTGGGATCGTTCGATCTCAAGCAAGGCGAAAACACGATCTCGTTCACCATCGTCGGCGCGAATCCGAAGGCCGTCAAGGCGTACATGGTGGGCCTCGACTACCTGCGGTTGACCCCCGTGCCCTGAGTTTCGTCAGGGAAAGCCCAGATACCGCAACAGCGGGACCTGGAACTGCCGGGCCGCGAACGCCCTGGCCAGCGCGCGGTTGGCCTTGCGGCGGATCTCGGCCTGGTTGTCGCGGAGTTCGTGGTTGACGAGGTCGCGGATCGGCGTGCGGACCGCCGAGAGCACGTCGTTCGACAGACGCAGCTCGAGGAGTTCGACGTGCAGCTCGAGAAGCTCCGGCGCGTCGAGCGAGACCACCCCGACACCGAGGTTGGCGACGAGCTGGAGGGCCAGCTCGAGCACGTTCTCGACCCGCTTGTGCTGGAAGCCACC
>DYLT01000446.1 GCA_020721945.1 Blastopirellula marina
AGCCACGGCCCGGCCCAGCAGGGTCTTCCCGGTGCCCGGCGGCCCCATCAGGAGGATGCCCTTGGGCACGCGCCCCCCAAGACGCTGGAATTTCTTGGGATCCTTGAGGTACTCGACGATCTCGACCAGTTCGCCCTTGACGCCCTCCAGGCCCGCCACGTCCTGGAACGTGATCGGCTTGTCGCCCGCCTGATACCGCCGTGCCGGACTCTTCGCAAAGCCCGCCAAAAGCCCGCCACCAAGCACTTGATCGCGCGTGCGGCGAAACATAAGCCACACCCCGGCAAACAACAGCACCGTCACCAGCAGGTACACCCCGAGCAGGTAATTGCTGTTGTCGCTGGGCTCCGACGCGTGATACTTGGCGCCGAGACGCTTGTACAACGCGTCGTCGAACGCGGGGTCGTCGAGCACCCACGGCGGCACGGTGGTGACAAAGTGCGCGGGATAGCGCTGGGGGTTGCCGTCTTTGTCGGTCTTGCCTTCGGGGACGACCGGCGGGTCTTTGAACTGGCCATGGATCTTCATCCCCTTGACTTCGACCGAGGCGATGTTCCCCCGTTCCAGCTCCGCCCGAAACAGACCGTAGTTGATCTCCGCTCGGGGGACCGAATTGCTGCGAAAGAAGAGGAAACCGGCAACGATCGCAAGCCCGAGGAGGAGCCAGAGCGTCGACGGGTTCATCCGCGGCCGGGGTGCGACCTGTTCAGGGGGGCGGTTCCCCTCCTCAGGCTTGTTCTCCATCGACGCCCTTTCGGTCCGATGCCAATGCCACAAGTAGCCCTACCGCATTCTACCCCACGGGTGACCATTTTTCGATGAGTCGACCGGGTCTCTGGCTTGGTTGGTTGCCTTTTGCGAAACAAGGCAATACATAGAAAGAAGAAACGAACCCAAACGGTCAAACTACATGGCAACACGGCTTCCCACGGTTCTCAGTATGGTTTGGACGTGGCAGAGCCCCTCCAGGCGAGGGGGGGTTGGCCACGGCCACTTCGTTTTGGCCGCAGTCTTACCGGCCGTGGTCTTGCTGTCTGGGGTCGGTGGGCTCCTTGGATGTCGCAGAGCAGCCGAACCGAACGGCGCCACCACCGGCGCTCCGCCCCCACGCCGCGCGGTTACCAACGATGCCCCCCTTTCGGCTAAAGAACAACCAAAAGACGGTGGGACGCTCCCTCCATCTGAGGCCACGGTCTTGCTGCCGGCGTTGCCCGAGGCCGAGGACCTGCGCCAGGCCGAGATGACGGCCCTTCGCCGCGAAGCGACCGAGACCGCCGCGCGGGTTGCCGAGGCCTTCCCGACCAGTGCCGAGGCGTTGGCCGTACGGGCCTGGATGCACTACCGATATGGTCAGACGGCCGAAGCCGTCCGGTGTTGGGAGCGATGCCTCGCTCTGGATGCCCGCTATGCCGAGGCACACGTTCGGTTGGGCCAGGTTGCCCTGAAGACGGGCGATTTCGAGCGGGCTCGAGCGTGCTTCGAGCGCGCGTGCCGGGCCGATCCCCAGCGGACGGACGCCCGCATTCGCCTGGCCGAGGCCCTCCTGCATGGCGGTGAAGCCGACCAGGCCGTTGCGGTGCTGGAGCGTTCGGGCCAAGCGGCGCTCGAAACGGCCGAGGGCCTCTATTTCCTGGGCCGGGCACGGCTCCTGTTGAACGCCCATCGGAAGGCCAAGGAGGCCTTTTCGGCCGCGATCGGCCTTGATCCGGCTCTGACGCACGCGTACCACGGACTGGCAACGGCCTGCGCCCGGTTGGGGGAACACGCCGAGGCGGACCGCTGGCGCGCCGAGTTCGACCGGCGCAAGCAACAAGATCAGCAAGCGGAGAAGCAGAAGCTCAAGGCATTCGACGACCTGGCCGCTCTGCGCGCCAGCGCCGCGATGGTTCATTGCCTGGCCGCGCAAGTCTACCTCCATCAAGGCCAGAGGCGCCAAGCCGAGGACCATTGGCGGCGAGCCGCGGCGCTGGACGACCGCAATGCCGACGCCCGGCTGGGCCTGGTGGCGCTGTGCCAACAGGAAGGCCGGGCGGCCGAAGCCATCCGGCCGGCGGAGGACTTAGTTCGGATCGAGCCCAACAATCCGGTCTACTGGTCGAGTCTTGGCGTGCTGAACGTCCAGTTGGATCGTCTCGGGGCTGCCGAGCGAGCCTTTCGCAAGGCCATCGAGGTCGCGCCCAGCCACGCCCAGGCCCATGCCGCCATGGCGCAGTTCAACTTGCGTGTGGGTCGGGACCCGGCCGAGGCCCGGCGGTGCGCCGAGACGGCGGTCCGCCTTGCCCCGACCGCGCCGAACTATGCCTTGCTGGCCGCCGCCTGTCGGGCTGCTGGCGAACTCGAGGCAGCCCGCCAGGCCGTCGGGGAAGCGCTGCGTCTGGAACCCGACAACCCCCAGTACCGCCGCTTGCAGGAATCGCTGCGCCCCGAGAAGTAGCATGTCTAGCGCCAACCATCTCGTACGCCCATGCGCCGACGCGGTGCTCTGGCTGATCTTTACGCTTGCGGTTGCGATCGCGAGCTCCGAGGCGTTTGCCCAAATCGTCCTCCGCGATGTGACCAGCGCCACGGGCATTACGTTCGAGCACACCGACGGTTCGAGTGGGCGGCGGTATATCGTCGAGACGGTGTGCTCGGGCCTGGCCACGTTCGATTACGACGGCGATGGGCTGATCGACATCTACTTCGTCAGCGGGCGGCCGCTGCCCGGCGCGAACGCCGATTGTCCGGCGCGCAACGCCCTATATCGGAACCTGGGTGGGTTCCGGTTCGTCGACGTGACGGAGCAGGCCGGCGTGGGCGAGGCGGGCTACGGCATGGGCGTCTGCGTCGGCGACTACG
>DYLT01000068.1 GCA_020721945.1 Blastopirellula marina
CGCACTTTCCAGCTCGTCGAGCGTGGTGCGGGCCGCCGCGACGGCGCGGCGCAGGTCGAAGGCCTCTCGCGCCTCGGCATCCAACTGGCTGCGCCGTGTTGCGAGCCGCTCTTCCCATTGTCCAGCCTCCCGGGCCAGAACCAGGCGCTGCGCGTCGCGCAAGGCGGTCTCGGCCTGGAGCCGCCGCGTTTCGTCCACGGCCTTGAGCACATCCTCGCGCATTGAGCGTTCGGTGGCCTCGTCCTGTGCCAGGGCGGCGGCCTCGGCCTGGGCGGCTTCGTCTAGCTTGATCTCCACCGGCGCATTGCGGATCCGCATCCCCACGACCATCACGAGGATGATGAGGATGCCGACCATGTTCGTCACGATATCGAGAAACGAATCGTGGCCGGCTGGGGACATGTCTTCGGTTGCGCGACGCGCCATGGCAGCCCTAGAGGCGACGAGGTTCCAAGCTCAACGATGTGGGATTGGGGATTCGAGGTTTCTTCGGGACGCCGATCGAGCTTCGCCCGGCCGCTCGACGTCGACGCCGCTTTCCTCCAACAGCGCTTTGAGTTCGGCATAGCGGGCCTCCGCACCCGGCGCTACCTCGACGGCCAGCACGGGGCGCCAGTACATGCCGCGTCCGGCGACTCCCCAGCGTTTCATGTGTTCCCAGATCGCCGAAATGAGCTGATCGACCGAGTCTTCCACCCGCGCGCCAAGCTGGACGATCTGCTCGACATCGCCGTGCGACTCGCCAAACACGACAAGGCGGTCCGCACGGCAGACGACACGAATCGACCGCGTGATCGGCACCGAGTTGCGAGTGGCGTCGGGCAGGGCCCAATTCTTGCCTCGGCTCGTGGCCAGGCTTTTGGGGGATGGGTCGTCGTTGGCCTCGGGGCGTTTGGGCGGGCGCTCGTAAGGCACCCATTCGCCCGGCCGCAAGGCCACGCCGCCGGCCGGCGCGGCATCGCGAGGATCGTCTGGCTTTTCCGGCAGCACGCCTGGGGGACGCGGCATCTGGCGTCCCGCGGTCCCGGCCTTACCCGTGGGACGGCTCGGCGGGCGTTGGCCCCCCCCTGGCCGCGTGCCCGCGCCTTCCCTTGCGTCTTCCCGGATAAGGCCGCCCCCTCCAGGGGCCGCGCGATAAATCGCCTTGGGACGCTCGGACGAACGACCGGACCCGCCCGCCGCCGCCAAGAGCATCGCTAGTTGACGCTGTTCGGACCGTGCGGCGGCAACGGCCTTCTGGACGACGACGTTCAGTTCGGGGTCCGGTTGCGGGTAACGGAGATTCCAGTCGGAGCCGACCAGTTCGTAGCCGAACTCCGCACCCCAGGATTTCATCGCCTCGCGCGCGGCGTAAAACGCCACGATTCCCTCCGGCCGAACGATCAACAGCGGGTACGGCTCCTCGCGTGTGCGGCCGTCGGACGGCTCGCGGGCGGCGAGGTGCTCGCGGGCGGCGCGCAGGGCCGAGGCCAAGGGGTTCTGGGGTCCCAACGGCTTTTCGAAGTCCTCGGGCGCAAGCTCGATGCCCTCCGGTTGGATGACCACCGCGTCGGCCCGGCATTCGAGGTAGATTGGGCGCCGCCCGGTCCCGCGGGGACCTGCGTAGGGCACGATCGCATACGATTTCCCGCGGCGGCTCGCGGCCCGCCGGGTCTCGTCGAGCCGCTGCCGCGCCTCGGCAATCTGCTGCTCTAGGCGATTCCGTTGATTTTCCAGGTTTTGCCGGTCCGGCGGGGTCGGGCCCGTGTTCTCCAATTCGGCCCAGTCGGCTTGGAGCCGGCGGAGTCGCTCTTGGAGCTGCCGGGCGTGCTGTTCGACGTGGCCCAGACGCAGCCGGGCCTCGGCCAGTTGCTCGTCGGTTTTCTGCCGCGACTCGGCCACGACCGAGATCCGCCACCGAACCATGTCGCGCGCCGCGGCGAGGTCCGTGGCGACTTCCGCCTGCTTGGTTTGGGCGGCCCGCGATGCCTGCACCCGGGCCTGCCTCGCCAGCACGACCAGCACGAGAATCAGGGCGCCCATGGTGCAGACGAGCACTGCAAGGAACGGGAACAGCGCGACGGGGGTGCCGCCGTGCGTGCGGTTTTGGTCCGATCGGCGTTTCATGCGGCCTGACTCGTTCGACGCACGCGGTCTCCCAATGCCCCCGAGCCCTGCGGAAGGTCGCCCAACCGGGCGTTCAACAGATGAATGGCCGCGGCGAGGTTCGCCACGGTCTCTTCGAAGCGCCGAGCCTCGGATTGCTGCCGGGCATGCGCCGCCAGGGTATCGCCCAGCGAGGCGGCCAAGGCCGCCTGAAGCTGCCGGCCCGCCTCACCCGCCATGTGGGTCCATCGCTCTTGGGCCGCGTCGAGCGCGCTGCGCCACAGGTCGGCCTGGCGGCGGACCAGTTGCTCGAGGGACGAGATCATCGCGTCGGCGGCGCGACGCACGGCGGCCGCGTCGTGGTCCTGGCGCGCGCCCACCGCGGGGAACCTGCCCGACAGTTCGGCCTCGACCCGCTCGTCCACCTCCGCCAACAGGGCCGTCTCGGCCCGATCCACATAATGCTGGGCGAACATCAGCAGGATCGAAAGCGCCAAGGCCAGGGCGGTCGTGTCGAAGGCCACACCCAAGCCAGCCGTCACCTCGATCATCGACTCTTCCAAGGCGTTCGGTTTAAGGCTGGCGATGGCCAGGGTGATGCCGATGACCGTCCCCAGGAAGCCGAGGATTGGAATGGCCCAAACGATCAGCCGCAAGAGCCCCAAGCTGGCGTGGGCCCGATCGCGGTCGAGATCGGCCAGGTGCTTGAGGTGCTCGTCGAGCCCTTCGCCCGACTGGTGCCGCGCGACGTATTGCAGCCCCTCGCGAAGTCGCCGAACGAGGTAATCGTCGTGCCGTGGCGGAGGAAGCCGATCGAGTCGGGCCAACAGGGCCTCGGCCTCCGCCGGCGACTGCCCCCCGCGAGGCATCGGCCCGAACACCACCAACCCAAGTCCCCGGCGCTGCGACGCCAGATCGATGGCCTTCAGCGCGAGCACCGCCAGACCAACGAAGAACAAGTACGTCTCGGTGTAGTTGACCGGATGGCCAGCACAGTACCTGGGGAAGAACTCGCGGCCAAGAATCCGTTGCTGAACCAGCGCGTAGAATGCAGTTCCGACGATCGCTCCCCACAGTAGCGGCGAGCGGGCGACTGCCTGAGCAACCCGATGGGCTCGATTCACCATATTATTCTTCCTGAAAGCACCTAACGATGCGGTGATGGCATCCGAAGTGCCACGTTGGTGACTGTGTTCGCAGGCTGGAGACCGGCGCGTTCTTTCGGCCGCTTGCAGCCGCAAAGAAAACGTGCTTAACCCCCTACTTTTAGTTATATGTACTACCAGAAAGAGTAGTATCAGCCAGATGGAACCTGCCTTGGTGATTGCGTGTTTCCCCCCGAAAGGTCTGATCCTGAAGCTGGCAAGCCAGGGCGCGGTATCATCCGATTTGGCTGCTCCTCAAAATCGACCTAACCCGCAAACTTGATGAGACCAAACCGAGGAAATCCGCTCCTTCGTTAGAAGTCGTTCGACCGGCAAAGATTGCCAAAGTCGCTCGGCAGCGCACGCCGATACCAACAGTTGTCGTATGTCGGGGACTTGCGGCAGGAAGGCCCAGTGGCACGCAGACGATCGACCGTGAGTGGATGACGGCCCGGGTTTGCGTCACGCGAACCTGGTGAGCACGTTCCCAGGGGGGAAGCAGTCCGGGCGGGGTCCGATTCAGGCCCGCCCGGACTGTTGATTCTCTTCTATTTTTTCCCCCAAGTCCGCTCCGGCAGCCTCTTCTTCGGCCGTGGCGTTCGTCGTGATGGGCGGCTCTCGGGCCATCCCGGCGGGGAGGACGCGGAAGGCGACTCTGGCAGAAAATCCACCGCAGTGCTATTCTTACGCGGGGCGGCAACGGTTATGGACGAGCAACTCATGTCCTCGCAAGACTCCTCCCCCGAGCCGGAGGTTGAGGCCTTTGCCTCGGGAGGGTCGCTCCGGGCCCTTAAGGCGCTGGGGCAGTGTTGCCGCGTTCTGGTCCGGGCCCAAGACGAGGGGCAGTTGTTCGCCGAGGTGTGCCACATTTGTACCGAGTGGGCCGGCTATCGCATGGCGTGGGTGGGCCTCGCCGAGCCCGACGAGGCCAAGACGGTTCGCCCCGCGGCCCAAGCGGGATTCGAGGAGGGGTATCTCGAGCGGATCCATGTCACGTGGGCCGACGACGAATTTGGGCGTGGCCCGGTGGGCGAGGCCCTGCGCACCGCCTCGCCGTGCGTCATCCGCGACACCAGCACCGATCCGCGCTTCGCTCCGTGGCGCGACGAGGCCTTGCGCCGCGGGTATGCCTCGTGCGCCGGCCTACCCCTGAAGGCTGACGGCAAAACGTTCGGGGCGCTGGCCGTGTACGCCCCCGAGAAGGACGCCTTCGACGAAACCGAGTTGGGCGTGCTCCAGGAATTGGCCGACAGCCTCGCCTACGGCATTACGGCCCTTCGCGCGCGGGCGACGCTGCGCCGCGCGCACGATGCGTTGGAGGGGCAGGTCCGCAACCAGATACGCGAGTTGGCTGCGTCGCACGAGCGGTACCGGGCGTTGGTCGAATCGTCCCAGGACGCGATCTTCCAATTGGGCCCCGACGCCCGTCTGGTGTTCGTCAACACCGCGGGCGCTCGGGCCTTGGGCCGCGAGCCGGCGGCCCTTGTCGGGAAGAGCCTGGCGGAACTCTTTCCCCAAGAGGCGGCCGACCAACTCGTCCCCGAAGTGCAGAAGGTCTTCGACTCGGGCGTACCGCTGACCAGCGAACGATCCATCCACATCGCCGGCGTGTTGACGGAGTGTTCGACTCTACTTGCGCCAGTGTTCGGCGCCGACGGCCGGGTCGATTCGGTCGTGGGCATCGCCCGCGATATCACCCAGCGCAAGCGGGTTGAAGCGGCCCTGCGCCAGTCGGAGGCCCGCTATGGTCGGCTCCTGGAGAGCCTGCCGAATCTCGTGCTGGTGGTCGATTCCGAGTCGGTCATCCAGTACGCGAATCACCCCGTGCCCGGCGTCTCGATCGAGCAACTGGCCGGTTCGCTGGGTTTCGGCCACCTCGTTCCCGAACACCAGGAGCGATGCCGGCGCGCGCTGGCCGCCGCGCTGGCGACCGGGCAGGTGCAGCCCTTGGAAGTGCTCGACCAGTACGGTCTGTGGTGGTCGTGCCAGGTCGTATCGTTGTCGGAACTCGAGGGACGCCCTCTGGCGATGATCATTTGCGCCGACGTTACGGCGCGTCGCGCGGCCGAGGAAGCGCTGAAGCGGAAAGAGCAGTCGCTGCGGCAACTGCTGGATGTGTACGAGCAGCACCGCCAACTGTTGGCCTACGAGATCCACGACGGCGTGACCCAGCCTTTGGCCGGTGCCTTGATGACCCTCGAGGGCACGGTGCCGCTCCTCCAAGAGAACTGCGCCAAGAGGACGCGCCAGGGCTTCGCGCGTGTCGCCGACCTCTTGCGCGAGGGAATCATCCAGTCGCGACGATTGATGGGTGGGCTCAGGCCGCCGGTCCTCGACGAGTCGGGTTTGCCTGCCGCGCTCGATTACCTCGCGCACGAAGCCCGCAAGGACTTTGGGATCGAGGTCGCTCTCTCGCTCGGGATAGGGGCCGGGCGGCTGGCCGCGCCGTTGGAGACGGCCGTGTTCCGTATCGTTCAAGAGGGGTTGGCCAACGTGGGTCGCCACAGCCGTAGCGCCACCGCGCGCGTCGCCGTGTGCCAAGAGGGCGACCGTCTGCGCATCGAGGTGGAGGATCAGGGGGTAGGGCTCGACCCCGAGGCGGTCGATCCTGCCCGGTTCGGCCTCCAGGCAATCCGCGAGCGCGCGCGACTGCTGGGCGGCGAGGCGACGATCCAGAGCGCCCCGGGCCGCGGCACGCGCATCGCCGTCGATCTTCCCGTGGTGAAAGCCGCCGCGGCGGACGACGCGTAGCCTATCGCAAGAAGCCCACGAAGAAGCTGAACACCTGCCGGTCGTCGCCGTCTTCTTTGACCACCGGGAAGGCGAAGTCCAGCGCGATCGGGGCGGGGCCCATCGCCGGGATGGTGATCCGCAGGCCGAAGCCGGGCGAGACGCGGTACTTGTCGGTCCAATCGCCGATCTTGGGCTCGACGGTGCCGGTATCGCAGAACACCACGCCGCGGAGCGTGTCGTCGGCGGTGATGGGGAACAGGTACTCGATCGAATTGAGCAGCATGAAATGCCCGCCCACGGTAAACCCGTGGACGCGGTGCGAGGCCCCGCGGAAGTCGAACCCGCGAATCGTCGAGAACCCGCCCGCGAAATAGTGGTCGTACAGCGGAGTGTCGTCGCCGCTGACCCCCATGCGCGAGCTGAGGCTCAGCACGTGCCGCCCGGAGCCGTCGGGATGCTGCCGCAGCAAGAAGTATTTGCGGAAATCGAAATCGGCCCGGGGATAGCTGAACGTGCCGATCACCTGCTCGAAGCCCACGTCGAGCAGATAGCCCTCGGTGGCCAGAAACGTATTATCGCGCTTGTCGAGCGAAAGGCCCGCGCGGAAGCCGTGGAGGGTCGAGGCCCCAAGGACTTCGTCGAGGTCGGGCACGACCCCCGGCGGAACGATCGGATTGAAGACCTTGACGTTCTCGCCGCGGTAGGTCAGCGTGCCGCTGAGGTCGGGCACGAACTGGTATCCCAGGGCGACCCGGCCGCCCGCGCGGCTCTCGTCCCACTCGTAGAACCGCCGCTCGTAGTAGTGGCCGCTCAGGCCGAGGCTCACCCTCGTATCCAGCAAATACGGCTCGGTGAAGTTGATCGTGTAGCGCTGGACCTGGGTGCCGGGCATGGCCTCGAAGCGAAAACGCTGTCCCGCCCCGCGAAACGCCGTTGCATTGCGGATGTCTTCCCAACCCCTGGGCCACCGGGTCCAGTCGAAGTTCTGCTCGTCGATCACGAACGAGCCGACGACCCCCAGGTCGGAGTTCACGCCCACGCTGAACAAGAACCGGCCGGTCTGCGTCTCCTCGAGTTCCGGCTGAAGCGGCACATACAGGGGCGGCTCTTCGTTGGGCGGACGGCCCAGGAGGGCTTCGGGATCTTGGAACGGCTGAGGGCGGATGGCCGGCTCGGCGACAAACGGCGCGTTTCGAGGGACGGTCGTCTCGGGCCGCGCCAGTTGGCCGTAGCCCGGCGGCGCGGCCCCGGATGCCGCGACCGTTCCCCCAGACGCCAGGGGGCCGTCGGCTACCGGACCTGGCAGCGGCGCCGAGCCCCCAACCGGCGGCCTCGGTTCGGCCGAGGGCGCGGCCGGTTGTGGCCGACTCTCGAAGACCGGTACCGGGGACGCCAGCGACGGCGACAGAAAGCCCCCGCCCGCATCGTACGTGTTCTGGCCACGAAGAACCTCGGGCGGGCGGTACGGGCTCGTGGCGGGGGCCCGACGTGCCGGTTCGGGGCTCCACGGGACGGGCGACCTCGCGCCCGGCGTTTGAGCAACGTACCCCGGCTGGCTGCTCGTGCCCGAGGCGATCGCAGGTTGCGTGCCCGCCTCGCGCGCAAGCGGCACGCCCCAGCGAAGCCCGCTGGTCGCCGACCGCGTCGCCGACGCAGATACCCCCGGTGGCGACGAGGGCACGGTGGCAAGCGCCGGCGCCGGCGGTTCGGCGTGGGCCGGCGGCGCCGGGCTCCAACCCGAGGTGTCCAAACCCGGGTCCGGGCTTTGGCCGCGGATCACGGCATCGGGCGGAAGCGCCGGCGCGGACCCCGTACCCGCGGCCGGCAAGGCAGGTTCGCCTTCGGCGGGCCAAGGCTCCGGGGCAGGCATCGCGGCAGGCCACTCGTCGGTCGCGTCCGGGGCGATCCACTCCCCTTCGACCACCAGATCGACCGCCCGAACCGGCCGCGCCGAGTCGTCCGGACTTTGACCGCGGTAACCGCTCGGACGCCGCGGCCCCTCGCGCGGCCCGCTGCGCTGCGGCCGCTCGGCGGTCTCCACCCCCTCCGCGTCGCTTTCCGACTTGACGATGTTGATTCTCGGGGTAATGTTCATCGCCGGATCGACCCGGAACAACCCCGACGCCTTCAAACGGCGCTCGCTGGCCCGCAACTCGCGCGTATCGACAATGTCGCCAGGCCGCAGCGACAACCGGTTGAGCACCGTGGAGATCTTCGTGTGCGGATACTCGCCCTTGATCTCCGGCATGATCTTGCCCACCCGGTAGCGCTCGCTCTCGTTGATGCGGTAGACCAGATCGAGTTCGCCGGGGGTCTCGCCCAGGCGGATATCGGGTTCGACCTTGGTGAAGATATACCCTTCGCCGCCGTACAGGTCGGTCATCATCGCCGCGTCGGCGGTCATCTCGGCCCGATTGAAATACTTGCCCGCCTTGAGCTTGAAGTCCTGGGTGATCTCCTCGGTGCCGAAGATCTTATTGCCGACCAGCCGCACGCTGCGGACCTTGTACCGGGGCCCTTCGTCGATGACGAAACGCAAGGTGAGCCAATCCTGCTCGTCGTTGAAATCGAGAATCGGCCGGCCCACGCGCACGTTGAAGAACCCCAGGCTGTGATAGTAGTCGGTCAGGCGGTTGACGTCCTCGTCGATCTGCTTGCGATCGACCTCGCCTTTGAAGATCCATAAAAAGCCGGGCTTCGACTTGATCACGGTGCGCAGGTGGGCGTCGTCGGCGATGGTGTTGCCGATGAACTCGGTCCACAAGACCCGTTGCTTGGGCCCTTCGTTGATCACGTAAATCACGCCCCGATCGTTGGGCTGATCGCCCTCGGCAATCTCGATGAAGACCTTGCTGAAGCCCTTCGAGTGATAGTAGTCGATCAGCTTGCGCCGGCCTTCCTCGACCGCGTACGGATCCATGCCGTCGCCGGTCTTCAGGCCGATTTCCTTCAGTAGGGTCTTTTTGCGGATTTTCTCGTTGCCCGTGACCTTGACATACTCGATGATCGGCCGCTCGAGCAGCTCGAAGATCACGATCTTGCCGCCCTCGACGTCCTGGGTCAGCGCGTTGACCTTGACGAACTTGCGGGTCTGATAGAGTCGGCGCACGTCCTTCTCGATCGCATCAGGGTCGTAAGGCCGGCCGGCCCGGGTGCGAATGTGGGGAATGATCTTCTCGGCCGGCACGCGATGGTTGCCGCGGATCCGCAGTTCCACGATCTGGTCTTGCGGCGGGGTCGCCGGCGGGGCCTGGCTGAACACCAGCGAGCCGCCCAGGATCGCCAGAACGACATACGCGGTCAGCCAGACGCGGGCAGGAGTTCGCGGATCGATTCGCACAGCGGCCATTGCGGCCCTTTCGTGGTCAGCAGAGCACCGCGCGAAACAAGCGCCGACAAGCACCAACACGCAACGTCGCCGCGCCGCTTCCCCACGCGGCGATCCCAGTCAACCAACGACCGGACTACTCTGGAGTAGGGTCAAGGGACATCTCGGGTCGCGTAGAGATACCCGAACCGATGCCGGGCCGCAAGGCGAGTTTCGCGTTCGACGAGCCCGCACGAGACCAAAAAACCCGGTCCAACTTGGGCCTTCTTGGAAAGGACCATGCGCGGTCGCCCCAGCGCGGATGCAGACGGCGCGAAACGTCCCGAAGTTCCGCCCCCTCTACCGGCTACTTAATGATGTCGGCGTCGATCCGGTAGTACAGCCCCCCCATCTCCTTCTCGGGCTCCTTATGCAGGCTGAACACGCCGCCGACACCGATCATTCGCGTCGTAAACTCGGTGCGCAAGCCACCTTGAAGCTTCACGAGGATCAGTCGCGTCACCTTGGGTTTCGGGGCACAATAGCTGCAAGTGCCGGGATCGTCGACCAGCACAAACTCGCTGATGCCGGTGCGCTGCCGGGCCCGAAACATGTAGCCCCGAACAAATACCCGCTGCTTGTTCTTATGCAGCTCTTCGGCCACCGGAGGAACGAGTTCGTCGGGCAGCCCGGGGTCAGGCTGAAGCGACCTGTAAGCGACGGGCAAGTACCCTGGTGGAGCCGCCGTGTAGTAAAGATAGGTAAGATATCCGTATCCTAGAAGCCAGAACCCGAGCGATAGCCCAAGCCCCCATTTGGCAAAAGCCAGTCCCGTTTGCTCTTCGGGATTGCGCCGATATCGCCGGAAGGCCAGCCAGGCCGAGAGGACCCCTGTAAGGGGAAACACCGCCATGGACCAGCCTACCGCCGCCAGGGCCGACAAGACCCCGAAAACGAAGCTTGTCACGGCAAAGCCGTTGACAGCACGGTATTTGCGCTCCGGACCGGGCAAGGGTCCGGCCGTCGCGGCGGGCGTGTTCTCTTGGGCGACGCTCATGGATTCCTTCAAGGCAACCGCAGGCGGCTCGTTGGCGCCCAGTCGGTCAGGGCGAGGCAATCAGCGACTGCGCCACATCGGTGCGGTAGGCAATGACCGCGGGCAGGTAGCCGACCAGCGATGCCAAGATGATCAGTCCGGGGATCAGGACCAACTCGTTCGTTTGAAATTGTAGCGCACTGACGACGACTCCGGTACGTTCGGAAATCACCGGGCCGAGGGCCCCGGTCAGGCCGTGGCCCAACACCAGCCCGACAGCCCCCCCACCCAGGGCGAGGAGAATCGACTCGAGAAGGATCACGGCCATGACGGTACCGCGGCGAGCACCCAGCGCCCGCATGATGGCGATCTCGCGGCGCCGGTCGTTCATCGAGTTGTAGATGCTCACCATGATGCCAATGCCCGCAACGACGACGATGAGCACGGCGAGAATCAGCAGAACTACTTGCACGTCGCCCACCAACCCGCGGAAGAGACGGTCGATCTCCTCGGCGGGAGCCACGGCCTGCACGTCCATTTCCTCGACGACCCGTTTGGGAAAGGCCATCGCCCGCTGGAAGTCGTCCTTTTGCGTGGCGATGAGCACGGCCGAGACCTTGCGGTCGTCTTCGTCGTGGGCGTGATCATGGTCGCCATGGTCGCTCGACCCAGTGGCTGGTTTGGCCTCGGTCGCGCCGCTGCCGGGTTTCTCTTCCGCCGCCTCGGTCGTGTGCATGGTGTAGAAGCCTGTGATATTCACGAAGAAGGCGCGGTCGATGGGCGTGCCGGTGGGTTCGAGGATGCCGACGACGACGAACGGGTCATGCTCTTCACCCTCGCCCGACTCGCCATGGACAGGGCGAAACTCGTCGCCGACCTTGATGCCGGTCTTTCGGGCGGCGGTGGCCCCCACCACCGCCTCGAACGGTTGGTTCCAATCGAAATTGCGACCGCCCCCCTGGAACGTGTACTTCCGGCCATCGAGGTATTCGAGCTTGTCGAACATGTCGGGGTTCGTGCCGATCACCCGAAACCCGCTGTAATGATCGCCCATGCAGATCGGCACAGCCGTCTCGACCTCGGCGGCGAACCGCGTCTGGGATAGCTCCTTGAAGTAGCGATAGGGGATGGTGCCCACGGGCCGGCCGATGTGGTACACCGTGTTGAGCACCAGATCGAGCCGGCTGCCTTTGGGGCCGACAATCAAGTCGTACCCCTGGGCGCTACGGCGGAACGACTTGTCGATCACACTGTGGATGACCAGCACCGCGACCACGAGGGCCACCCCGAGGGCCATCGAAATGGCCGTCAGCGTCGAGGCCAACGACCGCTGTTGAATGCTTCGCCAGGCGATTTTCCAAAGACTCATCGGAGGGCCAATACGCGATTGATTTCTTCGAGTTGCTCGATGCGCGGGAACTGCCGGGCGACCTCCGGCGCGTGCGTCACCAGGACCAAGGCGACCTTCTCTTCGCGGCACGTCTGCTGAAGCAGATCGACGATGGCCTGCTGGTTCCCCGAATCGACGTTGGCCGTGGGCTCATCGGCCAACAACAGCCGCGGCCGGTTGGCCAAGGCCCGCGCCACCGCCACGCGCTGCTGCTCGCCCACCGAAAGCATCGGTGGCTTGTGCGTTATGCGGTGCCCTAATCCCACACGCTCCAACAGGTGCCGGGCGCGATCCCATTCGGGATTGTGTTTCGAAAAGGCCAGCGCGGGCCGCAGCAGAAAGTCCATCGCCGCCCGCAGCGCATTCCCCCCCTTCGCGAACGTCATACCCAAGAGCACATTCTCCAGGGCGGTGAAAGCGGGCAACAGGTTGAACGTCTGGAACACGTAACCGATGTGCTGGGCGCGGAACTGGTCGCGCTCGGCTTCGTCCATCAGCGTGATGTCCCAACCGTCGATCTTCACCTTGCCCGACGTGGGACGACCGATCCCCGCGATGATGTGCAACAGCGTCGTCTTGCCGCAGCCGCTGCGACCTACCACGACCACTTGCTCGCCTGCTTCGACTTGAAACTCCTCGATGTCGAGGATCGGCAGCTCGCTGCCGTCGGGCTGCGTGAACGACTTCTTCACATCCTTAAGCTGCAACATCGTCGGCATCCGCAAGCAAGAGATCGCAGGCCGCTCAGCTTCCCATACCCCACCGACGCACGAGCGCGGATCCCATGGGAGGCTGCCCTCGCTGGCGCGTCGGGCTAGTGTCGATCTGACCGTCGCTGGCGTGTTGGTTGGACCCTCGCTGGCGCGTCGGGTTCGTAGGGCGCGGGGGGACACCAGACTCGATGGGCTTCGGTGGCCCACAACCGTGGATACCCTACCCACAAAGTCGGGGGAGCACGGGACGGTGGCGCAACCCGACCGTCACTCCTTCGGATACGCGACCACTGGAAGAATGGTTCGCCTGGCCCAGCCAATGCCCTCCGACCACAGGAACCCGACGCGCCCGCGAGGGCCCTGTCATAGGCCCGCGAGGGTTCCGTCATAGGCCAGCGAGGGGGTCCTCCGATGATCCCTCGCTGGCGCGTCGGGTTCGTATCGCTAGGACCCCTGGCTGGCGCGTCGGGTTCGTATTCAGCGGCGGCGGCGCAGGGCGCGGTCGATGTCGCGACGGGCCTGGGCCTTTTTCATGGCTTCGCGCTTGTCGTGAAGCTGTTTTCCGCGGCAGAGCCCCAAGAGCAGTTTGGCCCTTCCCTCCTTGAAATACAGCTTTAGGGGGACCAGCGTCATCCCTTGCTCCACTGCACGGCTGGCAAACCGCTTGATCTCCCGCCGATGCAACAACAGTTTGCGGGGTCGACGGGGGTTGTGGTTCAAGCGGTTGGCCTGGGGGTATTCGGGAATGTCGCATCCGAGAAGCCATACTTCGCCATCCTTGACACGCCCATAGGCTTCGTCGAGCGACACGCGTCCCTCGCGCAGGGTTTTCACTTCGCTGCCCACCAGGACGATCCCGCACTCCAGCGTCTCTAAGACATGGAACTCGTGACGTGCCTTGCGGTTTTGACTAATCACCCGCTCGTTGTCGTGCTCGTGGTCGGATGGCTTCTTGCGGCTCATAGACATCCTCAAACACCCACCATGGGGGTGCGCTCGACACGACGGAAGCTGGACTCCCCGGCCTTTTGCCGTACTTATACCATGTGAGCCAGCTTGGGCAATGCTCGGCGGTGGGTGCCGGACCGCTTGTCTTGGGCCCGTGATGTGCGATAGTAATGGGGTTTTCGACGGGCCCCGGGCTCGAGCGCGCGGATGGCCCCGTCGAGAACTCCCTTTGGCCGATCGCACCATGGAGGTTTCCCATGTCCGTTTCCTTGCTCGCGCTTTTCGTTGGCCTGACCGGCTTGGGGCATGAAGAGGCGCTGGACGCCTTTGCTTACGCCGACTCTGCGGCGGCGGCCCGGGCGTGGGTCGCGTCGTCGGGCACGCCGGCCGTGACGGCCGTCGACGCCGATGGACGCAAGACCGTCGAGGTCTTCTTGCCGTTTGCCAAGGACGGCTTGTTGCCGCGCAGCATCCACGATCGCGACGTGACGCTTGATCTGACCGCCTTCGGAGCGTTCGTCTTGCACCTCGCCACGGACCACCCCGACGCGGTTGGCCATGTCAGCCTGTATTTCCGTAGCGGCGAGGGCTGGTACTCGGGTAGCGCCGCGCTCGACCAACGCGGGCGCCAAACGCTGCGGTTTTCGAAGGCGTCGTTCCGTACCGAGGGGAAGCCGGCTGGCTGGCACAAGATCGACGGCATCCGCATTTCGTTCTGGCGCGGAACGGCCAAGGACGCTCGAATCCGCCTGGAGCGCCTGGCCGCGGTGTGGCACGATGTGGCCCTGGTCGTTCCATCGGCGGGAGGTCCGAAACCCGATCGTGAGGTGCGCGCGGCTCGCCAGACCGCCGAACTTGTCGCCGAGATGCTCTCCGAGATCGGCTTGGGAGCCGATACGATCGACGAGTCGGCGTTCACCCCGGGTACGCTGGCCAAGCGGCGTGTGATCTTGCTTCCGCACAATCCCCAGCTTCGCGACGAGACCATTGCTGGGCTGGTGCAGTTCGTCAAGCTGGGCGGCAAGCTCGTGGTTTGCTACCAGCTTCCGCCGCGTTTGGGCGAGGTTCTGGGCTTTGGCAACGCGAAGTATTTCCGCCCCGACCGGCCCGAGCAGCTCGCCGAAATCCGGTTCGAGGCCCCCGACGTGCCCGGATTGCCCAAGGCGGTCCGCCAGAATTCGTGGAACATCACGGTGGCCGAGCCGATCGCATGGAATGCCAAGGTGATCGGCCGCTGGTACGACGCCGACGGGAAGCCCACGGGGTACCCCGCGATGCTGGTGAGCGACCGTGGGGCGTTTTTCAGCCATATCCTCTTGTCCGACGATGCGGCGAACAAGAGACAGATGTTGGCCGCCGTACTGGGCCGGATCGATCCTTCGCTCTGGGAGCAGATGGTTCACGGCGAAACGGCCCGCCTAGGCCGGGTGGGGCATCTGGCCAGCACCGACGAAGTGGCGCGGTACGTCAAGGGCAGCAAGAACGCGACGGCGGCCGAGCGGCTCGAACAAGGGCTGTCGATGCTCAAGCTTCTCGACGATCGCCTGCGCCGGCACCAATACCCTGAAGCCATCGACCTGGCCCGCCAGACGCAAGATCGACTGGCCGAAGCCTACCTCCGCGCCGCGCCCAGCCGCGCGCGCGAAGGCCGGGCGTTCTGGAACCATTCGGGCATGGGGGCCTATCCCGGTGACTGGGACCGCACCTGCAAGGAACTCGCGGCCGGCGGATTCAACATGGTCCTGCCGAACATGCTTTGGGGCGGGCTGGCCCACTACGCCAGCGACGTGCTGCCGCGGAGCAGGACCTTCGCCGAACACGGCGACCAGATCGCCCAGTGCGTGGCCGCGGCCAAGAAGTACGGCATCGAGGTCCATGTGTGGAAGGTGAACTACAACCTCAGCACGGCGCCCCGGGACTTCACCGAGCGGATGCGTCGGGCCCAACGCACGCAGGTCTCGGCCCAGGGCGAGCCGGTCCACTGGCTCTGCCCGTCGCATCCCGAGAACCTCAAGCTCGAGCTGGAGAGCATGCTCGAAGTGGCGCGGAAGTACGAGGTCGACGGGCTGCACTTCGACTACATCCGCTACCCCGACGGCGATGCCTGCTACTGTGACGGCTGCCGCCAGCGGTTCGAGAAGGAGCGGGGCGAGAAGGTCGCCCAATGGCCCGGCGACTGCTACCGGGGCACGCTCCGCGCGGCCTACCGCGACTGGCGGTGCCAGCAGATTACCCGCCTGGTCGAGGCGGTCAGCGCCGAAGCCCGCAAGATCAAGCCGGGGATCAAGATCTCGGCCGCGGTCTTCAGTTCGTACCCGGGCTGCCGCGAGTCGGTCGGCCAGGACTGGCCCGCGTGGGTCAAGGCCGGCTACGTCGACTTCCTTTGCCCGATGGACTACACCGAAAGCGATCTGGCGTTCCAGGTGCTCGTCGCGAGCCAGCTCAAGCTGGTCGAAGGGCGCGTGCCGATCTACCCGGGGATCGGGGCCACGGCCTCGCGCTCGGTGCTCAGCCCGGACCGCGTGGCCGGCCAGATCCATCACGCACGCGAGTTGGGCGCCGCGGGATTCACGGTGTTCAACCTTGATCGCCAGACGATCGGCACGATCGTGCCTGGGGTGGGGCTTGGCGCCGGGGCCCGCCGGGCGGTCCCGCCGCACCGGAAGTGAGTGCGCCGCACGCCAGGCCCTCTGGAACAAGCCTTGCGCGGGTCCACGGCCCAGCACCGGAGGCCGCGCGGCGCGGTGCGCCTGGGTCAGAGGGCTTTGGTTACCCCGGGAATGGCCGTGGGGTAGCGGCCCGTGGCATCGGGGCGCACGGGCGGGTCGGCGTCGAACGCGTACCGGGCCGGGGCGAGGCGCAGGTCGGAGGCCACGGCTTCGTCCCACCGTACGCGCCGGCCCGAGTACGTGGCCATCCGGCCGAGCACCGCCGTCATGCTGCTGATGGCGCCGTAGTCACCCTCGAACCGGCGCGGCCCGTCGCCGACGATGCTCGCCTGGAGGTCGTCGTGCTCGCGCTGGTAGGGGTTGTCGCCTTGGTAGCCCTTGGCCCGCAGGCTCCGAGGTGTCAGGACCCCGAGCCCCCACGCGCCGACGCCGATGGTCATGGCCCCCTTGGTGCCCAGGACGTGGTCGGAGACGTGGCTCCACGTGCCGGGCTGCTGCCTGGCCTGGCAGAGGTGGCGCGCGCCGCTTTCGTACTCGAACTCGACCACGTGATGGTCCCAGATATCGCCCTCGGTGCGGATCTGACGCCCGCCCATGCCGGCCGCCCGCACCGGATGGGCCTCGAGCACCCAATTGGCCACGTCGATCTCGTGGCACGCCTGCTCGATGAGGTGATCGCCGCAAAGCCAGCAGAAGACGTTCCAGTGGCGAATCTGGTACTCCATTTCCGACATCTCGGGAGGCTTGGGGCTGGCGCTGCGCCCGCCGGGCATGTTGAAATAGGTGCGCACCAGGCGCACCTCGCCCAGGGCCCCCTCGCGGATCTTCGCGATCGCGTCGAGGTAGTTGCGCTGGTGTCGCCGCTGAAGCCCTACCCCCACCGAGAGACCCTTGCGCTTCGCCTCGTCGTTGGCCGCCACCAGCAGGCGGTAGCCCGGCGCGTCGACGCAGCACGGTTTTTCGAGGAAGGCGTGTTGGCCGGCCTTGACCGCCGCGGCGTAGTGGATCGGCCGGAAATGCGGCGGCGCGGTCAACAGCACGAGGTCCACGCCACACTCGATGACCTTCTGGTAGGCGTCGAATCCGACGAACTGGCGCTCCTCGGGAACGTCGATCCGGCGGCGCAGTTCCTCGTATTTGAGGAGGTTCTTAAGGCTGGTTTCCAACCGCGGACGAAACAGATCGCCGACGGCGACCAGGCGCACGGGGTACTTCGTGCTCAGCGCCTCGCGGCACGCCCCCGTGCCGCGGTTGCCGCACCCGACGAACCCCAGCCGGATCACGTCGCTGCCGGCGGCATGGACGCTTCGCGACCGATCGACTCCCGCCGCCAACGCGCCGGCAATCACGGCGCGCCGGTTCCAAGCAGCAGGGCAACACGCCACGGATTGCCTCGACCTGGACATCGGGTCCCCCACGGAGCCCCAGGAGCGGGACGGTGCCTACCAAGAGACCCCATTATGGCCGGCCGCGCGGCTCGAAACAAGCCGTGGGGCCCCAAGGGAACCGGCACGCCCTTCGGCTCGCCAGGAACCGAAAGACAAGCCAGCCCCCGCCTGTGAACGGCTGCGGAATCGAGGCCGACCTGGCGGACCGGGAGGACCGGTCCTATTGGCTTCCCGCGCCTTCCACCGCCATGCGCAGGCTGTAAAGTCCCTGGCTGGCCGTGATGAACAGCGTCTTCTTGTCCTTGCCGCCGAAGCACACGTTGGCGGTCCATCGCTCGGGCACGTCGATCTGGGCGACTGCCTTGCCCGATGCGTCGAACACCGCGACGCCCTTGCCCGTCAAGTACACGTTCCCCTGCCGGTCGATGGTCATTCCGTCGGAGCCCATCGAGCAGAACAGGCGTTTGTCGGCCAGCTTGCCGTCGGAGGCGACGCGGTACACATAGGTCTTGCGATCGCCAAGGTCGGCCACATAGAGGGTCTTGCCGTCGGGCGTGCCGATGATGCCGTTGGGTTGCTTGAGATCTTCGGCCACGCGGATCAAGGTCTTCTGGTCCGGCGCGAGGTAGTAGACGGCCTGGCAGTCCTGCTCGCTTGGCCCACGATTCCAGTACGACCGCTTGTAGAACGGATCGGTGAAGTAGATGCCGCCGTCGGGCGCGATCCAAAGATCGTTGGGACCGTTCAGTAGTCTCCCGCGATAGCCCTTCACGACGACGGTGACCTTGCCTTTCGGATCGATCCGCCACAGCTCGTTCCTGGCGTCGGCGCACGCCCAGAGGTTGCCTTGGCGGTCGAAACAAAGGCCGTTCGAGCGGCCGCATGGCTCCATGAACGTCGACCGCTTGCCGTCGGTGCTCCATCGAAGGATGCGGTCGTTCGGTTGATCGGTGAAAAAGACATTGCCGTCGGCATCCGACGCGGGGCCTTCGGTAAACGCGAAGCCGTCGGCCAGCTTCGTGACTTTGGCTCCCGGCGCGACCAGGCCAGCGCGGTCGGCGCCAGAAGCCACGGCGATCATGGCGAACCAGGTGGCGATCGTGATAAAGAACCCTCGGATCATGGCGGTGTCTCCCGATGCGTTCAGTAGGCCCAAGAGCCTGGAAGAAGACAGGCACGTTGGTCGGCTCTTGGATGACCGAACGACGAGCCAACCCCCG
>DYLT01000069.1 GCA_020721945.1 Blastopirellula marina
CATCGGCCATCGAACAGGCATTGTACGGCAGGGTTGCTCGCCCTAAACTGGGGTCGTTGCCGCCACGCCCCGGTTCCGCCACACGCCTCCCCCCAAGATCCACCATGACTGGGCTTCCGGTCGGCCAAGGCGCCGCCGTCGCCACGGCCGTCCTTTGGACATTCTCGGCGTTGGCGTGGACGGCCGCGGGCCGACAGATCGGGGCCCTTGCCGTCAGTTTTCTGCGTCTGGTCATCGCGTGCGTGTTGCTGGCCGTTTATGGCCACATCGTGCGCGGACAGTGGTTGCCGACCGACGCGGGCGCGTCGGCCTGGACGCTGTTGGGGATCTCGGGCGTGTTGGGGTTCTTTCTCTCGGACCTCTGCCTGCTGAAGTCGTTCCTGCTGATCGGCCCGCGGCGCGCGCTGTTGATCCAGTCGCTGGTTCCGCCCATCGCGGCGGTCGTCTCGTGGCTCTGGTTGGACGATGCGTTGACCCTGCGGCACTGGCTGGCGATGGGAGTGACGATCGCCGGGGTGGCCTGGGTGATTCTCGACCGCGCCGATGGGCAAGAGGGCTCGCAGGCACAGCGGCGGCGGGGCACCGGGTTGGCCTTGGTCGCCGCCGTTGCCCAGGCCGTTGGTTTCGTTCTGACGAAACAGGGGTTGGGCGACTACGACCCCGTGGCCGCGACCTTCGTGCGAATTCTCGGAGCCATGGGAGGGTACATGCTGTTGGTCACCGCCCTGGGGCGCTGGCACGCCATGTGGACCGCGTCGAAACAGCCCCGGGCTATGGCCATTGTGGCCTTCGGATCGCTGGTGGGGCCTTTTCTCGGCGTCGTCTTCTCGTTGGTGGCCTTGCGGTACTGTCCGGCGGGCGTGGCCACCACGATCTTCAGCACCACGCCCGTGCTCATTTTGCCGTTTGCGATCCTGGTGCATCGCGAACGTGTCACCGCGCGGGCTCTTGCCGGGGCCGCGGTGGCCGTGCTCGGCGTCGGTCTGTTGGCCACCTAGGACCTGCCACCCCGGGGCAGGCCGCTAGTGGATATCTTGCCAGCGGGTCGTGACGCGCGCGGTTCGGACCTCGATCTCCTTGACGCCGAGTTTTCTCAGTTCCTCGATCAGCTCGGGTTCGGTTTGAAGGTCGTCCCTCCAGACCGCGACCTTCTTTTCCGCGGGAAGGCTCTCCACGCGGAACTTCCGCTTGACCACCTCCGAGAGCTTGTCCCACGGCGAAATCACCGCCACCAGGCGTTCAGCGTCGCTCATAAACCCTTCCCCGTTCCCTTGAGGGTATCGCGGCGAAACCTCTGGAGAAACCAATGGTTCCACCCTATTGTGGCCGGCCCAGTGCGTCAAGAGCGGATCGGCCCCAAGCCCGAAGGGGGCTCCCGGCGTGCCTTGGGCTTGCGGTGGTGCACCTTCTGGTACGCGTCGCTGGTGCGGCGGCGGCGCGAGCGGTGCTCTTCGTTCGTGTGGGCGCAGACGATTTCGTACAGCACGGCCCTGGCATGACCCGTCTTCCGAAGCACCCGGCCAAGCCGTTGTTTGGCCTGCCGGCTCGAGGCCGTGCCGCCGATGACGATCGCGACCTTGACCTCGGGCAGGTCCACGCCCTCGTCGAGCACCTGGTTGGCCACCAGGGCGGGGTAGTTGCCCGTCTCCAGGCCGTGGAGAACTTCCAGACGCTCTTTCTTGCCGCAGTGGTTCAAGAGGCACGGGATGAGGAACCGGCGCGAGACATCGCGCGCCATCGCGTTCGAGCCGGCGAACACCAGGCATGGCTCGCCCGCGTGCAGGCGGAAAAGGTCTTCCAGCACGCGGAGCTTCTCGTCGGCTCGGTCCTCGATCGAACGCTTCGCGTAATACGCCTTCATCGCCCGGCGGGCCTCGGGCGCCTTGCCCGTCGCACTGCAAAGATCCTTCCACGAATACTGGGGATCGGTCTTCCGCTGTTCGGCGATGTATTGGCGGACCTCGCGCGAGAGCCGATCGTACCGGGCCTGCTCGTCGGCCGACAGGTGGACCGGAATGCGCACCACCTCGTACGGCGCGAGGGTCTTGCCGGCCAGTTCGGGCAAGGAGATCTGATAGACGATCGGTCCGATCAGCGTGTCGAGGTCCACGTGCCGGCCGTCGGAGCGTTCAGGCGTGGCGGTCAGGCCCAGACGCATCGGCGCCGCCGACATGCGCGCGGCATCGCGCCGCACAAGCCCGGGCAGGTGATGGCACTCGTCGAAGACCAACAGCGCGAACCGGTTGCCGAGCCGCTCCATGTGGATGCATGCGCTGTCGTACGTCGTCACCGAAACCGGACGCACCCGGAAGACGTTGTCGCCGATGATCCCCGCGTCGTAGCCGAGTCCCTCGGCGATTCGGCGGTGCCACTGGTACATCAGATCGCGGACCGGCACGACCACCAACGTCGAGACGGCGGTTTCGGCCATGATGCCCAACGCCACCTCGGTCTTGCCCGTCCCGGTCGGCATGACCAACACACCCCGGCGTCCGAGGTTCCATGCCGCTTGGGCCGACTGCTGCTCGGGCCGCAGTCGGCGAAGCGTCACCCGAGGCCAGCGCACGGGCTCCCAGGCGGGCACCTGGTCGGCAACGTCGATTCCGGCCTCGTTCAGCTTGCGGCAGACCTGGCAGTACTCCAGCGCGTCGGTGCGCCAGGCGGCGATACGCCGGTCCCAGAGCCAGCGGGATGGCCCAAACACGGTTGTCAATGCGGCCGGCTCCACCCCTTCGAGCACTAAGGTGCCCCCTTGAAAGGATAGGGTCCATCGATCTCGGGTCGGTGCGTTCATAACTGGCCGCTGGTCGATCCACGGAATTATTGTCCCAGGCGACGGTGTGAACAAGGGTATAGATTCGGTTGCACTGACTTTGGAACATTGCATGGGGCCCGCCTCACGAGGGCTTTGCTGCGTTACTCAGAGCGCAAGTCTTTCCCGAAAAGCCACTTAGACTATTGCCGCAATCGTGGCCGCCTCATAGAGGGGCGGCCAGGCGGGCGGCTTCGGCCGCAACATGAACTGGCCAAGGCCTGATAATCAGATAGGGAGGGGCGCGGCCGGTGGGATCCGGGAACCGCCTCCCCATCCACGGAAGGGGTGACTCGCACCCAACCCCCCACGTTCTGGCGGTCTGTGCGGCAGGTGGCCAAGAGCCGTCAAGGCAGGTAGAATAAGGACTTTCGTCCGCGTCGGGCGGGAGAACTCCAGCGTGGGGCGATTGCGAGACGACGAACGACTTTATGAAGCGCCAGTTTTTCGCCCGCTACGCCCTGCTCATTCTGATGATCGTCGCGTTTCTGATGCCCTTCATGTATGTGGGCGCGCGCCGATCCTTGCGCAGCAACAAGAATGACGTCAAGTCGTGGCTCCCGGACGCTTATGAAGAGACGACGACCTTCCGGTGGTATCGCGAGCGCTTCGAGAGCGACATGTTCATCCTGGCGAGTTGGGAGGGCTGCACGCTCGACTCGCCCGCCCTGGCCCTACTCGCCAAGAAGCTCGTTCCGCCGGACGATCCGGCCCAGAATCCCCTGACCGCACCGCTGCCGTTTTTCAAGAAGGCGGTGACCGGCACGGACCTGGTGAACCTGTTGGTCGAGAAGCAGGGGTTCTCGGAAGAGGAGGCGATCGAACGGCTCAAGGGGTTCGTCGTCGGGCCGGACGGCAAGCAGACGTGCCTGGTCCTCACGGTGGCCCAGGACTCGGAGCCGGCCTGGGAGGCCGAACGGGTCAAGTCGAACTACCGCAAGCCGAAGTTCCTCCACGCGGTGGTCGAGCGGGTGTACGAGGTGGCCGATCGCGAATGCGCGATTCCGCGGGCGGCGATTCGCCTGGGCGGACCGCCCGTCGACAACGCCGCGATCGATATCGAGGGCGAGCGGTCGCTGATGCGGCTGGCCGGCTTCTCCGGCATCGTGGGATTGCTCATGTCCTGGTACTGCCTGCGGAGTTGGGGGCTGACCGTGATGGTCTTCACCTCGGCGATCTTCAGCGCGGGCTTGAGCCTCTTGGCGGTGTGGCGGTTCGGCTATGGCGACAACATGAACGCCATCCTGCTGACCATGCCGTCGCTGGTCTATGTCGCCGCGACCTCCGCGGCAATCCACCTGGCGAATTACTACCGCGATACGGTCCGGCAGTCGGGGTTCAAGGACGCGCCCGGCCGCACGGTTCGGGCCGCGTGGCTTCCCTTGGCGCTGGCCACCGGAACGACGGCCATCGGCCTGGCCTCGATGTGCATTACCGAGTTGGTGCCGATCCGCATGTTCGGCCTGTACTCGGCGATCGGCGTGGTGATCGGCTTCTTCATCGTGATCCTCTACGTGCCGTCGTTGCTCCAGTACTTTCCGCTGCGCAACATGGATCGTTCGGCCGACAGCGCGCGGCGATGGGATCCCGGCACCTCGCCGAAGTGGCGCGGCGTCGGCGAGTGGATCATCGGGCATAACGGGTTGGTGGCGGCCGGTTGCCTGCTCGTCATGGTCCTCGGGGCCTGGGGCGTCTCGAAGACCCAGACGTCGGTCAAGCTGATGCGGCTGTTCTCGCGCGACGCCCAGATCATCAAGGATTACCAGTGGCTGGAGGACCATCTCGGGCCGCTGGTGCCGATGGAGGTGGTGCTCCGCGTGGACAAGCGGATCGAGGGCAAGTCGAACCTCGACCTGATGAACCGCATGGTGCTGGTCGGCGACGTGCAGCGGGCGATTGGGGCCCTGCCCGACGTCGGCAGCACGCTGGCCGCGCCGACGTTCGCCCGCGCCGTGCCCCGCCGCGCCAACGTGATCGAACGCACGGCCTGGAAGCGCCAGATCGAGAAGCACCGCGACGCCTTGCGGGACTACTTGATGATCGACAAGAACCCGCAGGCCGGGACCGAGGAAGAGCTGTGGCGCGTCAGTGCCCGCGTCGCGGCCCTGACCGATACCGACTACGGCGAGTTCGTCAACGACATCCGCGCGGCGGTCGATCCGGTCCTCGAGGCCTGGCGCGAGAAGATCGTCATCGACGACCCCGCCCTGGCGAGCGAACTCGGCGCCACCAAGGGCATTTCGGCCGTGTACACGGGCCTGGTGCCGCTGATCTACAAGGCGCAGAGTTCGATGCTCAACGGGCTCATCTTGAACTTCGTCGGCGACTTGATCTTGATCGGCGTGGCCATGGCCTTCCTCGTGCGCAACTGGTCGGCCGGCCTCCTCTTGATGCTCCCCAGCCTGTTCCCCATGGCGGTCATCTTCGGCGCCATGGGATGGTGGGGCGTGGTGATCGACGTGGGCACAGTCATGGTCCCCGCCGTGGCCCTCGGCGTCACGGTCGACGATGCGATCCACTTCATGCTTTGGGTGCGCCATGGGCAGGAACGCGGCATGAACCGGGCTCAGGCCATCATGTTCGCCTACGAGGACTGCGCGCGGGCGATCTACCAGAGCTGGGGCGTCATCGGCCTGGGACTGTTTTCCTTCGCCCTCAGTTCGTTCACGCCGACCCAACGCTTCGGCTACCTCATGTTCACGATGCTGACCGCCTCGTCGGTCGGCAATCTGGTGCTGTTGCCGGCGCTGTTGGCCAGTCCGGCGGGCAACTTCTTCTGGAACGCGGGCCAGCGACGCCTCGCGGCCGAGCCACACCTTGTGCCGGTCTTGCCGCAGCCCGAACCCGTGGGCGTGCTGGCCGACGGCTCGGCCGACGCCGCCGCGGTGATCCCGATTCCCCAGCGGCCGCGCAAGGTCCGCGCGCGCCGCCGGGCGTACCGGCCCTGAACGGCGCCGCGTCGTCCCCGGGGATCCCGGTTGGGGGGCGCCACGCCCTACGGCGCCCGGCCTCCCGGCCGGAACCGCGCCCAGTCGATGCCCAGCTTGCGCATGCGGGCGCGCAGCGTGTGCGGATGGATCCCCAACAACGCGGCGGCGCCGCGCCGGCCCTCGATCCGGCCTCCTGTGGCCGCCAGCTCGCGGAGGTTCCCGGGCCAGTCGTAGGCCTGAAGCAGGCGGACCTGAGCCGCAAGCGGCAGTTCCCCCAGCTCGTCCAACAGAAGCGTGCCCCCGTCGGCCCGCTCGAACCACCCTTGGCGCGTCTCGACGGCCCCGGTAAACGCGCCTCGCTCGTGGCCGAACCGTTGCGAGTCGATCAGCTCGGGCGGGATGGCGCCGCAGTTGACCCGGATGAACGGGCCGTGGGCGCGGCGCGAGCGATGGTGGATCAGCCGCCAGACCCATTCCTTGCCGGTTCCCGTCTCGCCGACAATGAGCACCGGCACGATCGACTCGCCGTTCGGCGTGTCGCCGGTGATCTCCGGGCTGGTGTTCGTGCTTTGGTTCGGGCGCAACGGGTGGCTGGGTCCGTGGCTGGAAGCGCATCATCGGCGGATCATCGTCGCGGTTCCAGGGCTCGTGCTGGCCACGCGCTTCGTGACGTTCCCGTTCGTCGCGCGCGAGCTGATCCCGCTGATGCAAGCGCAGGGCACCGAGGAGGAAGAAGCCGCCCGTGTGCTGGGCGCCGGCGGCTGGCAGATTTTCTGACGCGTGACCTTGCCGAACATCCAGTGGGGACTGTTGTATGGGATCCTTCTGGCCCACGGCCGGGCGATGGGCGAGTTCGGGGCGGTGTCGGTGGTGTCGGGGCATATTCGCGGGCATACGAATACCAAGGCGATGCGCATCGAAGTCCGCCACATCACCAAGACGTTCGGCGAGTTCACGACCCTGCGCGACCGTGAGCCTGACCGTCGGAACCGGCGAACTGGTGGCCCTCCTGGGCCCCTCGGGCTCGGGCAAGACCACCTTGCTGCGCATCATCGCCGGGCTGGAGGAGCCGGACTCCGAAAGCGGGCCGATCCGCTTCCACGACGAGGACGTGGCCGACCGCAGCGTCGCCGCGCGCCAGGTCGGCTTCGTGTTCCAGCACTACGCCCTGTTCCGCCACATGAGCGTGTTCGAGAACGTGGCGTTTGGGCTGCGCGTGCGCCCCCGGCGATTGCGGCCTTCGCGCACGTCGATCCAGCGCCGCGTGCTCCGACTGCTGAAACTCGTGCAGCTCGAGACCTTCGCACATCGCTATCCGCACCCGCTTTCCGGGGGCCAACGGCAGCGCGTCGCGTTGGCCCGGGCGCTGGCCATCGAACCCAAGGTGCTCTTACTCGACGAGCCGTTCGGGGCCTTGGACGCCAAGGTCCGCAAGGAGCTGCGCCAATGGCTGCGCCGGCTGCACGAGGACCTGCACATCCCCAGCGTCTTCGTCACCCACGATCAGGACGAGGCCCTCGAACTGGCCGACCGCGTGGTCGTGATGAACGAGGGACGCATCGAGCAGATCGGCACGCCCGACGAGGTCTTCCACCATCCGGCCACCGAGTTTGTGACCACGTTTCTGGGCCAGGTGAATTTCTTCCGGGGGCGCGTGGAGAACGGCAAGCTGCACTTCGCCGCGCTGACCTGGGACGCCCCGGAACATGCCCACGCGCCCGCCCAACCCGTGCGCGTGGCCGTGCGCCCGCACGATCTCGAGGTCACCACGTGCCGCAACGGAGCCCCGTGCTTCTCGGCCCGGGTGGAGCGGGTTCATTCGGCTGGCCCCAAGGTGCGGCTCGATCTTCTCGCCGAGACGGGCGAACGGCTCCGCGTCGAGCTGTCGCCAGCGCGCGATCGCGCTAGCCGCATTGCCCCAGGCAGCCCGGTGTTCGTCACCCCGCGCGACGTGAAGGTGTTCCCCGATTCCTGAGGCCGTGCTAGCGCGCCATGCCCGGCGGCAGCGCGGCCTTCCAGCCGGCGTGCAACAGCGCGGCCATGTCCTTCTTGACCGTCGCGTAGGCCGGGTCGTCGACCACGTTGACCGTTTCCCAGGGGTCCTTCTCGAGGTCGAACAGCGCCGCGGGCAGCGGCCCTTTCGTGAACTCCAGGTAACTGTACCGCCGCGTGCGCACCGCCTGGCCCAACTCGCTGTCGTCTTCGACCATGAACATGGCCTTCTTCCAGGGGCGTCTGGGATCGACCAACAGCGGCACGAAACTGATCCCCTCGAGGTTCGCCGGCAACTCCAGCCGTACCAATTCGCCGAGCGTGGGCACCAGGTCGACGAACTCGACGATCTCGCGGCAGACCTTGCCGTTGGCCGGGGCCCCGGGCACGCGCACGATGAGCGGGGCCCGCCGCGTGGCCTCGAGCATCGAGTACTTCGACCAGAACCCGTGGTCGCCCAGGTGGAACCCGTGGTCGCCCAGGAACACGACGATCGTGTGGTCGGCCAGCCCCTCCCTCTCCAGGGCGTCGAGCACCATGCCCAGGTTGTCGTCGACGAACGTCACGCAGGCGTAGTAGGCGGCGATCGCCTCGCGGACCTGCTTCGGCGTGGGCTGCTTCGGCATGAAGATGTCGGGGTTGCCGCCCGTGGCCCGCTTGGGATACGGAAACTTGACGAGCGAGTCGGCCGGGGCGGGCGGCATCGGGATGTTCGCGGGGTCATAGAGGTCGAGATACTTCTTCGGCGCAACGAGGGGCGTGTGCGGACGCGATTGCGAAACCGCCAGGAAGAACTGCTGTTTGGTCTTGGCGAACTCCTTCAGTAGCGCCACGGCCGTGGCCGCCATGCGGTAGTCGTGCTCTTCCTCGGGCAACCGGCCCGAATCGCCGTAACGGTCCGACTGGCGCGCGCGCCACTGGCGGAACTCCTTGCTACGGCGGTCCTTGGGTGCAGGTTCGCTCGCCTTGGCCTTCGGTACCGGCGGGAAGGTGAGCATCGGCCGCGGACCCTTCCACCCCGGCGGTTTCTGGTACATCTCGATCCGGTCGAAGATCCGCATCTGCCGCTCGGCGTACTCCACCGTGTGGAACAGCTTGCCGATGTCGGCCAGGTAGAAGCCCTTGGCCTTGAGCATCTCGGGCAAGGTGACCACGCCCGGCGGCAGGTGCTCGTTCATCACGTGGGCGTTCGACGTGACGCGGGTGGTCAGGGGTCGAAGCCCGGTGAGAAACGACGTGCGCGATGGGTTGCAGCAGACGGCCTGCACGTAGGCCGCGTCGAACCGCACCCCCGTGGCCGCCAGCCGATCAAGATGGGGCGTCTTGCAGATCGGGTTGCCGTAGCACGACAGGGCCCCGGCGTTGCAATCCTCGATGTTGAGGAAGAGGATGTTCATCTTTGAGGTGTCGGGCAACGGCCCGGCCGGTGCCTTCGCTCCGGCCGCGGCCAACGCCACCAAGAGCACCATCGCCGAGTGCATGGATCGCTCCTTTCCGACGAGACACACCACCGGGGCGCGCATGCCCACGCCGCGCCTAGTGTACCACGGCCACGCTGGGCGCAACAGGTCCCGTGGCACGGCCTGAACGTCAGGCAAGGGCGTGGCCGTGCTGCTACACCACGGCCATCGCTTCGCTCTGGCCGTGCCACCCCGTTCGCTTCGCTCTGGCCATGCCAGTCCGGTCACATCGGCGTCTCTGCCTCACCACGCCGTTTTTTCGGGACCTCGAGCGTTTGGCGCCACTGGCCGAGCCGGTGCAGGGCCTCCAGGGGGGTCAACCGGTCGAGGTCGATGTGGCGGATTTCGTCGAGAATCGGATGCTCGGCCGGGCCGAAGAGCGTGAGTTGGATCTCCCTGCGCTTGGGCTCGCGGCGTCGGGCGATTTTCGCCCGGCCTTGGGCATCGAGGTGCTCTTCCTCGAGTTGGGCGAGGATGTCCTTGGCCCGCTCGACGACCTCGCGCGGCACGCCCGCCAGGCGCGCCACGTGGATACCGTAGCTCTTGTCAGCCGCGCCCTCGACGATCTTGTGCAGGAAGACGACCTCGTCTTGCCACTCGCGCACCGCCACATTGAGGTTCTTCACCCTCGACAGCGACCGGGCCAGGTCGGTCAATTCGTGGTAGTGGGTGGCGAACAGCGTGCGGCAGCCGACGCGGTCGTGAAGGTATTCGGCCACCGACCAGGCCAGCGAAATGCCGTCGTAGGTGCTTGTGCCGCGGCCGATCTCGTCGAGAATCACCAGGCTTCGCGGCGTGGCCAGGTTGAGGATCCGGGCGGTCTCGGTCATCTCGACCATGAAGGTGCTTTGGCCCCTGGCCAGTTCGTCGCGCGCTCCGACGCGGGCGAAGATACGGTCGGCCAGACCGATCGTGGCCTCTTGGGCAGGCACGAAGCTGCCGATCTGCGCCAACAGCGTCATCAACGCCACCTGGCGGATGTACGTGCTCTTGCCGGCCATGTTCGGCCCGGTGATGAGCAAGAGCACGCCCGCGTCGCCCCCCGCGAACGTGTCGTTCGGCACGAAGGTCCCCTCGGGTTCGGTCACGTCGAGCACCGGGTGCCGGCCGTCGCGAATCGCCAGCACCGGCTCCTCGACAAGCTTCGGACGACAGTAGCCACGCTGGCGCGCCAACTCGGCCAGCGACGCCAGCACGTCGAGCTGGGCCAGCACCGCCGCCGTGGCCTGGAGCCGCCGCCGGGCCGCGGCCACCGCGTCCCGAAGCCCCACGAACAGCTCGGATTCCAATTCCTTCGACTTCTCGTCGGCCGTAAGGACCTTCTCTTCGTATTCTTTGAGTTCGGGCGTGATGTAACGCTCGGCATTCTTGACCGTCTGCTTACGGATGTAGTCGCTGGGAACCTTCTCCTGGTGTGCGTGGGTGACCTCGAGGTAGTAGCCGAACACCTTATTGAACCCGACCTTCAGGCTCGGGATGCCGGTGCGCTCGATCTCGCGGGCCTGGAAGCGGGCGATCCACTCCTTGCCGCCATGCGCCAACTCGCGCAGGGCATCGAGTTCGGCGCTATAGCCCGGCCGGATGAATCCGCCGTCGCGGCTACCCAGCGGGCAATCGTCGACCAGCGCGGCCTCGAGCGTCGCCCGCAACTCGGCACACAGGTCCATCTCGGCCTCGAGGGCGCGTAGCAGCCGGCACTGCCGGTCGGCCAGCTTCGCCTTGAGTACCGGCAGCTTGCTAAGCGTGCGTCCCAGGAAGCTCAGGTCGCGCGGGTTCGTGCGGCCGGTGGTCACGCGGGCCAAGAGCCGCTCGACGTCGTACACGTGCCGTAGGGCCTCGCGCAACTCCGCGCAACGCGGCGCATCGGCGACGAGTTCCTCGACCGCCTCGAGGCGCGACTCGATCGCCTGGCGCTCGGTGAGCGGGTTGGCGACCCATTCGGCCAACAGACGCGACCCCATCGCCGTGACGGTGCGGTCGAGCACGTGCAAGAGCGAGCCCTCCCGGCGACCGTCGCGCATCGAGCGCGTGATCTCGAGACTCCGCCGGCTGGCCTCGTCGATCTCCAAGGTGGTGGCAGCGCGGTACGGCACCAGCCGGTCGATGTGTTCCAGCGAGGTTTTCTGGGTCTCGAGGAGATAGTCGAGAATCGCCCCCGCCGCCCGAATCGCCTGCATGTCGCCCGGATCGTCGCCGAAACCGAACCCCTCGAGGGTTGCGGTGCCGAACTGCTTGGCCAAGGCCGCCTCGCCCGCCTTCGGGGCAAATGCCCACGCCGGACGCCGAGTGATCATCATCGATTCGGCCAAGTGGCCCGGAAGCGGCTCGGCCGACTCGTCCAGAAGCACTTCGGCCGGGGCAATGCGCGCCAGTTGGTCGACCACCTGGCTTGGGGGGAAGGCCGCGGCGACAAATCGGCCCGTCGAAACCTCGACCCACGCCATGCCCACCGGATCGCCCGGGGCCACCGCCGCTAGGTAGTTGCTCTGCCGGGGGTCGAGCAAGGCGTCGTCGGTCAGGGTGCCCCGGCTGACGACCCGGGTCACCTCGCGCCGGACCAATCCCACGGCCTTCTTCGGGTCCTCGACCTGGTCGCACACCGCCACACGCTGTCCCGCGGCCATCAGCTTGCCAAGGTAACTCTCGAGCTGATGATGGGGAAAACCAGCCATGGGGACCGGGTTCTCGCCCTTGTCGCGGCTCGTCAACGCGAGATTCAAGAGCCGGGACGCGGTCTTGGCATCGTCGTAGAACAGCTCGTAGAAGTCGCCCATGCGAAACAGCAACAGGGCCTCCGGGCAGGCCCGCTTGGCCTCCAAGTACTGCTTCATCATGGGGGTGGTGGGGGACGTCATGTCCGTCCATGCTATCAGATCGTGCCGCGCCGGGAAGAGACCACCGGGCTGAAGGGGGATGTGGAAGGACCACCCGAAAAGCCAGGGTTGCAGAGGACCGCTGGACTTGGCATGGTGATGGGACGCATCGGCAGGCACGAGACGCCACCGCGAAGCGCGAACTGGCGTGCGCCGCGCGTCTTCGGCAGTGAGGTGCTGGCGCGGTGGGGGTAAGGGAGCCCTCGCTGGCGCGTCGGGTTAGTGTTCCTATTTAGCCTATGCTTCCTAGTCCGTCCGAATTCCGGGAACTCGTCAGTGGTCAGCGGCGTGGGGTCCGAGCGACCCTGTGGAGGGCCCTATTCGCCGTGGCCGAGGTATTCTACACCCTGGCGGTTCGGTGGCGCAACTGGCGATACGATCGTCACAAAGCGCGGGCACAACGGGTTGCGGTTCCCGTGATTAGCGTGGGCAATCTCACGATGGGCGGGACGGGAAAGACGCCCATGGTCGAGTGGATTGCTCGATGGTACCGGCAGCGCGGCATTCGCGTGGCCATTGTCAGTCGCGGCTACGGCGCCGAAGCAGGCATTCTGAACGACGAGGCGAGGGAACTCGAACAACGCCTGCCCGATGTCCCTCATGTTCAGGATCCTGATCGGGTTGCGGGCGCCGAGCTGGCCATCGAGGAGTTTGGCTCGGAGCTGATCGTGCTGGACGATGGTTTTCAGCATCGCCGCATTGCGCGGGATCTCGATCTGGTGATGGTCGATGCGCAGGAGCCATTCGGGTTTGGGCATGTATGCCCTCGGGGGATGCTTCGGGAACCTCGGGAGGGACTCCGACGGGCCCAGGTTATCGTGCTTTCGCGGGCCGACGCGGTCGATCCTGGCCAACGGGAACGGATTCGCCGCCAAGTCGTACGTTACGCGCCTCAGGCCGTTTGGGCCGAGGTCGCCCATGCGCCCCGGGCGCTGGTCGATTTTCAAGGCCGCCAGGAGCCCTTGGCGTTGTATGCGGGCAAGCCGATCGCGGCGTTTTGCGGCGTGGGCAATCCATCGGGCTTTCGGCACACACTGGAAATCTGCGCATACCGGGTTATCGCGTTCCGCGAATATGCCGATCATTATGCCTACGCGCGGGCTGACGTAGATGCGTTGGTCGCGTGGGCCGATGCGCTGGAGATCGACGCGGTCCTGTGCACGCACAAGGATCTGGTCAAACTGGGCATCGACCGGTTGGGCCGCCGGCCGCTTCGGGCAGTGACCGTCGGCTTGGAGTTTCTCGTTGGCCTGCCCGAAGTCGAGGCGGCACTTGCCAGACACCTGCCCGAACACGCCTGATGGCCGAATTGCTATTGGTTGGATCGGGTGATGGGGGTATCTTCCGCGCACCGACCGACGAACGACCCATCGCCGTTTGGCGATCCTAGCGGCCAACCCTTGTGGAAATCGGACCTTCGGCCGACTTGGCGATGAAGATAGCAATCTTCCTACCCAACTGGCTTGGCGACCTGGTGATGGCCACCCCGGCGATCCGGGCGGTGCGCAAACACTTCGGTCCCCATGCCACGCTGGTGGGGATCCTGCGGCCGTACCTGGCCGACGTGCTCGCGGGTACGAACTGGCTGGACGAGCAATGGTATTTCCACCCCAAGGCGAGGGACCAGGAACTTCGTCCTTGGACCCTCGTTCGGCGCATGCGGCGTGAACGGTTCGATCTCGCCCTGCTGATGCCGAACTCCCTGCGCGCGGCGATCTTGGCCCGATTGGGCGGCGCGCGGGAGCGCCTCGGGTACTGCCGCTACGGCCGAGGGCCGCTGTTGACCCAAAAGCTCGCCTCCCCCCGGGCTCACGGCTGCCTGGCCGAATGCCCGATGGTCGATTATTACTTGAAACTGGCCGAGGCCCTGGGCTGTCCGCCTGAACCGCGCCGGCTCGAACTGGCGACCTTGGAGAAAGACGAGCGGGCAGCCGACGCGGTGTGGGCCGACCTGGGCCTGCGCACGGATGGACAGGTCGTGACGCTCAACTCGGGCAGTTCGAACGGCGCGGCCCGGTTCTGGCCCTCCGAGTACTTCGGCCAACTGGCCCGGCGACTGGCCGACGAGCAAGACCACGATGTCTTGGTGATGTGTGGGCCGAGGGAGCGCGAAATCGCCCGCGAGGTGGTCCGCTTCGCCAATCATCCCCGTGTCTTTTCGATGGCCGACCAACCCCTCGATTTAGGCACGGCCAAGGCCTGCATTCGCCGCTGCCGGCTGATGATCTCGACCGACAGCGGACCACGTCACGTGGCCGCGGCCTTTGGCAAACCGGTGGTCACGCTTCGAGGACCCACGTTGCCGATCTGGAGCGAAAACCCGACGGTCGTGGCCATTGATCTGCGTCTCGAGCTGGAGTGCATCGGCTGCCAGAACCGCGTCTGCCCCTTGGGGCACCACAAGTGCATGCGCGACCTGACCCCCGACATGGTCTATGCCGAGGTGGTCCGATTCTTCAGGAGCAAGCGCCGCACCGCCTGCGCCGCCTAGGGGTCGCCGCCGGGGATTGCGCTGGCAGGGACTGCGGTTTCGGGCAAGAGCAACTGTCCACCACAGCCCGGGCTAGTCCCCGGGCGTGTCGGCAAGCGTCACCTGCCACATATCCTTCCCCAGCTCCTCCAACGTGGCACGGACATCAAGGAACTTGCGCAGCGTTTCGAAATTGGTCTGGGCATGGCTTGACGGGGCCAACGTGCGGAACGTGCCCCCTCGGGCCAAGGCCATGGGCACGAGGAGTTGATCGGCAAGGTGTTCGCCGACGGGAACGCCGGCCGCGAGGTAGCGGCGGACCTCGTGGGCCACACCCGCGCCCACCTTCTCGGCTGGCACGCCGCGCTGCCCGAAACCAGCGAAGACTTCCGTCACATGCTCCGAGACGAGTTCGGCCAACACCACATTGCCTGGCCCCGCTGAATCGACCTCCTCGACCGCCACCGTTTCGGCCGGCCAGGCAAGGTGACGGCGAATCGTCTCGGCCTCGCGCTGGGCAATATGCCGCGGCAGACGCGCGACAATCGCCCGCGCAACACGACGTACCACCCGGCCGCGCTCGACGAGTTCGATCGGGCGCAGCGTACCCGGTTCGATCGCGACCGAGATCTCTCCGCCGCCGGCTGGGTAGAAGCCATGGCGCACGAGGCGCGCCGTCACGCGGGGGCCCATCCGATTCAAAAGCGGCAAGAACGCCTTTTGCAGGAAGTCGAAAGGCGGGGCCTGACTATTGTGGGTGCCGCCTTCGATTCGCAAGACCGACGGACCTGGGGCGAGCAACAGCGGCGGCAGCACGGTTTGGAGCACCAGGGTGGCGCTACCCGCGGTGCCCACGGCGAAATGGTACTCCCCAGGCCGCACTTCGGAGGGGGTAAAGGCAAGCGTGGTGGAACCGATTTCGGCGCCTTCCAGGGCCGCGCCACCCACCTCGGCCGCTGCCCGGACCGCCGTGAGATGTTGGCGCTGCAGTCCCGGTTTGGCCCGCCGTGCGCGGATCTTCTCGATGCGAAAGGGCCGGCCCGTGACGAGCGACAGCGCCAGCGCCGTGCGCAAGATCTGGCCGCCACCTTCGCCTTGAGAGCCGTCGAGGATCACCATCGCGTGGCTCACCGGCGGCTGGGCCGCGCCTCCTGGAGGTGTTCATCGATCCAGCGTTCCAGTTCCTGCCAGTCGACCGGCGGAAGCCGCGTCAGGTCGGGCCGGAGGTTCGCCGCGCCCTTGATATAGACATGGATGATCTCATCGGCGGCCTTCTCCGTGTTCCAGTGCAGCAGAACCCGGATGCACCGAGGAAGCGAATCGGGCACGGTCAGCTCGTAGCTGCACATCAGCGCCACGTTGAGCCACCCGAGTTGCCGCGCGGCCAGCGCGGGAAACTCCGCATCGAGGTCCTTGGTCACCGTGAAAATCGCACTGGCCACGTCGTCCGGTTCGATGCCGTTCTGCCGGATCATCAGCGCCAAGAGCTGCAACGTGGCCTTGAGGATCTCTTCGCTGGTGTTGTGTTCGACGGTGGTCGCCCCACGGACACCCCGGCACGGCATGCTTTTTCCTTCCCCTCGTCGGACGAAGACACGCGAGTAGTCCCTCATAGTGTACTCCACCGACAGGGAATACGCCACCGGCGACGCCCCCGCCGTATCGCGCATCGACGCGCTCGTTGTGGGGACCGCGTGCCGGTGCGCGGCGGGCCGCCACGGCCAAGATGCGCCACGTCGATTTCGATCGGAGTAGCCGCTTCGGGCTTAGGCGGCGGCCCGCTGGGGTTCCATCTCGTGGAACAGATTGAGCGTGCGGAGCATCCGGCCGTCGGCATCGTAGAATTGGACCACGCCCAGGTCGATCAGCCACATCGCCCAAAGTTCGCCAGCGCGGTACGATCGGGCGAGATACCGACGCTCTTCGATCAAGAGGGTCTCGGCGAGTTCGTCGAGCGGCGCGGCAGGCACGCCCAGTTCCTGGAAGACCTGTTGAACCAGTCGTCGGACGTGCTCGGGTTGAGGAGCGGCGGTCATGACAATGCGCCTCCTCGACCTATCATCGGCCAGCCCGAGGGAACTCTTGGTGTAATCTGCGAAAACGGCAGAATCGCGCCTCGTCGCATTTTTCGCAGGCCACCCAGAGCGCCACGGGCTTGCCATCTCTCCGCTGCGAGATTCCACCTTCTAGGGGGGTCGCAACGGGGTTTTTTGCGGCGGCCTGTTGAATTCCACTGCGAAGGTGACTATGGTAGAAGGTGCGGCAGTGTAGGACATAAGGTTCTTGCGCCGCGATCCCGCCTTAAGGAACCCCCCCGATTGCGGGCATTTGGGTCGAATGTCCGCCCTGGTTTGCCCCTGACCCACGGTAACGCGCGCCGTTGACCCAACCAGCCATGAGTCGGATGTTGCAGAAAGGGGCCGCTGCACTTCTGCCCAGGCCCTGCGCGACGTGCCGATGACCGCGCCCAAACGCTTACGGTCTGGGGTGGGGGTGCGGTTGGACCAAGAACGTATGGTCGGCGGCGAAGAACCCTCGGTCGGTGCAGGAGGCGGCCGTTATGCTGGTGTTTAGTCGGAAGAAGAACGAGCAGATCATCATCGACGGCGATATCGTCATTACCGTCGTGGAGATTCGCGGCGACAAGGTTCGTTTGGGAATCGAGGCCCCCAAGGAAGTGCCCGTCCATCGCCGCGAGGTTTACGACGCCATCCGGAAATCGACCGTATGCGGCGACTGAGCCGGAGAAGCCGAAGAAGCTAGAATTGGCTGTGGGTTTCCGGCGGTTTCTGCTTTCGGTGAGGATTGCCGTCTCTTCCGCTCATGCCTCGATGGTCTCTTCATCCCGTCGGCGGCGACCATTATCTGGTCGTGTTCGCCACCGCGCTGGTCTTGGCGGTGCTCTTGTGGCGGATCCGACCGTCGGCGGCCACGACCCGTCCTCGGCGCGGCCGCGTGCTGTTGGCGCTGCGTGGGGCCGTCGTGGTCCTGGTGATCCTGGCCATGCTCCGACCCACGCTCATCTATACCGATCGGAATCGGCAGTCGGCCAGCGTACTGTTGCTGTTCGACAAGTCGCGGAGCATGTCGGTCCGCGACGAACTCAGCGGCCGCACCCGTTGGGAGGCCCTGAAGCAGGCGGTCCAACACGCGGCGGGGCCGCTGGCGGACTTGGCCAAGGAGTTCGACGTCAAGGCGTACGCGTTCAGCGCCGTGCCTGAGCCCGTCGAACTCCAGGGCGGCGAACCGGTCCTGGGCGATCAGCCCGACGGACCCGAGACCGCCATCGGGGCCTCGTTGGACGACGTGCTGCGCGAGAACGCGGGCAAGAGGCTTTTGGGGGTGCTGCTTCTGAGTGATGGGGCCCAGCGGGCTTATCCCCCGCGGGATGTGTTACCTCAAACCGCCGCGGCGCGGATGCGGCACCTCGGCTGTCCGCTGTACACGTTCCGGTTCGGCCAGGCGCGTGGGCTTGGACAAGCCCAGGATGTCGCGGTCACCGAACTCGTGGCCGATCAGACGGTCTTCGTCAAGAACGAGTTGAACATCGCGGGCCAGGTCCGTATCGACGGGTATGCGAACCGGCCGATCCCCGTGGAACTCGCGGTCGAAACGCCCGCCGGCAAGACCGAGGTCCTCGGCCAGCAAGAGGTGCGTGCGTCGGGCGATGGCCAGCTCGCCTCGTTGCGGTTTCGTTACGTGCCCCAGGAGCCCGGCGAATACAAGCTCGTGCTCAGCGTGGCGGGCCAGCCCGGCGAATTGGTCACGACCAACAATCAGATGAGCACGTTCGTCCATGCGCTGAAGGGCGGATTGAACGTGCTGTACCTCGAGGGGGAACTTCGTCCGGACATCAAGTACCTCAGGCGGTCGCTGGACGCCTCGCCCGACATCCACGTCGACTACCAACGCTTCGATCCGGAGCAGCCCGCGTCGCGGCCCGCGACGCGCGCCGACTGGTTCAAGCCGGGCAAGTACGACGTGTTCATGTTGGGCGATGTCGATGCGTCGGCGTTTCGGGAGGGCGAATTGGCGGCCCTGCGCGACCGCGTCGCGCAGGGGGCGGGGCTCATCATGC
>DYLT01000447.1 GCA_020721945.1 Blastopirellula marina
GGCCGGGCGCATCGCCCGAGCCCAAGCCCGTGGCCCTGTCGCCGCATACGGCGGCGCCCGCCGGGATGTTCGAAGGATCCCAGGCACGCCCGGACCTGGTGACCGCCGCGCCGGCCGACCGCGCCGCGTCTCGCGAGGCGGGCAAGACGCCGGCCGAGGGCCCTGCCCCGTCCGCGCCGATGGCCGTGGCATCGGCCAAACCGGACCCAGTCGCCGGCGAATCCGCGCGATTTGGGCCGGCCAAGGAATCTCTCAAGATGGAAAGGGCAAGCCCGGTCGCGCCGCCAGTCGCCTCGACGTCCCCTGCCCCGACGAGCCAAGGCAAGCCCCCGGACCGCCGCGGCGCCGATTCCTCGCGCGCGCTGCGTGGCTATCCGAGCATCGCTCCGTCGCGCCTGGCTGGCGGCGGCATGGGGGCGGGAATGCCCGGGATGTCGGGCGGGTATTCGGCGATGCGGGGCGATTCTCCCGCACCGGCCGGTCGAGCGCCCATGGGGCTGGGAGGCACCCCCGGCATGGCGCCGGGATATCCGGGCGCGATCGCGGGCCCGCCCGGCGTGCCTCTCGCGGCCGAACCACCGGCCACCCACGGTGCCATCCCAGGTGGATCCGTGGCGACCAAAACCGAGGGAAAGACGAAGGCCGCCATGCCCAAGGCGTTCGGAATAATGCCTGCCATGCCAGCGGCGGTCCCCGAGATCGAGGAACGGCTTCGGGAGTCGTACGGCCCCAAGGACGGTGTCGAAGGCAAGCCACCGGCGGAGCCTGACCAGCAGGTCGCCGACAAAGTGCCCGGCACCGAACAGTACCGCCTTCTGGCGGAGAACCGCTTCCTCGACGTGGGTCACCATCCGCTCTCGACGTTCTCGATCGACGTCGATACGGCGTCGTACACGAACATCCGCCGTTTCCTGCGCGAGGGCCGGTTGCCCCCGCCCGAAGCCGTGCGCATCGAAGAGATGGTCAACTATTTCCCTTACCACGACCCGCCGCCAGAAGGTAGAACGCCCGTCTCGGTGAGCCTCGAAGCGGCCCAATGCCCCTGGAACGAAGGCCATCGGCTGGTGCGCATCGGGCTGAAGGCGAAGGAGATCGACCCCGCGCAGCGCGGGCCGTCGAACCTCGTGTTCCTGTTGGATGTGTCGGGCTCGATGTCCGACGAGAACAAGCTCCCCCTGGTCAAGCAGGCGATGAAGATGCTCCTTGCCGAGCTGACCGAGGACGACCGCGTGGCCATTGTCACCTACGCCTCGTCGGCCGAGTTGCGCCTCGCATCGACCAACGGCAGCCGCAAGGAGGAGATCGTCCGGGCGATCGAGGCCCTGCGTGCCGAAGGCTCGACCAACGGCAGCGCGGGCATCCAGTTGGCGTACGAGCAGGCGCGCAAGCACTTCCTCGAGAAGGGCACCAACCGGATCATCCTCGCCACCGACGGCGACCTCAACGTGGGCATTACCCGCGACGACGACCTCGCGCGCCTCGTGCGCCACCAGGCCCAGGGCAAGATCTTCCTCACGGTGCTTGGCGTGGGCACGGGCAATCTCAAGGACGCCAAGCTCGAGAAGCTGGCCCAGCACGGCAGCGGGATCTACGCCTATGTCGACAGCGTGCGCGAGGCCCACAAGGTGCTCGTCCAGCAGATCGCCGGAAGCCTCGTGACCGTGGCCAAGGATGTGAAGATCCAGGTCGAGTTCAATCCGAAGGAGGTCGCGGCCTATCGCCTGATCGGCTACGAGAACCGCCGCATGGCCGACCAGGATTTCCATGATGACCAGAAGGACGCGGGCGAACTGGGCGCCGGCCACACCGTCACCGTGCTCTACGAGATCGTGCCGGCCGGGCGCCAAGCCCTGGCCGATCTGCCCCCGTTGAAGTACCAGCGCGTGCCCGAGGCCGCGTTGACCGACGCGGCCCACTCGGGACAACTCTTGAATGTCCAGGTCAGGTACAAGGAACCGCAGGACGATCAAAGCCGGCAGGTCGATTTCCCGCTGGCAGACGCGAGCAAGCGGTTCGGCGAGGCCTCGCCCGACTTCCAGTTCGCCGCCGCCGTGGCCTCGTTCGGCATGATCCTGCGGCGATCGCCCTTCCGCGGCAATGCCACGCTGGCTTCGGTCGAGGAGATCGCCGCGGCGGCCTTGGGCGATGACCCGGGCGGCTATCGGGCTGAGTTTGTCCGCCTGGTTCGGGGGGCCCGGCAACTCGCCGGGCCATAGGGACTTGCCGGCCCGGCGCCGGCCGCGATAATACAAAGACCGTCACTCGTTACGCGATCCCATACGTTGCGGCCTGGTCCCCGGAGAACGCGCCGATGCTCAGCCCGAAGATGCAGCAAGCCCTCAATGCCCAGATCAACGCCGAGTACTACTCGTCGTATCTCTATCTCGCGATGTCGGCATGGTGCCAAGAGGCGAATCTGAAGGGCTGTGCCCATTGGTTCCTCATTCAGAGCCAGGAAGAAATGGGGCACGTGCTGAAGCTCTTCAACTACGTGGTCGACCGGAAAGGCCGGGTGCGGTTGGGCGCGATCGAGGCCCCGCCCGACCAATGGCAGTCGCCGCTGGCCGTCTTCGAGGCCGCCGCGGCCCACGAACAGCACGTCACCGAGCGGATCAATCAGCTCGTCCAAGTGGCCGTCGCCGAGAACGATTTCGCGACCCACACCTTGCTCGAGTGGTTCATCACCGAACAGGTCGAGGAAGAGGCCACGGTCGACGCGATCGTCCAACAGGTGAAGCTGGCCGATGGCGCCCAGGCCGCCTTGTTCCTGATCGACCGGGAACTCGGCTCGCGGAC
>DYLT01000070.1 GCA_020721945.1 Blastopirellula marina
ATCTCTCCGACCTTGCGGTGCGCGCGTCACATCAACGGCGTGGCATCGGGCGCGAGTTGATCCGGCGCACGCAGGGCGCCGGCGGCCAGGCGCAAGTCATCCTGCTCTCGGCGCCGGCGGCGGTCGTGCTGGCGCGTGCCTGCCTCGAGCGGTATCGGCAAACCGCTCAGCCGCCCGATCTGGTCGGTCCACCGGCTCAACACCGCCGACAACAGCGCAAATGCCGTCTGCGACTTCTTCTCGGCCGTGCTGTAGAAGACCTCGGGTTTGGGGACCACCAGCGCGCCGGCGGGCACGGTCTTGGCGGGCCGCTCGTCCGGGCGTCGGGCATGTTGCCGGATGGCCTCCTGGAACGCGTCGAGCCGGTCGGCGAAGTCCGCCGGAATATACAACGCCACCTCGTAGGTCCCTTGCTGGATCGCCGTGCGCGCCCGGGCGCGCATGTCCCGGGGCGGCTCGCCGGGCACCGACGGCTCGTCGCCTTCGAACACGATCTCCAACAGCCGCGACTTCTCCCCCGTCGGAAACAAACCCGGCGCGAACCGGTTATTCTCGACCAGCGGCGGGACCTCGGGCAGGTTTCTCGCCCCGATCACCAGCACCCGCGAGGGCGCCTCCCGGGCGAGCTGGCTGATCTTCGTGACGCTCATCATCAGCGGGTAGAGGAGGATCGGCATCACCACGATCATGAACATCGTGCGCCAGTCGCGGAGCTGGTCGCGGATTTCGCGGGCGAGGATCAGCTTGATGTTCGTCCAGTTCATCGCAGCGCCGCCAGGTCGGCCTCGTCGTCGCGCTGGTGCGCGGAAATCAGCTCGAAGAACAGCTCCTCGAAGTCCTGCTCGTGGTACTGTTGGCGAAGCTCCTCGACGGTCCCCTGCGCGAGGATGCGGCCGCGATGGATGATCGCCACCCGATCGCACAGTTTCTCGACCTCGCGCATGATGTGCGTCGAGTACACGACGCACTTGCCCTGCTCGCGCAGCTCGGCCACGCTTCGCAACAGGGCCCGAGCCGCCAGCACGTCGAGGCCCACGGTCGCCTCGTCGAGGATGACCACGGGGGGATCGTGGACAATGGCTCGGGCGATCGAGACCTTCTGTTTCATCCCGGTGGACATCTTCGCGCCGAGCACGTCGCGGAAGTCGTTCATCGTGAGTCGGTCGAAGAGTGCCTCCATGCGTTCCGCGAGGCGCGTTGGCGCGATGCCGTGGAGCCGGCCGAAGTACTCGACCATTTCCCAGGCCGTCATCCGGTCGTAGACGGCCGTGTTGGCCGACATGAAGCCGATCTGCCGGCGGACCTCGGCGGCCTGCGACACCACGTCGTACCCGTTGATCCGCACGGTGCCGGCCGTCGGCCGAAGGACCGTGCTGAGGATCCGCAAGGTGGTGGTCTTGCCCGCTCCGTTGGGCCCCAACAGCGCGAAGATCTGCCCAGCGCTGGCGTCGAAGCTGACGCCCGCGACCGCCACGAACTTCCCGCGGCGCAGGTCCGAGTAGTGCTTGGTCAGTCCGCGGACGTGGATCATTCCGGGGCTCCCAACGCCTCGACAGGGGCAGGCCTTGGAACCGACGTGGTCGCTCGTGCGGGGACGTCCGGCCTGGCGCACCCCGCCCGCCGCAACCCTCTTCCTGAGGGACATGGCGATGGCTTTGTAAGCTTACCTTGTCTCATGGGGTAACCTCAGGTTCGTCGAGAAGTTCGTAGAAGACATTCCTCCGACGTGGGGTATAGCCGGCCCCGCGAATGGTCTGGCGCATTTCTTCCTCGGTGGTTTGGAACGAGGTGCCCGCCGCGGCCACGACGTTCTCTTCGATCATCAGGCTTCCCAGATCATTGGCCCCGAATCGGAGGGCGAGCTGACCGACCTCGAGCCCCTGCGTTACCCAACTTGCCTGGAGATTGGCGAAATTGTCGAGGTAAAGGCGGCTGACGGCCAGGGTTTTCAAGTAGCCGAAAGCCCCCAGTTTGGGGATTCCAGAAAGGGCGGTGTTGCCAGGCTGGAACGTCCATGCGATGAACGCGGTGAAGCCCCCGGTCTCGTCTTGAAGCTGTCGCAAGCGTTCCAGGTGCTCGATTCGGTCGGCCAGGGTTTCCACGTGACCGAACATCATCGTGGCCGAACCGCGCCCCCCCAGGCGGTGCCATTGTCGGCAGACCTCGATCCACCCGTCGGCGGACACTTTGCATGGACTCAGGGCGGTTCGGACGCGATCGACGAGGATCTCCGCCCCGCCCCCAGGCAGGCTCCCCAGACCGGCGTCGCGCAATCGCTCGAGCACGCTCTTGATAGGAAGGCCGGAAAGTTGGCTTAGGTGATGGATTTCGGGGGGGCTAAACCCGTGGACGTTCACCCGCGGGAAGCGCTGGCGGATGTCGCGAAGCAGATCTTCGTACCATTTCAACGGGAGTTCGGGGTGCATTCCGCCCTGAAGGAGGATCTGGTCGCCACCCAAGGCGACCATCTCTTCGATCTTCTGGTAGAGGTCGTCGCGCCGGATGACGTAGGCCCGCGCATCGCCCAGGCGGCACGAAAACGCGCAAAAGCGGCACCCCCCAACGCAGACATTGGTGTAGTTGATGTTCCGGTCGATATGGTAGGTCCGCCACGGCTCCGGGTGAATTCTCCGCGTGATGGCATCCGCGGCCTGACCGAGCGCGGCCAGGTCGCAGGACTCGAGCAACTGGAGTCCTTCGGCAGGGGTCAGGCGGCGTCCGCCAACCGCTTGCTCAAGAATCGCTGCCAACGAAGACAAGTTCCACTCCCGCGGGCGCGAGTCCGTGGGTCACGGCCAGTTCATAAAACCGGTGCAATCCCTGCCGCTCGCGCGGCCCAAGCCGATAGACCAGATGATCGCGCAGATACGCCAGGCATAGAGGTTCCGGCACACCGATCGCGGCGGAAGCCTCGCGCGCGATCTCTGAAAAACACTGCACTCCCGCATCCCGGGCGGCGCGGAGTGGTGTCTCCAACGCATCCCACGAGACGCCGGGACGGCCCACCCACATGGCGAACACGAACGGAAGCCCGGTCCACTGGTGCCACTGTTCGCCGAGGTCCCAGACGAACTGGATGTCGCCGTCGGGGGGCAATAGTCCCCGGTCGCCGACGAGCATCACCGCGTCGGCCTGGGTCTCGCGCCACGATGCCCCGATCGGGAGTGGCTCGATGCTTGGCCGGATGCCGAAACGCTCGATGAGGAGGATGCGTGCCAGCGCGGCGCTGGTGCGCGACCCTTCGTCCAAGGCAAGGGTCCGAATCTGTTCGACCGGGACGCGGCCGTAGAGCATCACGCTGCGCACCGGTCCCGAGGTGGCAATACACGCGTCGGAAACGATGGTCGCTCCGGGAATGCGAAAGCACTCGACCGAGGGGATCATCGCCAGATCGAGCCGGCCCGCCCGAAGTCCATCGGCCAGTCGGCTGGGCAGATCATGGTGGATTTCGGCCTCGGGGAGGTGTTCGGCCAGGCGAAACACGAGGGGCCACGCGTTGAGATAGCGTACTGCCCCGATGCGCAGGGGCTGCCTGACAATGCTCGAGCGCTCTAGCACGAAAGGCTCCTGGGGGATGGCCAAGAACTTGGATTATAGGGTCCGCTGGGGTGGGGGAGAAGGGTTTGACCGTGGCGTGCAGCAAGGTAGAGTTGCCGAGGAAGACCGTGCGTTGTCAAACCCCATAGCGTGGAGCGATGAGCGTTTCCGCCGAGGACAATCTGCTGGCACGACTGGCTGGCAAACCGAGCCCCGCGGGAGGCAGCGATCCGTGGGCCTTGCTGGCGGCCACCGAGCCCGACCATGACCAAGGCATCGAGAAGAAGGACCCGAAGCTCGAAGTCCTCTTGAGCCGGATCAACCGTCTGGCCGAGAACTCCGGCGAGTCCACCGGGCCGGTCCCGGGCACGCCGTCGCGCGAATTCGCCGATCCGAACACGTTTCTGCCGATCGAGCCCGACTCGTTTCAGCAGGCGGGCCTGTCGGACAGCGAGGTCGAGGCGCTGGCGCTGAAATACCTGTTGGCTCGCGGCGATGCATCGGGCCGCGAGGTCGCCGAGCAGATCAAGCTCCCTTTCGTGCTGGTCGACAAGCTGTTGCGGCAGATGAAGAACGATCAATTGATCGTGCACCGCGCCGCGGCTCCGATGAACGACTTCCAGTACGAGCTGACCGAGCTGGGGCGCGAGCGGGCTCGGCGCCTGGCCCAGCATTGTTCGTACTTCGGCGCGGCCCCGGTCGCGCTGACCGATTACGTGGCGGCCGTGGCCGCCCAGTCGCTCACCAAGCAGCACCCGACCGCCGAAGCCCTTCGGCAGGCGTTCGGCGATCTGCTGTTGAGTGCCAAGATGCTCGATCGGCTGGGGCCGGCCGTCAATTCGGGCCGGGGCCTGTTCCTCTATGGGGCGCCCGGCAATGGCAAGACCAGCATCGCCGAGCGCGTGACGGCGGCCTTCGGCCAGTACATCTGGATTCCCCGAACCATCGGCATCGACGGGGAGATCATCCGCCTGTTCGACCCGGTCAACCATGAGGAGGCGCCGGTCGAGGCCACGCCCGGATTGATCGACCCGCGCCGCATCGACAAGCGCTGGGTTCGCGTCCGCCGGCCCACGATCATCGCCGCGGGCGAGTTGACGATGGCGTCGCTCGAGGTGGCGGTCAACGTGTCGACGGGCATCTGCGAGGCCCCGCTCCAGCTCAAGAGCAACTGCGGCACCCTGGTGATCGACGACTTCGGCCGGCAGCGCATGCGGATCGACGAACTGTTGAACCGTTGGATCGTTCCGCTGGAGAAGCACTACGACTTCCTCAATTTGCCCAACGGAAAGAAGATCCAGGTCCCGTTCGACCAACTCCTCGTCTTCTCGACGAACCTCGAACCCCAGGAACTGGTCGACGAGGCGTTTCTCCGGCGAATCCCGTACAAGATCGAGGTCCTCGATCCTACCGAGGCCGAGTTCCGCAACCTGTTCGAACGGATGGCCCCGAAGCTGGGGTTCGAGTACCGCCAGGAGCCCGTTGAGTACCTGATCGATCGGCACTACAAGCGGGTGGGGCGGCCGTTCCGTTTCTGCCATCCCCGCGACCTCTTGCTACAGGTCCGCAACTTCTGCGCGTACCGGAACGAGCCGTTGGTGCTTAAGAATGAGTATTTCGACCTGGCCTGCGAGAACTACTTCGCGGTGATGTACGAGAAGGAGCAGGCCCAGCGGAGCGGCGCGAACGCTGCGGGCTGAAGCGGCGCGGCCGTACCGACGGCGTCTTGGGCACGCGGGGAACCGGGCCCTACAGCCCCCGCAATCGCGCCGTCCGCTACGTCCGGCACGGCGCGGGGCCCTGGTGTGGCGAAAACCCCGAAAAATTCCGAGTGATTCCGCGCGGTAAGCCGTATACACTGAAGGGTAGCCGAAGCGGCGCTATCTCCAACGCTTTCCCGAACCGAGCCCGGCCATGCTCGTTCTCTCCCGAAAACAGGAAGAGAGCATCGTGATCGGCGAGAACATTGTCGTCACGGTGGTCGAGATCCGCGGCGACAAAGTCCGACTTGGCATTACCGCCCCGAGGGAAGTCACCGTGCATCGGCGGGAAGTCTACGACAAGGTCAAGGAGTCCCAGCGCGCGCCGCGTCCGGCGCCGGACTCGACCCCGGAGGCGTAATCCGGGCGCGTGCGACCTTCTCGCCGGGCGGCCCATACAGCGCCGCGACCCGCGTGCGCCCGAGCTGTGCCCAGTCGGGATGGTGTGCCAGGTATCGGTCGAACGGCGTGTTCGACTCGACCAGCGCGTAACGGAACCCAAATCGCCGACGCCACGAGTCGATCCGTGCCGGGGCCCCGCGCCGCGCGTCGTCGTACTCCTCGAGGAACGGCCCGCCGTACAGCTCGCAGCGGTCGTCGATGAACACGCGCAGGCGTGGGGCATGGTAGATCAAGAAGCCGCCGAAGGCCATGTCGTTGAAGATCGGCGTGCCCGGCGGCTCGGCCTGTTGGATGCGGGCAAGCTCGCCGCGCAGTTCGACGGGCCATCGCGTGGGGGCGAAGCGTACCCAGCGGTCGTCGCCGGGCCCGAACGGCCGCGATGCTCCAAGCGCCAAGAGCAAGACCGCGCCAAGACTTCCCCGAAGCGCGAGGCGGGCCGCCGGCCGCGCGCTGGGGGTCGGCCCGGACCCACCGGCCGTCAACAGGCCGCGCGAGGCCAGCCACGAACTCAGGCGCGAGTAGGGCAGCATCTCGCACCAGGCCACCGCGGCCGTGATCGCGAAGAGCTGGGCGTTTCTCACCCGCTGGCACGCCAACACCAGCCAGACCAGGGGCAACAGCCAGGTGATGCGCACGCGACCGCGTGGCACGGCCAGCAACGTCGCGCCATACACGGCCGCCAGGCCGGCGACCATCCAACCGACCGGTTCGCGCAGGCTCAGGCGGGCGTGTTCCTGGATGAGGTCCTGAAGCGGCATCGACAGGATGCGCCACCATCCGCGCACGAGATCCCATCCGTAGGGATTCGCCAGCACGGCCGCGCACGAGGCGGCCACGGCAGCCCCGGCCGAAAGCCGCTTGGCGCGGCAGTCCAACGGCGAACGGCAGCCGAGCCACGCGGCGGCCATCCAGCCGGCCACGGCCAACCCGATCGTCCCGAGGCCCGCAAGCACGCCACCGTGGCAATTCGCCCACAGGGCGACGACGGGCACGGTCCACCACAGCCGGGCGACGCCGGCGCGGCCCGATTCGATCTCGACCAAGAGCGCCATCGTGGCGTAGAGCAAGGCCGTGGTCACCACCAGCGGCCGCACGTGGAACTGCGGCGATCCGGCCGCCACGACCAGGCCGAGCACGACGAGTGTGGGAAGTACGCGCAGACCGGTGGCGAGCAACCGCGCGCCGAGGGCTGCATACACCGCCGCGATCAGCGTGACCGTCACCAGCAAGAGCAGATCCCAGCCGCCCGCACGGTACAGCGCCGCCATGGCCCACTCGGCCAGCCACCATTGGCTTTCCCAAGGTTTTCCGCCGAAAGTGAAGCTGAAGGAATCGACCCGGGGCACGTGGCCGGTCCGAAGCATCTGCTGGCCGACGACCAGGTGCCAGAAGGTCCCCGGATCGCGGAACAGTTCGGAACGGCCGATCCAGAACAAGAGCAGCCACCCGGCCACGAACAGCGCCGCGCCCGCCAAGCGGCTTGGCGACTTGTTCCTCAAGAGACCGTGCGCCGGCCTTACCTCCGTTGAGGGGGCGGTCGGCAACTTGCCTGCAATCCGGTCGGTATCGCTAGCGGCCATCGAGTACGCCGGCCCCCGGAGTCGAAGTGCGTGACGCCCAAACTCGCTCTCCAAGTCTAGGCCGCCGTTGGTCGGCCGGCTAAGCCGCACCGGCGCCCGCATGATTCGGAAGGGACGCGACGAGCCCCGTTGCCGAAATGCAACGACCGCCGCTCTGCGGGGCGGCCTGGGGTTGGGGCGTTGGGGTCATCGTGGAGGAAGTTCGGCAATCCGGAAATTGCGGAAAAAGAAGTCGGTCGTGGCGTCGTGGCCCTGAAGGATGATCGTGCCCGGTTTGAGGCGCAGCCCCTTGCGGGGGTTCTCGTCGGGGCGCCGCGTGTCGGTCCAGTCGCTCACCGGGTAGCCGTTGACCCACACGGCCATGTGCGGGCCATCGGCGTGGATCGTCTTGTGGAACCACTCGCGGTCGTTGGCCACCACCTTGCGGGCGTTTTGGCGGCGGAAGATGCCGCCCGTGCCGCAGTCGACCGGCTTGGTGCGGTCGCCGTCCTTGACGGCGTTCTGGATCTGGCTCTCGTAGCCGTTCCACAGGTCGCCGGGGATGCAACGGAAGAAGATGCCCGAGTTGAGACCCGTTCCATTGACGAACACCTCGAGCTGGAGCGTGAAATCGGCCCATTGCGATTCGGTCTCGAGCTGCCCCTTGCCGTTCTGGATTCGAAGCCAACCCTCGGGGGTGATGCGGAAGAGGCTCTTCGATTCGGGATGCACTTTCCAGCCCGAAAGGTCTTTGCCGCTGAAGAGGCTCTTCATACCCAGCGGCTTGAGCTTCACATTGCGGAATGCGACCTTGCCCTGGTTGAACTGGAGCCCGATGGGTCCGCGCCCGATCGGCTTGGGGTCGGTGTAGTCGAGCACCTTCTGGCCGTCGAGTCTGACAGTGAAGTGCCCGCCGTCGGCCGTCACTTCGAAGGTCCGCCATCCGTCGGCCGAGGGCGCGGTCTCGGCCTTCTTGCGGCGCACGAAGCTGCCCGTCGGAAACGGGTTGTCGCCACCGGCGATATTCAACTCGTAGCACTGGGTCTGGACGTCGGCGGCCCCGGCGGTCGGGAGCGTGCGCAGGAAGATGCCGCTATTGGTCTGCGGCCCAGCGCAGAAATCGACCGCCAACACATAGTTGCCGAACTGGCTGGTGGTCACGAGCAGTCCCGGCTCGCCCGCGCCCACCGCGATGGTGCCGTCTTCCACCTTCCAGTCGGCCTTGCTGGTGGGCTGCCAACCGAACAGGGTCGAGCCGTCGAACAGCAGGATCCAGCCTTCGTCGAGTTCTTTCGCCGAAAGCATGTTGGGCGGGCTGGCAGCCATGGCGCCGCCTGCCCAGGCGGTCAACAGGGCCAAGGCCATCGCATGGTGAAGTCGAGCGGGCACGAACATCGTCGGACTCCGAAGGTGTGGGACGTCGAGTGGCCAGACAGGAATCGCCGTGGCCCAAACCAGGGGCCGCGCACGGTCTTAGCCTATCCGCCACCCCCCGGGTGTGCAAGATGACGCGGTACAAGGGGAAGGCGACGCGTTGACGCCGCCCACTGCGAGACTCGCCTCGCCCTTACCAGCACGCCGTACCGATGGTAAGATGCGCGTGCGTCTCCGCCGCTGTACGGACCCCGCGTTCAACAAACTGACGTCCACTCTGCGACGGTGGTTTCCTCAGACCCGCTAGGTCGCGACCTCCCGCGTGGTCGCCTCGTTTCCCGAGGGTGCTGCCGGGCGCGACCCGAACCGACCCGTCCAGCAGGGGTTCGCGGATTCTGGGGTGGGGAACTCTTGCTTCGTGGTGGCTGCCGCTATAGACTTGCCACATGCCGGAAGGGGTGTCCGGCCCCCATCTTGCCGCTCTCCATGCACTTGCCTTCCGCCCCGGGGAAGGTTATAAGGGCCCTAGGGTGGGGTGTGCGTCGCCATCGGAGGAATGAGGGATCGCCGCGATGCAGAATCTGCCGGTCCACTGGTCCGAAGGGCTCTTTTTGCAGCCGCACCACCTTCAGGCATCCGACCGGTATTGGGCCGAGGCCCTCCACACCTCGGAACACCTGGATCACCACTACCACTATGGGTTGCGGCGGCTGGAGTTCAGCCACGACGCGATCGGGAACTTCCAGTTTCAGCTCAATGCCTGCCACGCGCGCATGAAGGATGGGACGCTGGTGACGCTGGATCCCGGCCAGGAGCCCGACCGCGTGGACCTGAAACCGGCGTTCGTCAAGGAAGAGAAGGTCCGGGTGTTCTTGGCGGTGCCGAAGCTTAAACTGGGCCGCGCCAATGTGGCCCGCGATGGCGATTCGGAGAGACACCGCTACGTCGAGAACCGGCAATCGGTCCAGGATGAGAGTACCGGCGGCAACGACCAGGAGATCGCCTTCCGCGATCTGAACGTTCGGCTGTTGTTGTCGACCGACGATGCGGCGGGGTACGAGCTGTTGCCCATCGCCCAGGTCCAGCGGGCCGGAGAGCGCCAGGCGGCCCCGCAGATCGACCCCAGCTATATCCCGCCCGTGCTGGCGATCGATGCCTGGCCGCCCTTGGGGCGCGAGATTGTGCGGGCGATCTACGACATCATCGGCAAGAAGATCGAGGTCCTGGCCGAGCAGATCATCAACCGCGAGGTGTCGCTGGTGCAGTCCGATGCGCGCGACATCGATCGCCTCTTGATGCTGGCCGAGCTGAACGCGGCCTATGCGACGCTGAGCGTGCTGACGTTCGCCTCGGGCGTTCATCCGTTGACGGCCTATCGCGAGTTGGTGCGGATCTTGGGGCAGCTTTCGATTTTCAACCAGGAGGCCCGCCGCCCGCCCGACATCCCCCACTACGACCACGACGACCTAGCGCGCATCTTCTCCTGGGTCAAGGAGCAAATCGAGCGGCACCTGAGCTTCGTGGGCGTGGCGGTCTACGAGCACCGGTTCTTCGTGGGCGAGGGGAACATGATGCGGGTGAGTATCGACCCGCGCTGGCTCCAACCCGATTGGAAGTGGTACGTCGGGGTGAAGCGCGGGGTGCTCGACGACAAGCAGTGCATTGCCGTGCTTTCGCCGGGTTACTTGAATTGGAAACTCGGCAGCGAGCGGCAAGTGGAAGACATTTTCCGCCGCGGCCTGGAGGGGCTTCATCTGACCCATCTGACGCAGGCCCCGGCGATCCTCCCGCCGCGCGAGTGGCTGTACTTCGAGGTCAGCCGCGGCAACGTGTACTGGCGCGACGTGCTCGACCACCAAACCTTGGCGATGCGGCTTCAGGAACGGCTCATCGCCAATCGGGAGGCGCTTCAAGGCACGACCACCCTGATCGTGACCATCGGGAACAAGCAGTACCCCCTTCAGTTCGCCCTGTTTGCGGTGCCCAAGCAGCAATGACTCCCGAATTCGCCAGCGCCGTGGACCCGGTCTTCTTGTACGTGCTCAATCTACTCGATCGCATCGAGCGGGGCGAACCGATCGCGCGCGACGAAGAGCGTATTCACTTGGGTGCGTTGTTGGAGCGGGTCGAGTCGGCGGCGGGCCAAGGGCCCGACGCCCGGTTGGCCAAGTACGCCCTGGTATGTTGGATCGACGAACTCTTGATCCTGCTGGCTCCCTGGGAGCACCGCGAGTGGTGGAAGAACAATTCGCTCGAATGGGAGCTGTTCAAGACCCAGCTTCGCGCCGAGAAGTTCTTTACCGACGCGAAGGACGCGGCCGGCCAGCGGCAGAAGAACGCCTTGGAGGTCTTCTACCTCGCCGTGGTGCTGGGGTTTCGCGGGTTATACGGCGACGAGGACAAGCGGCCGATCCTGACCGTGACGTATGAACTGCCCGAAACGATCGAGGACTGGGCCCGCCACACGGCGATGACGATCCAACTCGGCCGGGGCCGGCCCGCCATCAGCGCCGGCGCGATCACCATCGAGGGCGCGCCTCCCTTAGACGGCCCGTTCACCCTGATCTGGGCCGCGCTGGCCGGGCTGGTGCTGGTGCTGCTGAATGTGATGGTCCTCCTCTACTTCAAGACGTGACGGTGCGGTCATGTGGAGCCTCGTCAAAGAAGTCCTGTACGCGCCGTTGTACCTGGTCTACGGCCTGGTCAACTTCATCCGCACCCTGTTTTCCTCGCCGGGGCAACTGTTGGCCTCGGGACGGCGGGTGTTTGGGCTCTCGCTGCCGGCCCGCGTCGCCTTTCTGACCGCCTTTCTCTTGATCCTCGGCGTGGCGGTCGAAGTCGTCGTCTTCTACTACCGCCCCGACCGCCCCTTCTTCCGGGCCCTCATCCGGCAACCGCACTATATCACCGGAATCGTGGTCCTGCTGATCGTCCTGCCCGTGGTCATCTACTACGCCCTGAAGCTGTGGCTCGAAGGCGATGTGTCGCCCTTCGACGACATCGACCGGGCCTGGCGCGCAGGACTCGACGAACTCGACAAACAGGGCCTGGATCTCTCCCAGATCCCGATCTTCCTGATCCTGGGCACGTCGGGCGAAGAGCAGGAACAAGCCCTCGTCAGCGGCGCGCGGCTGAGCCTGAACATCAAGGGCGTTCCCCAGGGACCGGCCGCACTGCACTGGTACGCCAACCCCGACGGAATCTACCTCGTCGCCAGCAACGCGTCGGCGCTGAGCCGGCTGGCCGCCAAGGGAAAGGCCGCGGCCCAGCAGCCCCGACCCGACGAGCCGGTTGGTCCGATGGCGGCGGGCTCGGTGAGTCCGACGGGCACGATCGTGGCCGAGGCGGGCCAGTCGATCGACGACGTGGTGCGGGGGGCGTCGGCCGCCGCGCCCAGGGCCGCACCAGAGCCCTATGGCCCGCCGCGCCACTTCCCGCCGGCAGGGGTAGACCCCCGGCAGACCCTCATTCCCGCCGAGGTCGAGCCGGCCGCGATGGTCGGTTCCCCAGGCCGAATCGACCAGCCCGTCCCCGTCGGGCGCGCCGTGGTCCTTGCGCCGGACGAGGCCGCCGAGCAGGACCGCCGCCTGGCCTACCTCTGCCATCTGGTCCATCGCGCCCGGCAACCCCTCTGTCCGTTCAACGGGGTCCTGACGCTTCTGCCGTTCAACGTGATGCTTCGCGGGCCGAAAGAACGGGAAGTCGTGCAGCGGATGGTCAAACAGGACCTCAGCACGGTCCTTCGCGTGGGCAAGATCCGTTGCCCGGTGACCGCCCTGATCGCCGGCATGGAGGAAGAGCCGGGGTTCCGCGAGATGGCTCGCCGCATGGGCCGCGATCATGCCACGCGCCGTTTCGGCAAGGGTTTTTCAGTGACCAATTTCCCTCTGGGCGAACGTCTCGAGGCGGTTTCGGCGCACGCATGCGGGGCCTTCGAAGACTGGGTCTATAGCCTCTTCAAGGAACGCGACGCCCTGACCAAACCCGGCAACACCAAACTCTACGCCCTGCTGTGCAAGATCCGGCAGGTGCAAGCCCCGCTGGGCAACATCCTGGCCGCCGGGTTCGGCGTGGACCAGGATCAAGACCCCGGTGCCGAGCCATGCTTCTTCAGTGGCTGCTACTTTGCCGGAACTGGGATCAACGAGGACCGGCAGTTGTTCCTCAAAGACGTGTTCGCCAAATTGCCCGACGAGCAGGCCGAACTCCAATGGACCGAGGCCGCCGTGCGCGAAGATCGAAAGTACCAGGCGTTGGCCAATGCGATCGTCGCACTGGATTTTGTGCTGGCCATCGGGTTGATCGGGGTCTTCGTCTACAACATGTGGCCACGATGAGACCACCGTGTTAGCAACCAGGGGATCGGGCGGCCATTGGCGCATTCCAACGCCAATGGGCCTTTCCTTCGGACGGTCCGCTGCGATAATTCTGCCGACGAGCGGTGTGCTGGACACACCGACTTGGGGGAATGCACGCGAGACGCCCGCTCGAACCAAGGTGCCTGCGTAGACGGACCGCAGGCAGGGTGGCAAGGCAGCGCCCACCGCACCTCGATGGTCGGGAACTAGGATCTGGGGATCCTCGCCGGGCGGGGATTGGAGCTATACTATCCGGGCGGCATTGCCGCGCCGCGATCGTTGCTCGTGGCGGCGTTTTCTGCCTGGAGGATTGGGTATGAGTGCTCATTCGGAGCCGGCGAAGCGACTCGACGGACAGCATCCGATCGCCGAAAAGGGCGCCGATGCCTCGGTCACCCAGGACCTGCTGCAAAGCGTCCTCGAACAGACCGATGCCGCCAGCCGCGGCGACGATGCCTTGGACCCCCAACAGCGGCTCGCCCTGGATGGCGTGGTTCGGCGTTATCGGGGACAGCCCTTCAGCCTCGACCCAATCGCCACCGAAATGGTCCGGGCGATGCTGACCACGGAATTCCGCGACCGCCCGGAGTGGGCAGACGCTTGGGAGGCCGTTTCGGGGCACGTGGCCCAGACCCTGTGGGAAGATCAGGTGTCGCGCGATCGATTGGACGCTCTCTGGCTGCGTCTGTCGGAGGGTTAAATGTCGACCAAATCCGATTCGGTCGATCGGCTTGTCGAGGAATGCCAGGGTCTGGTCCGCTCGCTGGCCGTGGGAATCCATCGTAAACTCCCACCCACCGTTGACTTAGACGATCTGATCGCTTACGGTCAGGTGGGACTGGTCGAGGCGGCCCGAGAGTTCGACCCCAATCGGGGGAACCGGTTCTCCACCTACGCATATTACCGAATACGCGGGGCCATCTATGATGGCCTCTCGAAAATGACCTGGTTCGGCCGAAACGAACAGAACCAGATCCATTGCGAACAGAGGTCGAACGAAGTCCTTGCGGAGGAAGCAGAAGCTGCACCCGGCGCGCCCGGCGACCTCGAAACCGACCTGCGGTGGTTTGGGCGCGTCACACGGGCATTGGCCGTCGTATACTTGGCCAGCAACCTCGAGGCCGGCGGGGGCTCCGAGGCGGAGATCCTCGTCGATCCGGCCATGCCCACCGCGGCCTCGGTGGCCATCCGCGAGGAAATATATCGGAAACTGCATGAATTGATCGACGCGCTGCCTTCCGACGCGGCCGCGCTGATCCGCGCCACCTACTTCGAGGGGCTTACCCTCCAAGAAGCAGGTCGGCGCATCGGCGTGAGCAAGTCGTGGGCGAGCCGCCTTCACGCCAAAGCCCTTCAGCGATTGGCCCATTCGCTGAAGGTGCAGGGCGTATCCGTGTGATGGGGGGGTCGGACCCAGGCCACGCGAGCGCCCTTGGCCCGGACCGCCGTTTGGGAACCAACCAGGATGTGCTGCCTATGGCAACCGCACCCGTCATCGACTTCGACAAACTCCTGGCACCGATTCCCGGGGATAGCCCGACGGGGTTCGACGTGCGCGAAGCGGTCTCGCACGATTCGCTCTATACCCGGTTTCGCGACACGGCGGCCGCGTCGCGCCGGGCCGAATCCGAGGCCGGCGAGGTCGTTGACGATCTGGGACAGAAGAAGAAGCCTTCCCCTCCCGAATGGGGAAAGGTCCTCGATCTCGGCCTCCGAATTCTCACCCAGCAGTCCAAAGATATGGAGGTCGCCATCCTGCTGACCGAGCCATTGGTCCGCAAGTATGGGTTTGCCGGCCTGCGTGATGGTTTTCGGTTGGTGAGGGAGTTGGTCGAGCAATACTGGGACGGTCTTTTCCCATCGCTCAGCTCCCCCGAGGGGCTTTTGGACCGGGTGGATCCGCTGGGGCGCCTCAACGAGACCACGTCGCGCGGGAACCTGGTCACGCCGATTCTTCGCATCCCCATCACGGCGGGCAAAACGTGTGGTCCTTATTCGCTGTGGGATTATCGCCAAGCCGTGGCGACCGACGCGATCGAGGACCCTGAAAAACGTGCCCAGCGTCTGGAAGAGGGGGTGCCGAGCCTGGACCAGTTCACCAAGGCGGTTCACGAGGCACCGCCGGAGTTCTTCGGGAGCTTGTTGGAAGACATCGAGCAGTGCCTCGACGAGTTGGGCAAGCTCAGTCAGATATTGGACGAGCGTTGCGGTTCGGCCGACGCGCCGCCTGTCGGCGAAATCCGCGAGGCGCTGGCGAGTTGCCGGGAGAAGGTTCAGGAGTACGCGGGCTCGCCGTCGGCCGAAGGTCATCCCGCTGGGGAAGACGTTGGCGCGGTCGGGGCGGGCGAGGGAGGTGGGGCAGGGATCGGGTTGGGACCCATTCGCACCCGCGAGCAGGCCTTCCAGGCCATTTTGCGCATCGCCGACTTCTTCCGCCGCACCGAACCCCACTCGCCGGTGGCGTACCAGTTGGAACGCGCCGTGCGCTGGGGCCGCATGCCGCTGCCCGAACTGCTCGAGGAACTCATTGCCGAGGACATATCGCGCAACCAGACGTTCAAGCTGGTAGGGATCTCGGTCCCCGAGGCGAAGACCGAATAACAACCCCGTAGCATCCGGAGGGATCTTTCATGCCCGAAAGTATTCAACACAAGCTGGACCGGGTGCGCAAGCCCCGTGTCCACATCACCTACGACGTGGAGATCGGCGACGCGATCGAGAAGCGCGAGCTTCCGTTCGTCGTCGGGGTGCTCGGCGATTTTTCCGGTCACCCCACGGAGCCGCTGAAGCCCTTGCGCGACCGGAAGTTCGTCCAGATCGACCGGGACAATTTCAACGAGGTTCTGCAGCGGATGACGCCGGGTCTGAACCTGCGCGTGGAGAACACGCTGGCGGGCGACAACTCGGAACTGGCCGTCCAGTTGAAATTCAACTCGATCGAGGACTTCGAGCCGGCACAGGTCGTCGCCCAGGTTCCGGCCCTGCGCAAGCTCCTCGAGACGCGCAACAAGCTCCGCGACCTGATGACCAAGATCGACGTCTCGCCGGAACTGGAGGGGATCCTCGAGCAGGTCCTCCAGAACACCGACGAGCTGACAAAGTTCTCGGAGCAACTCGGCCTGCCCGGCGGCGGCAGCGAACAACCGTAGGAGGACACGCATGAGCAGCGGCGAACAGCAACAAGCCCAAGCCCAGCCCCAGGCACTCCAAATCGCCGAAGGGAGCCTCTTGGACAAGGCCATCCAGGCCACCAAGCAGACCGAGCGGAACCGGGCGGCGGAACTGATCCGCACGTTGACCGAAGAGGCCCTCAAGGGCACGGTGACGGTCAGCCGGGACATCATCCGGTCGATCAAGAACGGCATCGAGGCGATCGACGCGACCATCTCGAAGCAGTTGGCCGCGATCATGCACCACCCGGATTTCCAACGCCTCGAGGGCACGTGGCGGGGCCTGCACTACCTGGTGATGAACAGCGAGACGGGCACCGAGTTGAAGATCAGAGTGCTCAACTGCTCGAAGCGGGAGTTGTTCAAGGACCTGGACCGGGCGATCGAGTTCGACCAGAGCCAGTTGTTCAAGAAGCTCTACGAGAACGAGTTCGGCATGCCGGGCGGCCAGCCCTACGGGGCGCTGATCGGCGACTACGAGTTCACGAATCACCCGGAAGACATCGCGATGCTGGAGAAGATTTCGGGAGTCGCCGCCGCGGCGTTCTGCCCGTTCATCTCCGCCGCCTCGCCGAAGCTGTTCAATCTCGACAGCTTCGCCGATCTGGCCACGCCGCGCGATCTGGCGAAGATCTTCGACTCGGTGGAGTACGCCAAGTGGCAATCGTTCCGCGAGTCGCCCGACTCGCGTTTCGTGGCCCTGGTCATGCCCCGCGTGCTCTCGCGATTGCCCTACGGCAAGAACACCAAGCCCGTCGACGAATTCGCCTTCGAGGAGGTCCCGCTCGATCCCAGCGGCCGGTCGATCTCGGTGCCGCACGAGCATTACGCCTGGATGAACGCCGCCTACGTCTACGGGGCGCGGCTGACCGATGCCTTCGCGAAGACGGGGTTCTGCGTGGCGATCCGCGGCAAGGAGAACGGCGGGCTGGTCGAGGGGTTGCCGGCGCATGTCTTCAAGAGCATGGACGGCGATTTGGACCTCAAGTGCCCGACCGAGGTGAGCATCACCGACCGCCGCGAGGCGGAGTTGAGCAAGCTGGGGTTCCTTCCGTTGTGCCACTACAAGAACACCGACTATTCGGTGTTTTTCGGCGGGCAGACTTGCCAGAAGCCGAAGAAGTACGACAAGCCCGACGCGACGGCCAACGCCGCGATCTCGGCCCGGCTGCCGTACATCATGGCCACCTCGCGGATCGCGCATTTCCTCAAGGTGATCGCTCGCGACAAGATCGGCAGTTACGCCGAGAAGAAGGACATGCAGGACTACCTCGAGCGGTGGATCGCCCAGTACGTCTGCGCCGACCCCAATCCCACGCCCGAGATGAAGGCCCGGTTGCCGCTGGCTGCCGCGCAGATTCAGGTCGAGGAGGTGCCCGGTTCGCCCGGCTCCTACCAGGCCGTGGCATGGCTGCGACCTTGGCTCCAGTTGGAAGAACTGACCACGTCGTTGCGCATGGTGGCCAAGCTTCCTCCGAAGGTCGGGTAGTCCCCAGGTGCCATGAGTTTTGGACTGGACCCCAACACCGCCGCGGCCGATCCGTTCGTGCCGGAGGCACCCGGGCCGCGCTCTGCGGCGACCGCCCTCTGGTCCGAGCTGATCGATGCCGTGCTTGCGGGCTCGGCGGCGGGCGATTCGGCGGCGCCGGCCCAGCTCGAAACCCACCGCCAGCGCGCGGCCGGCCTCCGCGCCACGCCGGGGTTTGTTGATCGTTTTCTCGCGGCGCCGCCGGCCGAGGCCCTTGCGTTGTGGCTCCGCTGGAGGGCCCCGGCCGGCGTGCCCACGACCCAGGAGGACCTGGCGGGCATAGTGGCGCACGACGTCGCGCAGATCGACGCGCTTCTGTCCGAGCAGGTCAGTGCCATCCTGCACCACCCGAAGTTCCAGCGGCTGGAGGCCTCGTGGCGCGGGCTGCGATGGCTCGTCGATCAGGTGGACCCCGAGGACAAGAGCATCCAAGTCCGCGTGCTCAACGTGTCGTGGCGCGAGTTGGAGCGCGACCTGGAGCGGGCCGGCGAGTTCGATCAGAGCCAGTTGTTCCGCAAGGTCTACAATGCCGAGTTCGACACGCCCGGCGGAACGCCCTACGGACTGCTCTTGGGCGACTACGAGATCCGTCACGGCATCTCGCCGGAGGGCATCAACGATCTCCGCGTGCTGGAGCGGATTTCCGAGGTCGCGGCGGCGGCCTGGGCCCCGTTCGTGGCGGCCGCGGACCCGGCCCTCCTCGGGCTCTCGTCGTTCGCCGACCTCCAGTACCCGCTCAACCTGCCGCGCACCTTCGAGCAACTGGAGTACCTGAAGTGGCGGGCGTTCCGCGAGACGCC
>DYLT01000448.1 GCA_020721945.1 Blastopirellula marina
AGCCGGATGGCGACGCACTCGGGCATTCCGCGGCCCACCTCGGCGGCACCGGCGATCGGCCCCCAGCCCAACGGGCTGCGGGGCTCGGCCGACGGCGGACGCTTGCGCAGCACCACCCGCTCGATCGTGCGCTCGGCGGCCAGGTCGAGCCGAATCCACACTGGCTGCGCGTCGGGCCGCGTCTGGGCTCGGCTCATCCAGCACGTCTGCCGGTTGCCGTCGATCAGGTGGATGGCCTCGACCGGCAGGTAGTCGTTCTCGGTCGACCGCGGCATGCGCGTGGTCGTCACGCCGAGGTAATTCCGCCGGATCTGGCTGCTCGGTTTGGGATGCACCTTGACGCGCGGCGCGGTGTTCCCGACTTGGAGCGGCCCATCGTCCACCAGGTCCGGGGCCTCGCCCAGCACCCAGCAGAACCCGAACCGCTTGATCGGCACGCCGTGGCAGGCGGTCTGCACTTGCGGCGTTTCGCTCCAACGCGAGGGCGTCCCGTCTGCTGCCAGGGCGGACGCCGCCGCCGTGACCAAGAGAATTCCGACCCCTCCGACGTGTCGCACCATAGCCGGTCTCCCACGAGAACGCCGGCATTCTAGCCAGCGGCAAGGCGGCCACGCAACGCTGGCAGCCAGACATCGCCTGCACGGCGCGGTGCACGCTGCGACGGAACGCCGCAAGACCTCGAGTCGAGCGACGGCTACGGGACCGGGTTCGCGGTGTACGTGCTCCGCCGCGCCGGCGTCCCGGCCGACGACCCGCGCCTTCGACACGGCGTGGACTGGCTGAAGGCCCGTCAGCGGGCCAGCGGACGCTGGTTCACCCGCTCGCTCTGGAAAGACCAGAAGCACTATCTCAGCCACGAGGGCACGGCCTACGCCATGCTCGCGTTGGCCGCGTGCGGCGAAACCGGGGCTTGCGAAGCTCCTATCGGCGCGTCCTCGGATTGGCCTCGTTCCATTGCATCACGGCCCGGAACTTCGGCGTGTCGTCGTCGTAAAACTCCAAGAGCCCCCAGCTTCCCCACTTGCTGAACCGCCCCACCGAAGAGAACACCGCGCATAGATCGCCGCCCGCGTCGCGCCAGGCATCGAGGTACTGCGTGTACAGTCGGCCCATGCGCGGGTGGCGGTTGGCGGCCATAAACAACTCGGTCAGGCGCTGGTTGTTCTCGCCGCCAGCCACGCCGACCAGGTGCTGGCCGGCTTCGTAGGCCACCAGCTTCACGTGGTACTTATCGGCGATCTTCTTGTTGTCGTGCATCCAGTGGCCCCTGTCGATGGTGCAAAGCAGCGTCTCGGCCCAGCAATCGGGCTCCAGGCGTTTCACCCAGCCGTGGGCATCGAGGTCCAGCGTGGGGCCCTTGCCCCACGGCTGGCCCTTGCGCTGACTGATCCAAGGGCGCGACAGGCGGAACACATCGACGAACGGCAATTCGGTATTCCAGTCGGCTGGCCCGGCCAGATTGATGCCCAGGCGGCTTTCGCTGGGCGAAAGCCCCTCGGACGACACGGCGGGCCGGCCGGCGAAAAGGCACGCCACCCAAGCGACCCCCGCGAGGACGCGAAGCGGCCAACCCCGGCGCCCAACGTGGCGCGTTGAACAACCCGATCGCCCTGAAAATCCCATGGAGCACCTCACGATGCGGCCGAGCAACCACTGGGATTCGAACGAGGTCGAATGTAGCGTGTGCCGATCCTGGTGCCAAGGGAAGCGCGAGCACCGCCGACGACGGGCCGCGCGAGAATCGACCCCTGGAAGGGCTCCCCCTGTCGTTTCGGGAGGTCGGGGCGTAGAATACCGACTTCGGGGTCGCATCGTGACGCCCGATGCTGTAACTGTTCACGGGGGTGAACGGCTACCCGATGCTCGCTCCAGGGAACCGCCATGAAAGTCCTATTGACCGAAGACCAGTTGCGAAACGGAATTGCGCAGATGGCCGAGAAGCTGCGGCAGCATTACGCCGGCCGGCCGCTGACCATGATCGGGGTGATGATCGGCAGTATTGTCCTTTTGGCCGATCTGGTCCGGCTGCTGGATATCCCGCTGCGCGTCGAACTCGTTCTGGCCCGGTGCTGCCGCGGCGCCCACCGGCCGGGACCGCTGGTGCTCAATTTCGACCTGCTTTCCAGCGACGTGCGCGACCGGGACGTGCTCTTGGTGGACGACATTTTCGACACGGGCAACACGATCTGGGAGTTGATTCCGCAGTTGGACGAATTGGGTCCGGCGAGTGTTCGCACCGCCGTGTTGCTGCGCAAGCAGGGTCGCTGCCAGGTTCCCGTGCAGCCCGACTTCGTGGCGTTCGACATCCCCGACGCGTTTGTGGTCGGTTACGGCCTCGACTATCGCGACATGTACCGAAACCTCCCCTACATCGCGGCCCTGGAGCCGCACGAAATGAGCGGAGAGATCGGGTAGTGCGTCCGTTGAGGGTGGTCGTGGTGGCCCGTCGCTTCTGGCCGCTGGTGGGTGGGGCCGAGAAGAACCTCGCCGACCTTGCCGCGGCGTGGGCCGGCCGCGGGTGGGAGGTGACCGTCGTCACCGCGCGATGGCAGCCCCATTGGCCGCGCGACCTGGTCTACCGCGGCGTACGCCTGAAGCGGCTGGCCGACGCGCCGCGCGACGCCTGGAGCACCGTGCGCTATGCCCGGACCCTCGGCCGCTGGCTCCGGCGCCACCGCCGCGAGATCGACGTGGTCTGCGTCTCGCGGCTGCGCCACGAGGCCTACGCCGCGGCGCGGGCGCTGGGCCGGCGCGTGCCGCCGGCACTCAGGCTGTTCCTGGCGACGCTGGC
>DYLT01000071.1 GCA_020721945.1 Blastopirellula marina
GCTGGTCGTCCAGAAACCGGCGGAGGTCGTCGGCCAGTTCGCCGGCCGTGGCGTAGCGGCGCTGGGGCTCCCGGGCGATCGCCTTGGCGATGATCGTCTCGAAATCGCGCGGCACGTCGGGCTTGACGCGCGACAAGGGCGGCACCTCGCCCTCCATCACCTGGCGCAACAGCCGGGGGCGGTTCGTCTCGTCGAACGCGGGCCGAAGGGCCGTCAACTCGTACAGGGTCAGCCCCAGCGCGTACACGTCGCTGCGGGGTTCCGCTTCGCCGTTGAGTTGCTCGGGCGCCATGTACCGCAGCGTGCCGACCACGTCGCCGGAGTGCGTCAACGCTTCTTCCTCGCTCGGCCGGGCCACGCCGAAATCGGTGATCCACACGGTCCCCTGACCGTCGACGAGCAGGTTCGGCGGCTTGATGTCGCGATGGAGCACGCCGTGGGAATGAGCGTACTGGAGGGCATCGGCCGCCTGGATGCCGATCTGGGCGACCCAACGGCAGTAGGCCGGCATGTCGTCGGGCGAGACCGGGGGCAAGGGCGCGGCGCGCCGTGCCGGCGCATCGTCGCCCGCGGGCGTGGCCGGCCCGCCGGACGCTGGCGCGGTCGGCCTGGCCGTCGCCTGCCATGCCTCGATGCTGCAAACCTTGGCCGAGCCCGCCGTGGCCGTGGTGCGCCACGCCCCGATCAGATCGCCAAGGCTCAGGCCCTCGATGTACTGCATCACATAGTAGGCGATGCCGTCCTCATGGCCGACGCCGAAGACCGGCACGATGTTCGTGTGGTGCAGCCGGGCTGCGGTGCGGGCCTCGCGCTCGAACCGCTGCCGCGCGCGTTCGCTGGTCATGGCGCCGGGCGGAAGCACCTTCAAGGCCACGCGGCGGCCGAGCGACTCCTGCCGGGCCTCGTAGACCACGCCCATCCCGCCGCGACCGATCTCCCGCACGATCCGGCAGTCGCCCAGGATTTCCAGCGCGGGCACGTCGCCGGCCGGGCCGCCGTTGGCCGAAGCCGTCGAAAGCGAGCTTTCCTTGTGCCGGCGCAGTTGTTCCATGGCGGCCACCGCGGGAAGCAACTCGCGGATCTGGTCGGCCAGGTCGGGATACCGCTCGGCGTACTCGGTGACCGAAGGATGCTGGCCCTGGCGGTGGCGGTGGGCGAATTCCTCGGCCAAGAGGTCGAGCGGGTCGCGCTGGTCGTTCAGCTCGGGCATGGGGGCACCTCTATCCGCTCTCCCCACTCTCCGCCCGCAGCAATATGTCCTTCAGCCGCCCCAAGGCTCGAACGTAGCGGTTACTGGCGGCGGTCTTCGACAGGCCCAGGACCTCGGCCACCTCGTTGTTGCTGAGTTGCTCGAAGTGGCGCAAGGCCAACACCTCGCGGTCGATCTCGTCCATCTCGCGCAAGGCGGCCTCGACCTTGGCCGCCGCTTCGTCGCGGATCGCGGCTTGGCTGGGCGAGGTGAGGTGTCCGGCCAACTGGGCCGCCAAGAGTTCCGAGGACGCCTCGGGCGCTTGGGCGTATAGCGACTGGTCGCGCGCGGCGTCGCGAAGCTCGGCCCCCAGGTGCCGGCGGTGGATGTCGGCCAGCGTATTGGCCGCGATCCCTCGAAGCCAGACGAAGAACGGGGCCTCGGGTCGCGCCAGGTACGCCTCGACGCGCTTCGCCGCGTCGAGATAGGCCTCCTGAAGCACGTCGTCCACGTCGACACGCGACGAAACCCGGCGGTCCATCCGGAACCGCACCATCCGCTCCAGACGGTCGCGGTGCTCGGTGAACAGCTCGGCCAAGGCCTTCAGGCCACCGCTGCGCAATCGGGCCAGCGCGTCGTCGGGAGTCTCCGCGCTCATCGAAAGCCTCTTCCTCGAATCGTCCCCGGTTCCCCCGCGGTATTCAACCCCGCATCGTTGGGAAGGGGTCGGCGGGTCGTGTCCATGGGACCCACGCGCTGGCGTGGACAAAACGCCTCGTCCGGCGATTGATATCATGGTCGCTCAAAGAGACCGGCTCTTCAAGGGGGTCGCATCGCGGCATGTTGGAAAGGCCCAGGCCGACCCTCGTCCGAGTGTCACGTCAACCCAATCTCATGCGACGGAGGTGATCTCATGCGCACCCTGGTTTTCGCCGCCCTGGCGACGGCCCTCCTGGCATCGTCCGGGCAAACGCAGGAGCCGAAGAAACCCGATCGGCCGGGCCCCGAAGCCATGTTCCAGCGGCTCGATGCCAACCGAGACGGCTTGGTGGTCCTCGACGAACTGCCGCCCTTCCTGAAGGAGCGGCTCGGCGACCGACTGGCCAAAGCCGACAAGAACGGCGACAAGAAACTCGACCCCGCCGAGTTCGCCGAGTTGGCCAACGACTTGCCTCGTCGTGGTCCACCGGGCCCCGGCGCGTGGGGCCGTGGGCCGATGGGGCCGCGTCCCTCGTGGGCGGGGCCTGGAGCACCCAAGGCAGGTGATCGCTCTGAACCGCAACCCGGCGAACCGAAGAGGCCGCCGCGTGGCCTTGGCCATGACGGCCGCTTCGGGAAGGATGGTTGGCAACCCCCGGGACCACGGATCGGCCCGCCGCCTGGGCCCCGACCCTGGTCCGCCGCTTATCCCGGCCCCTGGGGATTTGGCATGGGTTGGGCGCATCGTTGGGGAGGACCGCCGCCTTGGGGAGCGCGCCCACACGCCCCTGCGGCACGCGGTTGGCTCGCTTTGTTCCACCGACTTGACCGCGATGGCAACGGTCAACTGAGTCTCGCCGAGTTCGTCATGGGGTTGAGCCGGGTTGGCGGGAGAATGTCATCCTACGGAATGGCATGTGGTCCACGGTGGGGTGGGCCGCCGCCGATGCTCCGTCCGTGGCCACACGGCGGCCCGTGGGCAGGGCCACCTCCGGCCGGGTTCGGTCCGCCGTCCCGGCACGAGGCGTGGGGGCGCGGCGGTCCACGTCCAGGTAAACCCGACGAAGGCAAGCCGAAACCCGCGCCCAAGAAGGAGAAGCCCGACAAACCCGAGAAACCTGAGAAGCGGTAGTTCCACTGGTTCTCCTGCGGGAGAAGCACTCGGCGGCAGCGCGCGATGTCGCATTGCCGACGCGTTGAGACCGTCACGTCAACCGCCGACCACGGAGAACGGGCGAGGGCCCGTTGTCCGTGGTCGTTTTTGTTTTTCCGGCGACTGGGCTATACTGGAGGACATGCCTTCCTCCGCAGATCCGGCCATTGCCCTGCCGCAGACCACCGACTCCAATACCGACGAGGACGACGACCTGGCGTCCGCCGAGCGGCACAACCTCCTGACGTTGGCCCTTCACTTGATCGTCTTCCGCATTGGGTGGACCTTCAAGCAAGAGTCGATCATCATGGCGGTTTTTCTGGATGCGATTGCCGGTCAGGACTGGGTCCGGGGGTTGTTGCCGACGCTGAGTCGGCTGGGGCAGAACCTTCCGCCCATCTGGTGGGCCAGGCCGCTGAAGGCCATGGATTGCAAGAAGTGGTCGTTGGCGGCGTTCAGCGCGCTGGTGGGGGTTCCGTTCTTGGGTCTTTCGCTCGTATGGTGGGGCGTTGCCGGTCGCGCCCGGCCCTGGTTGCCTCTGGTGTTTCTGGCGGTCTATTTCGGATTCTCGGTGCTCTATGGGCTTCAGCAGCTTTCGTTGGGCACGGTGCAGGGGAAGCTGATCCGTCCGACGCGGCGCGGCCGGCTCTTGTGGGTGGCCCAGTTGGGCGGCCTGCTTCCGGTCGTCGCGCTGATGGCGTGGCTGATGCCGGCTTGGCTTGCCGCGCCGGGCCCGGGCTTTGTGCGCATCTTCTTCTTCGCCGGGGTCGGATTTCTCGGGGCCGGACTCATCGCGGGACTGCTGCGCGAGCGACGTGGCAGGACCGCTAAGGAATCCGAGGAGGCTCGTCGCACGCTGGCCGGCCTTCGGGTCGGATTGACGGAGACCTGGCGCGTCGTGCAACGCGATGCCAATCTGCGCCGGTTGATCGTGGTGGCGTTCCTCTTCAGCAGCGTGCTCGTCCTGGCCCCTCACTACCAGGCGTTTGCTCGGGTGCGATTCGGCTTGTCGAGAGAGAAGCTTGCCGACCTGGCCACCGGGTGGCTGATCGTGCAGACGATCAGCGTCAGCGTGCTCAGCCTCGCGATCGGGCCGCTGGCCGATTGGCGAGGCAACCGGCTGGCGCTGAGGCTGTTGATCCTCGGCGCGGGCGTTGCCCCCCCGCTGGCTTTAGTCGTGGCCCATCTGCCAGGCGATCTCGGACCGCGCCTGTACTGGACCGTCTACATTCCCCAGGGCCTGAGCCCCCTATTGACGCTGCTGTTGACCAACTACGCATTGGAAATTTGCGACCAGTCGGAACACCCGAGGTATCTGAGCACGTTGACGCTGAGCCTGCTCGTGCCGTTCTTGGCATCGCCGCTGGTGGGCAAGTTGATCACCCTGACGAGTTTCGAGTGCGTGTTTCTGGCGACCACGGGACTGATGTTTGCCGCGGCCGTGCTGACGTTCTGGCTGGATGAACCGCGGTACGCCACGCCCGCTTGCCATCGCGCGGAAGGTTTCGAGTAACTGGGCAACGTCTTTTGGGTTTTCTCGCCATGTCTCCCTTGCGACTGCTGCTTGCCGAAATCCGTTACCGCAAACTGAGCTTCGCCCTCAGCGCGGCGGCCGTGGCCATGGCCGCCGCGCTGTTCGTGTGCGGACCGGTTCTGGTCGAGGGCCACCAGCGCAAGAGCCGCGCCGAGTTGGGGGCGATGGTCGACCGGATGAACTCGGAAATGGCCGCCTTGAGCGGCCGGATGGACGCCGAACTCGCCTCGATGTCGGCCGAACTCCAGCGGTCGGTCGCCGAGATGCGCGCGATGGAAGAGCGCGCCCGGGCCGACCTCGCGCGACTGGAAAAGGAAACCCGCCGCGTGATGAAGGACATGGGCTTCAACCTCTTGATCGTCCATCGCGACACGAACATGGCCGACTTCTGGTCGGCCGACTACGCCGTGCTCGACCTGCCGCAGGACTACGTCAACAGGTTGGCCAACGACCAACGCCTCACGCTGGTCACCCATCTGGTCGCCACGCTCCAGGAGAAGATCACCTGGGAGAACCGCAAAGTGCTCTTGGTCGGCTACCTGGCCGAGACGCCGCAGGCCCACCTGGCCGAGAAGCAACCGATGGGCTATGTCATCCCGCCGGGCAAGGCGTTCTTGGGCCACGAGTTGGGCATCGGCCGCAAGGTGGGCGACACGATCCGCGTGCGCGTGCGCGACGTCGAACGCGCGTTCGAGATCGCCAAGATCCTCCCCGAGCAGGGCAGCAAGGAGGATATCACGCTTGCCATCTCCCTGGCCGACGCCCAGGCCTTGTTGAACAAGCCCGGACGCATCAACCAGATTCTGGCCCTGGGGTGCCGCTGCGCCAATGCCCGGCTGCCGACGATCCGCAAGCAACTCGGCGACGTGCTGCCCGAGACCCGGATCACCGAGTTCCGCTCGATCGCCGTGGCCCGCGAGGAGCAGCGGGCGTTGGTCGAGGCCCAGCAGCAGAAGATCCTGGGCGAAATGCGGGAGAAGATTCGGGCCCAAGAGGCCTCGCTGGCCCAGCGTCGAGCGTTCTGGGAGCAAAGCCTGCGCGAACGCCGCGAGGCCCTGACTGCCGACTACGAAGCCCGGCAGGCCGAATTGGCCCGCCACGAACGCACGCTGGAGACCCTCGCCGAGACGACCACGCCCCTGGTGGTGATTGCCGCCGCGGTCTGGGTGGGGCTTCTGGCCCTGGCCAACGTGCGCCAGCGAAAGACCGAGATCGGACTGTTGCGGGCCTTGGGGAAGAGTTCGGGGGCCATCGCCACGCTGTTCTTGGGCAAGGCGGCCACGCTCGGCCTGCTCGGCGCCATCGTGGGAGCCGCCCTAGGTACCGGACTGGCCTGGTGGGTTTGCGATGAAGCCCTGGGGCTTGACGCCGGCGAGTTCGTGCTCCGGTTCGACCTCTTGATCGGTGCCATCGTCGGGGCGCCCGTGCTGTCGGTCTTGGCCAGTTATCTGCCGGCGGTCGTGGCACTGGCGCAGGATCCCGCCGTGGCCCTGCGCGAGGCGTAGTCCAAGCCGCGATGGGACGATGCATGGCCCGCCCCCTGGTCCTTCTGCTTCAGCTTCCCATCCCGCCGCCGGGCCCCGTGCCCATCCACGGCAACGTGCCTCTGGCCGCCGGCTACCTGAAGCTCTTCGCGCACAACCGGGGGCTCGACGCGTCGTACGACATCGAGATCCTGCCGGCCTCGCGGGTCAACGCGCTGGGCGATGAAGGACTCGTCGAGGCGATCGTCCGCCGCCGGCCGTCGATCGTGGGCTTCACGTGCTATCTGTGGAACATCGATCGCTCGCTGTGGATCGCCCAGGGCCTGAAGCAGCGCGATCCCGAAATTGGTGTGGTGCTGGGCGGCCCGGAGATCACGGCCGACAACCCGTGGGTCTTGGAGCACCCCGCGGTCGACTACGCGGCCGTCGGCGAAGGCGAGCAGACGTTCGCCGAACTCTTGGCCTCCTCGCCTTGCGCGCCGTCGGGGGAGGGGCTGGGGGTGAGGGAGCAGCCCATCCCCGGGCTTTGGTCCCGCGCCCATCCCGGGTTGCCTCCGGTTCGCCGCCCCCTGCCACGGCTCGACGAGGTGTCGTCGCCCTACCTGGCGGGCATGCTCGATGCCGCCGACGAGCAGATGCTCTTGCTCGAGACCATGCGCGGCTGCCGGTTTCGTTGCAAGTTCTGCTATTATCCGAAGAGTTACGACGCGCTGTATTTCGTCTCGCGCGAGAAGATCGTTGCCCATCTGCGTCACGCGGCCCAGCGGGGCGCCCGCGAGGTGGTGCTGCTCGACCCGACGCTCAACCAGCGGCGCGACTTCGCCGAGTTCCTCCGGCTGTTGGCCGAACACAACCCGGGACGGCAGTTCACGTATTTCGGCGAGCTGCGCGCCGAGGGCATCACGCGCGAGACAGCCCGGCTGCTCCGCGAGGCCAATTTCGCCGAGGTCGAAGTCGGGCTCCAGTCGCTCGGCGCGCGGGCCCAGGCGCTTGCCGACCGCCGGGTGAACCTGAGGGCTTTCGAGCGGGGCGTGCGGGCGATGCTCGATGCGGGCATCGACGTGCGCGTGGACCTGATTCTCGGCTTGCCCGGCGACACGGTCGATTCGTTCCGCCGGAATCTCGACTACCTGCAAGCGTCGAAGCTCTACACGGTAGTGCAGGTATTCAATCTCTCGGTGCTGCCGGGCACGGCGCTGCGGCATGAGGCCCAGACGCTGGGACTCCGGTATCAACCGTGGCCGCCGTACTACGTGCTCCGCACGCCGACGCTTGGTCTGGAGGATATGGACGCGTTGATGGAAGAGGCCCAGGAGGCCTTGGGCATCGAGTTCGACCCATTCCCCCCGCCGGTGCTGGAGTTTTCGGCGGCGCACGACGGACCGATCCGCGTCGCGACGATCGACCTCAACGGCCCGCCATGCGAATTGCCGCCAGCCGCGGCCCGGGCCCAGGCGTTCACCCTCTGGCTTCGCGCGGCCGATTTCGACGACCAGCAAGACGCGGCCGCTGCCTTGGTGCGACGCCTGATCGAAGACAATCCGCACACGACGCTCCAGGTGGTCTTGGAACCGACCGGCCGGCCGGAGCGATTGACGCTCCGGGCGCTCGAGACGATCCAGGCCGCCTGCTACCCCAGCGCGAACTACCTCGACCGCTTCTACAGTCTTCACCCCAACCCGCTACTGCGGGCCAAGCGCATGATCGTGCTGGTCGAGGACCATCGCCCGGCGGCGATCGATCCCGATTGGGTTGAGCTTGTGGAAGGGTACGCCACGTTGGTATGGCGCGACGCGAATCGGAGGCCGCCCTCTTGAATCGGTCCTTTGGTTTGCCCGCGACGCCGGCATCGTCCCGAAGCGACTGCCGGTGCGGGCTCGGGGCATCGGCTCCCGCCGCATCATCCCGTGCCAAGAAGCCAACGAGCAGGCAACCCCCGGGGTTCGGGTCCATCGCGTCAACCGAGGTACTTTACGGGGTCCGACGACGCGGCTACGATGTTCTTACGCACCCCGGGGTGCCCCTGGTGCGCGCATGGCCGGAGGGGATCGTCCCGTGGTCGCGGGCTTCGCCGGGGAAACGGGGATCGTCCCCCATGAACCGTTACCGATCCTGAATTGATTTGTTGCCGTCCCATGCCGCACTTTCTTCCAAATCGCCGCCGTTTTCTCCAGAGTGTCACTCTTGCGACCGTTGCCGCGCCTGCGGTGGTGCCGGCCTCGGTGTTGGGGGCCAACGCGCCGAGCCAGCGCATCCATGTCGCGATGATCGGGACCGGCAACCAGAGCACGATCGACTTGCCGGCATTTCTTCGCAACGACGACGTGCAGGTGCTGGCCGTCTGCGATGTGAACACCGCTAGCTACGGCTACCAGACCAAGGATCAGTTCCTCGGGCGCGAGCCGGCCCGCAAGCTGGTCAACACCTACTATGCCGAGAAGACCCGCGCGGGCCAGTACCGCGGTTGCGACGCCTATGTCGATTTTCGTGACGTGCTGGCGCGCCGCGACATCGACGCCGTGGCGATCGTTACCCCGGATCATTGGCATGGGGTGATGACGGTCATGGCGGCCGAGGCGGGCAAGGACATCTTCTGCCAGAAGCCGCTCTCGCTGACCGTGGCGGAGGGCCAGGCGATGGTCCGCGCGGTGCGCAAGCACGGACGGATCCTTCAGACCGGCAGCCAGTTCCGCTCGAGCCCCGCCTGCCGGTTCTGTTGCGAGTTGGTGCGCAACGGCCGGATCGGCAAACTCCGCACGATCCGGACCTTCCTGGCGTCGAACAACTTCACCGGCCCGGGACCCGGTTGGAAACCCATGCCTGTGCCCGAAGGCTTCGATTACGAGCGGTGGCTCGGCCCGGCCCCCTGGGCTCCCTACCACGCCGACCGATGCCTGTACCGGTTTCGGTTCATCTTCGACTACTCGGGCGGGCAGATGACGAACTTCGGTGCCCACTCGAACGACATTGCCCAATGGGGCAATGGCACCGACCTTTCGGGCCCGGTCGAGGTCGAGGGGATCGAGGCCGAGTGGCCACCCGAGGGGAGCCTGTTCAACACGGCGCTGCGTTCGAAGTTCCGCGCCCGCTACGCCAACGGGGTCGAACTGATTTGCCAGACCGGCGAGCCGCGCATGGGCGCCCGGTTCGAGGGCACCGAGGGCTGGGTGCAGTTCGGTTTCGGAGGGCTGAAGGCCGATCCCCCGTCGCTTCGGAAAACCGTGCTCGGGCCGGACGCGATCCGGCTCGACGTAAGCCTCCCGGAGCGCACGGAAGACGTGTACCGCAACTACCTGCCCGACCACGTGCGCAATTTCCTCAACAGCGTCAAGACCCGCCGCGATCCGATCGCCCCGGTCGAGATCGGCCACCGCACGGCGAGCCTTTGCCACCTCGGCAATATCGCGTTGCGCTTGATGCGCAAGCTCCGCTGGGACCCAGCCGCCGAGCGATTCGAGGGGGATAACGAGGCCAACCGGATGCTCTCGCGGCCGCTGCGCGGTCCTTGGAGGGTGTAGGGACCATCCGCCTTGCCAGCGACAGCGGCCCAGGCGCGACCGCTTATCGCATCTTCGTGGCCAACCGAGCGATCCGTTCGCCGATGCGGCGGGCGCTGTCGAGTTCGGCGGGGCTGATCTTGGGATCGATCGGACCGGTCATCGCGCCCGCGCCCAGCTCGCCCCACTTGTCGTCGCCCTGTTGGTCCTCGTAGAGCGGGCCGGCCACCACCATGCGGTTGTTGATCATGAAGAGCAGAAGCGACACCACGGTGTGCTCCTTGCCGCCCATCTGGCCGCCGCCGGTGGCAAACGCCCCGCCGATCTTGTCGGTGAAATCGACCTTGAGTTTCCAGTTCCAGGTGTCGAGGATGGTCTTCATCGAGCCGGGGATGTTGGCGAAGTAGGTGGGGCAGCCGAGGATGATCCCGTCGGCGGCAACGAGGTCCTCCTTGGTGACCTCCTCGACTCGCTTGAGCATCGGTACCACGCCCGGGACGCGCCGTACCCCCTCTTGCACGCCTCGTGCCATCTCCTCGGTGTGCCCGCGCAAAGTATGGTAGGCGATCAGCACGGTAACGGACCTGTTCGAAGCCGGTTTGCTTTGGGTACTTTGGGCCCAGGCCGAGCCGGCCACCACGCCACACCAGGCCGACAGGAGCGAGACCGTCACGACGATCAGGCGGTTCATCACGTGGTTCCTGCCAAAGTTGGTCCATTGACGGATCGATTCGAGCGGCCGGCCGCGAAGCCGCGCCCGACCAAGGGCAAGGTCCCTTGCGCATATCTTGGCCGATTGTTCGACGCCGCTCAAGCGTCGGGGACCGGGCGTGAAGGAAACAGGCACGTTTTCCGCCCCGCAACGGGCCGAACCACGTGCCAGTCCCCAGCCTGGGAACGGTTGCTCAGAATGGTCGCCCCAAAAGACGCGACGCCAACCGCTCCGACAGAACCACGATGTCTTCGGTAGCGAACCAGGCTTCGAGGTTCGAAGGCAACAGCCAGGTGGCCGCGGGCGGGAACTCCTCGTTGGGCGCGTGCCACACGAGGCGCACGCGGATGCGAGGAAAAACACCGAAGTCGAACGCGGCGTCGCCCCCCGAGGCGCTTTGGCCCCCCGAGGCGATGGCCGAGATGCGTAGCGCGTCTCCACGGCTGCCGAACCATGCACAGAGCCGATCCACGGCCCGCTGCTCGTACACGCGCGCGTAGGCGCGCCCCCCTGGCAGATCGGCGAAGGCGACCTCCGGCGCGAGCGTCTCGGGCCGGGCATCGACCGACAGGTAGTGCAGCGCGAGAATGGCCCAGGCGTCCGAGACCTCGGTCCCACCGGCGGTCCGCACCCAGTTGCCGACCAGATCCACGTCGAACGCGTCGTCGAGCACCGGCAACCGCCAGACGCCCGCGAAGGGCTGAGCGCCAAGCCAACGAAGCTGCCCGGCCGGCTGGCGGCGAAGCGCCTCGAAGGCCAGCGCCATGGCCCGCGCATAGGCCGATCGCTTTGGCGTGCGTTCGGGGTCGAGCATGTCAGTCGCGTGGCTCGAGGTTGGGAGTGCATGCCTGGTCCCATGCCGCGCGGACCAGACGAAATTCGGCGCTGTCCAGATCGTTTTTCGCATGAATCGCTTGGACAATTGCGGCAACCCGGCCTCGGCATTGGGGCTCGAGATCGAGTTCCGCCAGCAACGCCTCGCCACACGGGCCCTCGGCAGCGGCCAGCAACGCGGCGACCAACACGACCCGGGGATCGGCTTGCTCCTGAAGCATCGTCGCCTTGGCGTACTGGAAGGTCCGAAGGGCACGGGCCAGTCGCTCGCGATCGGCGGCGTACTCGTCTTGGAGCCGGAGAATCAGCCGAGCCGCCAGCGCGCCCTCGCCGGGTCGCCCCCGCGCGGCACGCTGCGGATCGAATCCCACGCACTCGCGAGCCATGGGGCACCAGCGGGCGCAGCCGAGATCCGCGCCAGGATTCGGAAAACGATGTCCGCACCGGGCACACCGGCCATTCGACTCGTCGCGGAACAGCTCGACGGACCATCCGCAGGCCGGACACGGGACTTCGATCACGGGATTCTCTCGCCAGAAGCCGCGATCTTGTCCGGGGCACTTCATGGGACGCTCCGCGATTTTCACAAACCCAACTGACAATATAGGTCTTGTCGGATGTCGACGCAATGGGTCTCGCCGCTGGCCCGACTAAATATCACCTAATTAGTAACTATTGCAATTGATTTCCGGAGTATGTAGACTGGCGGTGATCGTCGAAGTCGCCGCGCTCGCGCGGGATTGCCCAACGAGCCGGGGATCATTTGGTCAGGCAAGTACAATAAATCGGTGGGCGGGTGTTTTTCCTCGTCCGGGCACCCATGAAACTCGCGATCGTGGGAAAAGGCGGCGCCGGCAAGACCACCCTGGCCGCGGTCCTCGCGCAACGGCTGGCCAACTTGGGCCGACCGGTCGTGGCCGTGGATGCCGATCCCGACGGCAACCTGGCCGCCGCGCTAGGCGTCCCGCCCGAGGACACGCCCGAACCTATCGCCCACATGCGCGACTTGATCCTCGAGCGCACCGGGGCCCAGGACCAAGGCGGCGGTCTGATGTTTCGCCTGAATCCTCAGGTGGACGACTTGCCCGAACGGTTTTCGACCCGCGTGCGCGGGGTAAGGCTTCTGGTGTTGGGGACGGTGGAGACGGGAGGCAAGGGCTGCATGTGTCCGGAAAGCGCGGTGCTCAAAGCGCTGCTTCAGCATCTGCTCTTGCGACTGCCCGACGACGTGCTCTTGGACATGGAGGCGGGCCTGGAGCACATGGGGCGGGCATCGGCCCGCGGCGTCGACGCCCTGATCGCCGTGGTGGAGCCGGGCATGAGAAGTGTGCAGACGGCACGGCGCGCGCAGCGCTTGGCGGGCGACATCGGGATCGCCCGGACCCTCCTCGTGGCCAACCGCATTCGCCAGGCGGACGAACTGGCGATGCTCCGGCAGGCGCTTGCCGGGCAAGAGATGCTGGGCTTCCTCCCGTATAGCGCGGCCTTGGCGCGCGCCGACCTCGAAGGGCGCCCTGTCGAGTTGAAAGACCCCGAGCTGGCCGAGGCGGTCGAGAAGATCGGAGCGGCCCTGGAGCGGGCGTTGAGCGTGGTCAAAGGGCCTCATGGACGTTGCGCCCGGTAGACGCGCCATCGCTTCGCCCCGGGTTATCCATGTACCTGACGCATAGGAGGAATGACCATGGCCGACGCAACCTCGCGTTCGGCGGACCCCGCCACCCTGGCAATGATCGCGCGGGCAAGCGACGTGGGGATCCCGACCGTCTGGGACCGTCTCGCCGCGCAGAAAGCCCAGTGCCGTTTCGGGGTGCTGGGACTGTGCTGCCGCAACTGCTTCATGGGGCCTTGCCGGATCCTCCCCGAGGGCAAAGGGGCGCAAGAAGGCATCTGCGGCGCCCGCGCCGACACGATCGTGGCCCGCAATCTGCTTCGGCACATCGCGGCGGGGGCCGCTGCCCACTCCGACCACGGCCGCGAGATCGTGCGCACGCTCCGGTTGGCCGCCGAGGGATCGTCCGAGGCCTACCGCCTCCGTAGCCCCGCGCGGCTGCACAGCCTGGCCGCCGAGTACGGCGTGGCGTGCGATGGGCGAACCGACCGCGAGATCGCCCGCGACCTTGCGGACCTGCTTCTGGGCGAATTCGGAAGACAGGACGGCACTCTGCTGAACCTCCGCCGAGCACCCGAGCAACAGCAGAAGAACTGGGCCGCGGCAGGAGCCCTGGTTCGCGGAATCGACCGCGAGGTGGTCACCGGACTCCACATGACGCACATAGGGGTCGACAACGATGCCGAGCATATCCTCCTGGCGGCAGTGCGCACCGCACTGGCCGACGGCTGGGGCGGCTCGATGATCGCCACCGACGTCTCCGATGTGCTGTTCGGCACGCCGCATCCGTTGCGATCCCGCGTGAATCTCGGCGTGCTCAAGGAAGACGAGGTGAACATCCTCGTCCACGGCCACGAACCGACCCTGTCCGACGTGCTGGTGGCCGCCGTGCGCGACCCCGAACTGCTGGCCGAGGCCGCGGCCAAGGGAGCCAAGGGGATCAACCTGGCGGGCATTTGCTGCACGGCCAACGAGGTCCTCATGCGGCACGGAGTGCCCATCGCCGGGAATTTGCTTCAGCAAGAGCTGGCGATCATGACTGGCGCGGTCGAGGCGATGCTCGTCGATGTGCAGTGCGTGTTCCCGGCGGTCACGGAACTTCAGAAGTGCTTCCACACGAAGATCATCTCGACCAGCCCGAAGGCCGATTTCCCCGGCGCCATGCGCGTCGAGTTCCACGAAGAACACGCGATGGAAACCGCGCGCAAGATCGTGCGCATCGCCATCGAGAACTACTCGCGCCGCGACCCGGCCAAGGTCCATATTCCCAAGGTCGAAGAGCGGCTGGTGGCGGGTTTCACGACCGATGTGATCTTCAGCATTCTCGGCGGAAAGTACCGCCCGAGCTACCGGCCCTTGAACGACGCGATCCAGGCCGGGCGCATCCGGGGGGTGGCTGGGGTCGTGGGCTGCAACAACCCGAAGTTCCCACACGACGCTTGCCACCTGACGCTGGTCCAAGAGCTGGTGCGCAACGACGTGCTCGTGGTGCAGACCGGGTGCAGCGCCATCGCCTGCGGCAAGGGGGCTCTCATGGTGCCCGAGGCCTCGGAGCGGATTGCCGGCCGCGGCCTTCGGGAGGTGTGCCGCGCGGTGGGCATTCCCCCGGTGCTTCACGTGGGCAGTTGCGTCGACAATTCGCGCATTCTCACGGCCTGCGCCCAGATGGTGGCCGAAGGAGGCATCGGCGACTCGTTCGATCGGCTCCCCGTCGCCGGTGCCGCGCCCGAGTGGATGAGCGAGAAGGCCATTTCCATCGGCATGTACTTCGTGGCCAGCGGGATCAATGTGGTGATCGGGCAGCCGCTGCCGGTCGAAGGAAGCGAGTTCGTGGTCGAACTCTTGACCAGGCTTTTCGAGAAGCACTTCGGCGCCACGTGGACGTTCCAGCCGGATCCGCGCGAAGCCGCGCACCGGGTCCTCGACATCATCGACCACAAGCGCGCGGCGCTGGGCCTGCCGCCGCCGATGTACAAGACGCCGTACCCTCCCAGGACCGTCGCCGGTGGGACCCCGGCCGGTTCGGCGTCCCCGAGTCCATCCGAGGCGTGCGAGGCCAGGCTGACCGGCAGCCACCCGTGCGGCGCCACCGTTGGAGTCCCCGGAGGGTTCGGAAATGTCTAAGCAGGTCTTTACCCAGGTCATTCGTGGCGCGCACCAGTGGGTGAAGCAGGCCGAGGAGGCGTTCGAACGAGCACTGGCGCGGTACGGGGCGGCTGCCCCCGTGGGCTGGGGGCACCAGACCTCCTATTGCCTGCCGATGTCGTACGCCCTGATGGGCCTCGAAGTGAGGACCGTCGGCGACCTGCGGGCCCAGGTGGCGCACGCCAGGGAGTTGCTTGCCCCGATTCCGTCGGACGAGGTCTGGTTGCCTTACTTGGGCGACGGTTTGGATGCCGGCGCCGCGTCGATGTTGGCCACCGAGGTGCTGGTCGCCCTGCGCACGGTCAACGGCCACGAGACGCCGCCCGGCTGGCAGGGCTTCATCTCCGACACGATCATGCGGGAGTTGGGGATTCAGCTCGTCGACGGGCGCATGCCGGGCTTTGCCCTGATCCTCGGGCCCGCTCCGACGACCGACATCGCCGTGAAGGTGGTGCGCGAACTCCAGAAGCGGAGTATCCTCACGTTCCTCTGTGCCAACCGCGAGGGACGCACCGCCCGCGAACAGATGATCGAAGGCGGCGTGCTCAAGGAAGACGCCCCCCTGAAAGAATGCTGGGACCAGTACGTGGTGCCGGTGGGCCCCGACTCGATCGACGCCATCTATGTGCTCAACTGGTCGATCCGAAGCGCGCTGACCTTCGGCGGACATAAGCGCGGCGAGTCACGCAAGTGCCTCGATTACACCAAACGGCGGATCCATGCCTTCGGCATCCCGTTCGGCGAAATCCCCGACGACTGGTACGCCCTGGGAGCCGGGGCGATCCTCATGGGGTATCCGGTCATCTCCGATTCGAACACCACGCCCGAAATCCGCCCCACCGGCGTGACCGTCCGCGAGGAGATCGTCGTCGAGACCGACTACGACCGTCTCGTGCCGACCTGCATCGACACCCGGGCGGTGCGGGTTAAGGTCGAGAAGATCGACATTCCCGTGGGGTACGCCGCCGCGTTCGAGGGCGAACGCGTGCGCAAGGAAGAAATGCACGTGCAGTTCGGCTACAAGTACTCCGACGCCGTCGAGTACGTCCATACGGCCGACAGCGCCGAGATGCAGGATGGCGAAATCGAGCTGGCGGGCCCCGATATCGACGCGGTGGAGGAAGGCGGCGCCATGCCGTTGGCCATCGAGGTCCTCGTGGCGGGCCGGAAGATGCAACGCGACTTCGAGGGAATCCTCGAGCGGCAGATCCACCGCTGGCTCAGCCACGCGATGGGGTTCATGCACACGGGCCAGCGGGACCAGATCTGGTGCCGCGTGAGCAAGAAGGCCTTTGCGGCCGGACTGCGCTTGCGCCACCTGGGAACCATTCTCCACGCCAAACTTCACGACGAGTACGGCGGCATCGTCGACAAGGTGAAGGTCCGCATCTTCACCCAGCGCGACGCCGTTCAGGCCACAATCGCCGAAGCCCGCGAGGCGTTCCGCCTGCGCGACGACCGCCTGGCCGGCATGACCGACGAGTCGGTCGACACCTTCTATAGCTGCACGATCTGCCAGAGCTACGCGCCGGACCACGTCTGCGTGATTACGCCCCAGCGCCTCGGGCTGTGCGGCGCGTATAACTGGCTCGACGGCCGGGCCAACTACGAGATCAACCCCACGGGTCCCAACCAGCCCATCGCCAAAGGGCGGACCATCGACCCGCTCAAGGGCGAGTGGGAAGGGGTCAATCGATTCGTGTACCAGCACTCGAACCGCAAGATCGAGCGCTTCTGCGCCTACAGCCTGCTCGAGGCGCCGATGACCAGTTGCGGCTGCTTCGAGTGCATCGTGGCCGTGTTGCCGTTGGCCAACGGGGTGATGGTCGTCAACCGCGAGTACCCGGGGCCGACCCCCAGCGGCATGACGTTCGGCGAGCTGGCGTCGGTGACCGGGGGCGGGGCGCAGACACCTGGGTTCTTGGGCGTGGGGCGACTCTATCTGTCCAGCCCGAAATTCCTTGCCGCCGACGGGGGTGCCAAGCGCCTGGTCTGGATGCCCAAGGCCCTGCGCGAGGCGATCCGCCAGCGGCTTCAGCGCGAGGCCCAGCGGCTGGGCGTGCCCGACCTCGTGGATAAGATCGCGACCGAGGAGAACGGATCGACCGAGGAGGAAGTGGCGGCGCACCTCGCCGCGGTCGAGCACCCGGCGATGACGCTTCCCCCCTTGATTTAGACCGCGGAGGTGAACCGATGGCTTTGACCGGCCTGGAGATCTACAAGCACTTGCCCAAGACGAACTGCAAGGACTGCGGTTTCCCCACGTGCCTGGCGTTTGCCATGAAGATGGCCACCAAGCAGGTGGCGCTGGACAAGTGCCCCCACGTCACGCCGCAGGCCAAGGCAGCGCTCGAGTCGGCCGCCCGGCCGCCGATCCAACTCGTGGCCATTGGCACGGGCGACGCGGAGATCAAGATCGGCAACGAGACCCAGCTCTACCGGCACGAGGAGAAGTTCCACCGTCCCACGGCGATCGCGATCCGGGTTTCCGACACCCTCGACGAGGACGCCCTGGCCGCCCGGGCCGAGGCGGTCGGCAAGCTCGGGTTCGAGCGGGTGGGGGTCCGGATCGGCGTGAACCTCGTGGCCGTGGACAACCAGTCGGGCGATCCCGGCCGGTTTGCCCAGGCGGCGAAGCGGGCGGCGGAAACGTCCGGCCTGGCGTGCGTGCTGATTTCGAACCGACCCGAAAGCCTTCAACAGGCCGCCTCGGCCCTGGCCGGCAAGCGGCCGCTGTTGTACATCGCCGATCCAGCGAGGTCCGAGGCTGCGGCCAGGGTCGCGAAGGATGAAGACTGCCCTCTGGCGGTGCGGGCCGATGGCGTGGACGCCCTGGCCGAGCTGACGCCTCGGATCGCGTCGCTGGGCCTCGAGCAGCTCGTGCTGGACCCCGGCACCCGATCGGTCAAGGCGACCTTGGATGCCCTGACCCGCATCCGCCGGCTGGCCCTTCGGAACTTCCGCCCGCTGGGCTACCCCACGATCGCCTTTACGGCCGATGCCGATCCCACGATGCAGGCGGTCGAGGCAAGCGCCTACGTGGCGAAGTACGCGGGGGTGGTCGTCACCGACGCGGCCGAGCCGTGGCAATTGCTGCCCGTGCTCACCACGCGGCAGGACATCTACACCGACCCGCAGAAGCCGTCGGCCGTCGAGCCGAAGCTGTACGCGGTGGGCGATGTCAGCCCCGGCTCGCCCGTCCTGGTGACCACGAATTTCTCGCTGAGCTACTATTCGGTCGAGGGCGAGGTCGAGGCGAGCCGGGTGCCTTCGTATGTCATCGCCGTGGATACCGAGGGGACCTCGGTGCTGACGGCTTGGGCTTCCGACAAGTTCAACGCCGAGACGATCACCAAGGCCTTGAAGAAGTCCGGGGTCGAGGAGAAGGTCTCGCACCGGAAGCTCGTCATCCCGGGCTTCGTGGCCGTGCTGTCGGCAGGGGTCGAGGACGAGTCGGGATGGGCGGTTCAGATCGGGCCCAAGGAAGCGGCCGGGTTGCCGAGCTACCTCAAGAAGCAGTGGCGGGCCGGCGCATGAGCGGCTATCGGGTGCGGTTCTTGCCAGAAGATCGCGAGGTGCTCGTCGAGGAGGGGAAGACCTTGCTCGACGCGGC
>DYLT01000449.1 GCA_020721945.1 Blastopirellula marina
GGCTGACGAAGGAGTCCTCGATCGGGCGCAGCACCGCCCGGCCTCGTTTGCCCAGATATTCCATCTTACCCGTGCGCGCCAACTCGACCTTTCCCTCCTTGTCGATCAAACGGAGCCGGAAGGTGTGGGCGCCGGCCACCGCGTCGGTTGCCAAGCCGGCTTCGAGCGCAATGGCCGTCTGGCCGTTGGCCGGAAGCCGAACGCTGGTACGTGCCGGCAACAGGGTCATGCCCGCCGGCGGGGTGATTTCCAACGTACCCTCGAACAGCGCGTCTCGCTGGTTGCTCAGGCGCACGGCGCCGCTCTGCTTGGGCTGGAGGGTGCTGAGCACGAAATCGGGCACCACGCACCCCAGCTCGAGCACGGCCTGACGCTCGACCTCGACGCCCTGAAGGATCGGGGCCTGTTCCGGCTCGGGCTTGGCGGTCTTCGGGATGAACTGGATCGCCAACCGGTCGCGGACCACCACGTTGGAGAACTCGCGAACCACGGCCCGGTCGCGACCGCCCGCCTCCTGGACCACGTCGAAGTTGCTGAGCACGAGTTGTCCTTGGATCTTCACGTCGAACACGCGCCGGCCGGGCATGGCGTTGTCGGGATCGGCCATCGCCAAGCGCACCCGGTACGTCGCCGCTCCGTCGCCGGGCCCCACCAGCGGCAGGGCACATTGGCTGATACCGCGCGCCCCCGAGGCGAACAGCCATCGCCTGCGCTCGCTCGGAACACCCGAGTAGAACGAGTTCCGTTGGACATACGATCCCTGCGGCAAAAACGAGAGGCTGATCGACAGGGGCAGCACGAGGGAGCCGGTCGGCCGAGGATACGCCAGCCAAAGATTGCCGGCCTCGTCCTTGCGGTCGCCGGCCGCGCCAAAGTTCAACGCCAGTCGTTTGACCGGCGTCACGGGACCCGGCGTGCTGTAGTAGGTGAAAGCCTTGTCCTGGCTCGTCGGCTTCAGGGCGATGCTGCACATATTGGGGAACGGGCACATGCAGCCAGCACTGGCCTCGGGCATGAGCAACAAACCGCCGGCCGGGATGAAATTCACCCAACAGCCGGGGCGCTGCGCTCCGAAGTGCATCGTGCCCGAGTCGCGCACGAGATCGTAGTACCCCAGGCACCACGAACGGAAGAACAGGCAATGGATCGTCCCCAGGGGCAGGCCGCAGTGGTGGCCGGGCCGGGCGAACTGCCAACGGTCGGCCTGGCCGGTGAAGGGGTTCACCCGGGCGCGGGGCTGGCCGGTGAGCACGTCGAACGCCCAGGGCTCGGTGTGGAGCGTGTCGCCGATGAGCACCGGGCGCACGCGATAGCCGACCGGCTTGGTCCACAAGAGCTTGCCCTCGTCGGCGGAGAGGACCACCACACGGCGCGAGGCGAACTCGCCAGCGAAGAACTGTTTCCAGTAGTGGCCGTCGAGGTATACCCCGAAGACCACCACGACCCGGCCGTCGGACATGGCCGCGAGGTTCGATCCGCCGCACTGGCGGACGTCGAGCGGCACTTGCCAGATCGGTTTGCCGGTCCGCGCGTCGAGGGCCACGGCCCGCCGGATGTCCGTCGCGGCATGGCCCCGGTCCTTCTTGCCCGTGGCGGTTTCGCGTGGGACCGCGGAAACGTTCGCATCCAGCAGAAACAGCCGTCCGCCGGCCACCGCGATCGAATTGTGGGGAATGGCCTTGCCCTGATAGACCCAGCGCGGCTTGCCGGTCTGGAGGTCGATGGCAAAGACCGCGTTGCTGACGGTCGATCTGGGCGAACGGCTGCCGAAGAGCAGGCCGTCGGCGCAGGCGATATACCCCCAGCGCCGGCCGTCCGCCTCGTCGCCGGGCATGGCGTAGGTGGCCAGCACGCGGCCGGTGGCTGCTTCCAACCGAAGGCACTTGGCGCCGACGGCCACGAAGAACGACGTGGCGTCGGCCGCCAGATTGCTGCCGTCGTGCGAGGCATTCTCGCGCAGCGCGCCGGGGATCTTCTGTTCCCAAAGCTGCCGGCCATTGTAAGCGTCGTAGGCCATCACGACGTTCTCGCCCTGGACGAAAAGCCGGCCGCCGACCGCCAACGGCCCAGCCGCGCGGGCGTGCCGGTTGACCATAGCTGCCGGACCGGGCTGGCCGAACCAGAGCACGCCCAGCGGGCAGCGCAGCGCGCGGTCGTCGCCGCAGCCCGTGTTGCCCGGGTTGCCGTAGAGGTGGGTCCACTGGCCGCCGCCGGCGATCGAGCCTCGCACGAACTTCAGCCAAACGCCGTCCTCTTCGGCCACTTCCGCGCCCTCGAGCCGCGCGTCGGCACGCCAACGACGCAGCGCGCCGGCCTCGAGGGGCCGCACGTTGGCCCGCCGGGCATCGGGATCGAGCGCGGGCTGGCCGATCACCGCCACGCCGCCCTCGGGCTTGAGCATCCGGAAGACCTCGGCCGCGCTCGGCAGGTCGCCGCCTAGGGCCACGCTTTCCGAGACAATCAAATTGGCGAAGTAGTCGGCGTATGGCACGCGGTCCAGGGGCCATTGCTCGACGCACACGCGCGCCCCATAAACGCCAGCCCGATCGAGCATCTCGCGGGCCGCGGCCACCTTGCCCGCGTCGGGCGAAACGCAATAGACCACCAGGTCGCTTTGCCGGGCGAGTTCCCGGGCGAGTTGCCCGGTCTCGAACCCCAGCACCAGGCAATATCCCCGGCGCACCCCGCTCTGTTCGAGGATCCTCGCGGCCGCGCCCTTCAACAGCGGCGAGATGGGCGAGCGTGGCGGCAAGGCGGGGTCGGTCGGCTCGCGGA
>DYLT01000072.1 GCA_020721945.1 Blastopirellula marina
GGGTGCGCCTCCTGGGCGAGGACGGGCAGGACAAGATCGGCGACACCGACACCAGTGTTGTTAGCAGGGGGGCGTTGGCGCCGTTGCTGACGATATTGCCGACGGTGAGCTCCGCGCGCGACACGCGGCGATTCTGGCGGGCGAGCCCAACCTGGCGGTCGAGCGCCAGGCTTTGTTCGACGCGCGCCGGGCAAAGCGGCGCCTCGTCTTCCGCGACCCCGACCTGGCCGTGCTCGAGAAGATCCTGTTCGTCAAGCGGCACGCCTACGAACCCTCGCACAACTACAGCGTGATGCTCGACGCCCCGTGGCGGCCTGGCGGCGGCATCTACCTGCTCGACATCCCCCGCCGCGACGGGCGCCTGGAGGTCGGCCAGGCCCGGCTGGTCGAGCTGTTCAACGCGGGCACGGGGATCGCCCGCGACCCGATGGCCACCTTCGACCTCGACCACGTCTATTTCGCCTATCGCAAGTCGGAGGACGACTATTTCCGCGTGATGCGCATGGCGCCGGACGGCAGCGGCCTGACCCGGCTGACCAGCGGTCCGTTCCACGACTACTGGCCCTGCCCTCTGCCCGATGGCGGTTTGGCCTTCATTTCGACCCGGTGCCGGGCCCGGTACCTTTGCTGGCGGCCGCAGGCGGCGGTGCTGTTTCGGATGAATGCCGACGGTTCCAACATGCGCCCGCTCTCGTATGCGAACCTGAGCGAATGGGCTCCGTCGGTGACGCGCGATGGCCGGTTGATCTGGACCCGCTCGGAGTACATCGACAAAGGGGCCGACTTCAGCCACACGCTATGGACCATCCGGCCGGACGGCACCATGCCGGAATTGGTGTTCGGCAACACGATCATCCAGCCCAACGGCTACGCCAATGGGCGCGAGGTGCCAGGCACCAGCGAGATCTGCTGCACGCTGATCTCGCATTTCGGCGACCTGAACGGGCCGATCTGCCTGATCGACGTGCGCCAGGGGCGGTTCAATCCGAAGGCCATCCGCAGTCTCACGCCCGAGGTGCCCTGGCCGGGCATGTGGCCCGACGACGAATGTTTCCGCGACCCCGTGCCCGTGGCCCGCGATTACGTGCTGGTTTCGCACGCCCCTCGGCGGCAGTTCGGGCTGTACGTGATCGACCGCTACGGCAACCGCGAGATGCTGCACCAGGACCTGTCGATCGGCAGCATGTGCCCGACGCTTTTCCGTGCCGTGCCGAGGCCGCCGGTGCTTCGCAGCGATCCGCGGCCGAACGACCTCGAGATGGGCCAGTTCGTGCTGGCCGACGTGTACCGGGGGATCGAACCGAAGGTGCCGCGCGGGACGATCAAGTACCTGCGCGTGGTCGAGGAGGTGCGGTCGAATCTCGAGCAGCTTCCCAACGGCGAGTACCGCAAGGATCACGAGCCATTCCTGCGGTTCTACGCGGCGCCGGTCGACCTGGTCAGCGGCCCGTTCGGCTGGCCGTCGTACGTGGCCAAGGCCCCGTCGGGCATCGTGCCGGTCGAGGAGGATGGCTCGGCGAACTTCGAGGCGCCCGCCGGGCGGACGCTCTACTTCCAGGTCCTCGACAAGGACCTCAACGAGGTCCAGCGCATGCGTTCGGTGGTGCAGCTTCAGCCGGGCGAGCAGCGGAGCTGCATCGGCTGCCACGAGGACCGGCGCCATGCCCCGCCGGCGCGCCCGGCCATGGCCCTGCGCCGGCCGCCCAGCCTGTTGGAGCCGCCGCCCTGGGGGCCGGGCGCGTTCTCGTACGAGCGAACCGTGCAACCGGTGTGGGATGCCCAATGCGTGCGCTGCCATTCGGCGGGCGACAAACACGGGATCGACCTCAGCGGCACCCTGGATGCCGACCGCATCCCCGCCTCCTACAAGACGCTGATCCGCCAGGGGTGGGTCCACGTGCTCGATTGCGGCTGGAACTCCGGGGGCAACGAGAAGCGCGAGCCGTACACCTTCGGCACTTTCCAGAGCCGGCTGTGGAAGGTTTTGGAGGCCGGGCACTACGATGTGCGGCTTACCCGCGACGAGATGCATGCGGTGAAGTGCTGGATCGACCTGAACTGCCCGCTCTGGCCCGACTACCGCGACCGGGCCACCAGACCGCTTGTCGTCTCGCGCACCGAGGCGAGGACGCCGTGACCCTTCACGGGGACCGTCCTTTTCGCGGCGACGCCCGCGAGAATGCGGCGGTCCTGCTTCGGGCGTCAAGGCGACAGGCACGTTTTTCGGACCGCCGGGAATGGGAAGACGAGCCATCGCCCGTCCTCGACGGCTCTCGAACGCCGCGCAACGGCCCGTCGATCACTCGGCGGGTTCGATCGTCGCCCACATCGAGCCCTTGCAGCCCTCGATCAGCGCGTCTTTGCCGTACGCGTGGATTTGATCGCGTTTGAGTTCGGCATGCTCCTTGGTGGTGGTCAGGACGATCACCTTGCCTTCGGTATCCACCTTCTTGGCGAGTTGATAGCCCTTTTCGGCGGTATAGCCGAACAACTCCATGAGCATGGCGATCACGTAGGCGTAGGTGTGATCGTCGTCGTTCCAAAGGATCACATGGTACGGCGGTTGCCGCTTGGGCTTCTGGTCCTCGCGTTCCTTGCGTCGCTTGATCGTTTCCTCGAGCGGTTCCGCGACGCTGGCGCCAGCGGTGTCGGCCATGGCTCGATCTTCCCAAGGGCCCCCGATAGTCGGATTCCTTCGATATCATTATATTGGCATCCAACGGACCGCGAAATCGAACACCGAGTGAAGCCCGGAGCCTCGCCAGACATGCCCAGCGTGGACCAATATCTCGAGACCAACGCCCCGCGGTTTGACCAGGACCTGTGCGAGTTGCTCCGCATTGCCAGTGTGAGCACCGATCCGGGGTATCGGGCGGAGATCGATCGGGCGGCCCAATGGGTGGCCGATCGCTTGCGGCATCTCGGTTTGTCGACCGAGTTGATTCGAACCGAGGGGCATCCTTTGATTTACGCCGAATCACCCCATATCGAAGGGGCACCCACGGCCCTGGTCTACGGACACTACGATGTCCAACCAGCAGACCCTGTGGAGCTATGGACTACCCCCCCGTTCGAACCAACCGTGCGAGACGGAAATCTTTATGCCCGGGGTGCCACCGACGATAAAGGCCAGTTCCTTACCCATGTGTTCAGTGTCGAGGCATGGTTGGCCGCGGAAGGCCGGTTGCCGTTGAACGTGAAGTACCTGATCGAGGGGGAAGAGGAAATCGGCAGTGCCAGCCTCCAGGCGTATCTTGAACAGCACGCGGACCGGCTGGCTTGCGACTGCGTGGTGATCAGCGATGGGGCCCAGTTCGCCCCCGGACAGCCGGCCATCACCTATGGTCTGCGGGGAATCGCCTATTTCGATCTCGTGCTGAAGGGCCCGGCGCGCGACTTGCACTCGGGCACGTTCGGGGGGTCCGTCACCAATCCGGCCAACGTGCTGGCCAAAATGCTCGCTTCGCTGATCGACGAGCACGGCCGGATTCGGGTGCCGGGGTTCTACGACGACGTGGTTCCTTTGTCGCCGCGCGAGCGGGAGGGATTCGCGCGGCTGGACTTCGACGAACGGCGGTACTTCGAGCAGATCGGGGTCGACGGAGCCATCGGCGAGGAAGGGTACACGACCCTCGAGCGCCGCTGGGCCCGGCCCACGTGCGATGTCAACGGCCTTTGGAGCGGCTACCAAGGCAAGGGTGCCAAGACGGTGCTGCCTGCCGAGGCCGGGGCGAAGTTCAGTTTCCGCCTTGTGCCGAACCAGGATCCCTCGAAGATCACGGAGGCATTGCGGGCGATGCTCGCGGCCATGTGTCCGCCGGGTATCCGGTTCGAGCTGACCGCCCACCATAACTCGCCGGGAGTCCTCGTACCGCTGGAGAGCCCCTACGTCCAAGCCGCGGCCCGGGCGATCGAACAGGCGTTCGGGCGCGCGCCGGTGTTCACACGCGAGGGAGGCTCGATTCCCATCGTGCTCAGTTTCCACCAGCACCTCCATGCCGACACCCTGTTGATCGGCTGGGGCCAGGACGACGATAACACCCACAGCCCCAACGAGAAATTCGCGCTGGCCGACTTCCATCGGGGCATCGGCGCCAGCGCACGCCTGTGGCACGAGCTGAGCCGCGTGACGACGTAGTCCCCGGGTGGGCCAGGACCGGACTGTCGGGCCACCAAGCGGCCCAATGGCCTTCGACTTTCAACCCCTTGACGACATCATGCTCGACCGCAAATTCATCCTCGAGAACGTCGAACTGGTCAAACAGAACTGCGCGAACCGGGGCGTCCGGGTGGACATCGACCGCGTGGTCGCCTTGGATGCTCAGCGCAAGGCGGCGCAGACCCGGGTCGACGACTTGAACCGCCGCGCCAACGAGGTCGCCAGGTCGATCGGCAAGGCGAAGGACCCCACCCAGCGCGAGGCCCGCAAAGAAGAAGGCCGGCAGCTCCGCGAGAGCACGGTCGCCGCGCAGGCCGAGCTGGACCGAATCGAGGCGGAACTCGGGACGCTGCTCCGGGCGATCCCGAACCTCACCCACCCTTCGGCCCCCGCCGGCATGGAGTCGGTGGAGCGCTTCCGCGGCAAGACGCCTGTGCCCTCGTTCGGTTTTGAGCCCCTGGACCACGTGGCACTCGGAGAGAAGCTCGACCTGATGGATTTCGAGGCCGCCGCCCGGGTAACAGGCCACGGGTTCTATTTTCTCAAGAACGAGGCGGTGTTCCTCGAGTTGGCGCTTCAGCGGTACGCGCTGGATATCCTGATCGACGAGGGCTTCACGCCGACGACCACCCCCGACCTGGCACGCAACGAGGTGCTCGAAGGGATCGGCTTCATCCCGCGCGGCCCCGAGACGCAGATTTACAGTATCGAGGGGACCGACCTGAGCCTGGTGGCCACGGCCGAGATCACGCTGGGTGGTCTGCTTTCGGGCCAGACCGTCGACGACGAGGCCCTGCCGATGAAGGTCTGCGGCATCAGCCACTGTTTTCGCACCGAGGCCGGGGCGCATGGGAAGGCGACGCGCGGGCTGTTCCGCGTCCACCAGTTCACCAAGGTCGAGATGTTCGCCTTCACCCGGCCCGAGGAAAGCGACGCGACGCTGGACGATCTTCTTCGCATCGAGTGCCGCATCTTCGACGGGCTGGGGATTCCCTACCGGGTGATTGATACGGCCTCGGGCGACTTGGGGGGCCCGGCCTATCGCAAGTTCGACTTGGAGGCCTGGATGCCCGGCCGCGGCGAGTTCGGCGAAATTACCAGCACCTCGAACTGCACCGACTACCAGGCGCGGCGTCTGAACATCCGCTGCCGGCGCAAGGGCGAAAAGGGCACCCGTTTCGTCCACACCCTCAACGGCACGGCCATTGCCATCAGCCGGGCGCTGGTGGCGATCCTCGAGAACTACCAGCAGGCCGACGGTTCGGTGGTCGTGCCGCAGGTGCTGCGCCCGTGGGTCGGCCAAGAGCGGATCGAACGTCGTCCATGCCGGGGCACCTGACCACGGAAACGTGGCGGCCACTGACGGTGACCCATGCGCTGGTGACTTTTCCCGACCGTGTCGGCCATTCTGGCATGAGTGGGGCCGTATTCTTGGGTATTTCCCAAGGTCGCTGTCTTGCCCAGTCTTAGGCTTAGGCGGGAATCTGGGCAGCCTTTTCCGACTACAACCCCACCGGTCAAGGGTTGCGGAGGGCTAGGCCGATGAATCAGGGTGTTATCCGCCGGTTCGGACAGGCTCGTTTCGTGTCGCTTCCGCGGCCGATACGATCGCAACCACCCCATTGACTTGCTCCGATCTACCACCCATGGCCGACCGATCCGCTCGCTTGAGGTTGCTGCCGTTGCACGTTGTCTCCGGTCTGCTGGTCGTGGTCCTCGGGTTGCCGGGTTCGGCGGATTGGGCCGCCGGTTCGGACCTTCGGGAGACGGCGATCGTCAAGGCCGTGCGCAATGCACGGGGCGCGGTGGTGAACCTCCGCGGCGAGAAGACGGTCACCACGGCCAGCGGGGCCGGTCCGGTCGATCCCGGTCGCCGGGTCAACGGCATGGGGACCGGCGTCCTTATCGACGAACGGGGCTACGTGCTGACCAACCACCACGTGGTCGACGGGGTGCGCGAGATCCAGGTGACGCTGGCCGAGGGGCGCCGATGCACCGCGGAACTCGTCGCCCGCGACCCGGAAACCGATCTGGCGATCCTCAAGCTCCATGTCGAGCCGCGCGAACGCTTCGAGGTGATCAAAATCGGCACCTCCGCCGACCTCATGCCCGGCGAGCCGGTCGTGGCCGTGGGCAATGCGTTCGGCTACGAACATACCGTGACGCGGGGGATCGTCAGTGCGCTGCATCGGGCGGTCCAGGTCAGCGACGCGCAGTTCTACGAAGACCTGATCCAAACCGACGCGAGCATCAACCCGGGCAATTCCGGCGGACCTCTGCTGAATATCGATGGCGAGATGATCGGCATCAACGTGGCGGTTCGAGCCGGGGCCCAGGGGATCGGGTTCGCCATCCCCGTGGATAAGGCGATGGCGGTCGCCAGCGATCTGTTGGCCCATTGCGGCGCCAAGAAGGTCTGGCACGGCCTGGTACCGGCCAAACACAGCCCCGGCAAGGAAGGCCCCCTGGTCGTCGGCACGGTCGAGGAAAAAAGCCCCGCCGAATCGGCAGGACTCAAGGCCGGCGACGTGATCGTATCGGTCGGTCAAGCCAAAGCCTCGCCGCCGTGGCAAACCAAGGTCGACCGTCCGCTTGATTTCCACCGGGCTGTGCTCGATCTCGAGGCGGGCAGCGACCTGGAGGTGACGGTCCGACGGGGTGACGAGACGCTTCAGTTGACCCTCACCCTGGCCAGGGCGCCTGCCCAGAGCACCCCCGCCAACCCGGTGTGGGAACTGTTGGGCATGGAGCTGAAGCCCATCCCCCCGACCGAATTCCGGCAGCAATTCCGCACCCGTTACGAGGGGGGACTCTTGATCACCGCGGTACGGCCGGGGAGCCCCGCCGCCGAACAGGGCATCCGGCGCGGCGACGTGCTGGTCGGCATGCACATCTGGTCCACCGTGTCGATCGAGAACGTCACCTGGGTCATCAAGCGACCCGATTTCGCAAGCCTCAACCCGGTGAAGTTCTTCATCCTTCGCGGCAACGACACGCTGTACGGGTATCTTCCCGTCGCTATGATGGATCGCCCCACCGAGTAGCCCCCGGGCCGCAGCCGTTCCCCGCCAGCCCCTAAGCCAGCACTTCCTTGCACGCACGCCGGGGAGTCTCGCGCACGTACCGCGGTACCGCGTAGCCGGGCAATTCGAGGCGTAGCTGGTGCATGAGTTCGATCCCTCGGGCCACCGGAACCTCGAAGTGTGCGGCCCCGGCCACGCGGTCGAGCTGATGCAAGTAGTAGGGGATGACGCGAACATCGACCAGTCTCTCGAACAGCGCACCGAGGACCTCGACCGAGTCGTTGACCCTTCGCAAGAGCACCGACTGGCTCAGCACCGGAATGCCCCCGTCGATGAATCGGCCCAAGGCATCGGCCACCGCAAGGTCGATCTCGGCCGGGTGATTCACGTGAACCACCACGATCGGGGTAAGCCGAGTCCGCCGCAGCGTCGCGATCAGCGCGGCCGTGACGCGCGCGGGGATGACCATCGGCAACCGGGTATGAATGCGCACACGCGACACGTGCGGTATTCGCGAAAGCCGACCCAGGAACTCGTCCAGCTCCGCATCGGACAGCGTCAGAGGGTCGCCGCCGCTCAGCACGACCTCATGAAAGGATGGGTCGTTGGCCACCTGGCGGAGGGACCGTTCCCAGCGTTCGGTTGAATCGCCGGCCTGGTCGTGTGGGAAATAGCGCCGGAAACAAAATCGACAATGGACGGCGCATCGCCCAGCCGCTAGGATGAGTAGCCTGCCCTGGTATTTCCAGAGCGTGCCGGGGGCCCCCGACGCCTGGACTTCGCCCAGAGGATCCGGAGTGAAAAGCGGATGGCTCCGCTCTTCATCCTTTTGGGGGAGCACCTGGAGCAACAGGGGATCCGACGGGTCGCCGGGGCGCATGCGCGCCACGAAGGTCCGTGGCACCAGGAGAGGGAACCCAGCCGTTTGGGCGGCCTCCTCCCCAAGTTCCGCAGCCAAACCCAGTAGCCGGCAAAGTTCGGCTGGATCGGTCACCGGATCTGCCAGCGCCGATTGCCAATCCGGGTAATCCAGGGGCATGGGTCGCAGGCACTTCGCATTCGAAACGAGACCAGCCATAGGACCCTGAATCGTATCACAACCCCTTCGTACCAGGAAGCGAACGCAGGATTTCGACCGTGGCCTCTTACAACACCAGCCAATTCAAGAAAGGACTGAAAGTCCAACTCGATGGCGATCCGTACCTGATGATCGAGTGCAATTTCGTCAAGCCCGGTAAAGGTCAAGCCCTGTACAAGTGCAAGTTGCGCAACCTGCTCCGCGGCACCGTGCTCGACCGGACTTACAAGAGCGGCGACTCGATCGAGGCTGCCGACATCGAGGAGATCAGTGCCCAGTATCTCTACCGGCAGGGCGACACGTTTGTGTTCATGGACAACACCACCTACGAGCAGTACGAGCTGAGCGCCGCGCAGGTCGATGAGGCGTGGAAGTACCTCAAAGAGGCCATGATCTGCAGCATGATGCTGTTCAACGGCCAGCCGATCAGCGTCTCACCCCCCAACCATGTGGTGTTGCGCGTCGAGTATTGCGAGCCGGGCGCGCGCGGCAATACCGCGACCAACGTCACCAAACCATGCAAGGTGGAGACCGGGGCCGAGATTCCCTGCCCGGCCTTCGTCGAGATCGGCGACTTGATCCGGGTCGATACCCGAACCGGGGAGTACATCGAACGCGTCAAGGAATAGGCCGCCATGTCCGGCGTCCCTTGCCGCGACGACTTTCGGCCTGCGGCCTCGTGGGAACACCTGCGCCTGCGTGCGGGTCTACTCCAGAAGGTGCGCGCGTTCTTCGACCAGCGCGGGTTCTTGGAAGTCGAAACGCCGATCCTCTCGGCCGACACCGTGGTCGACCGCCACCTCGATCCGGTGGCCGTGGAAATCCCTCTGGGGCAGGGGACGCGCCGCTACTGGCTACAAACGTCTCCCGAGTTCGCCATGAAGCGGCTCCTGGCGGCCGGGGGAACGGCCTTGTATCAGATCGCCCGCGTCTTTCGCGCCCACGAGCGCGGCCCATTGCATAACCCCGAATTCACCATGGTCGAGTGGTATCGCGTGGGCGACGACTTGGACGCGGGCATGCGCCTGTTGAGCGATCTGGGCGAGTGCCTGTTCGGGCGTGGGCCCTCCGAACGAATCGCCTATGCCGAGGCGTTCGGGCGATACGTGGGCCTGGACCCTCACGCGGCAAGCGCGCAAGACCTGGCGGCGGCGGTGCGTCGAGAGGGTATTCCGTTTCCCGACAGTCTCGATCGCGACGACCGCGATGGCTGGCTGGACGTGTTGCTGGTGGAACGCATCCAGCCGCGATTGGGGTGGGGACGACCCACGATTCTGTACCACTATCCAGCCAGCCAGGCGGCCCTAGCCCAAGTCTGTCCCGGCCCCCCTCCGGTGGCGGAGCGGTTCGAACTGTACCTCCACGGCGTCGAGTTGGCCAATGGCTACCACGAATTGGTCGATGCCGCGGTATTGCGGTCTCGCATCCGCCAGACCAACGCCCAGCGCCAGCGCGATGGCAAGCCGCCGCTGCCTGAAGAGAGCCGGCTCTTGCTTGCCATGGAAGCTGGGCTACCCACGTGTACCGGCTGCGCTTTGGGTTTCGACCGCGCGGTGATGCTTGCGGCAGGGGCGTCGACCATCGACGAAGTGATCGCATTCCCCCTTGAAATGGCATAACGCCTAGTCCTCTAGGGCATAGTCGTCGCACCTATGGCGTATTGCCGCTATCCCATCGGTGGGTATCCAGGTCTAGCCAACGAACCTGCTGCCGTACTGGCTAGGACGTAGGTGCGGCTGATTGCCACACCTGGGGGCGTCTGGCTAGAATCTCCATAGAGGGTTTGTGCGGTGTGCCCCAGCTTACCTGGCGCCGGTGCAGACGTTCTTCGCAGCCAAGCACGTCGTTGGCTGGCGGGGAGCAAGCGGCGGCACACTGGCCTTCAGCAAGTATGCCGATTGAGGGCAACAGGCGGGTTGCATGGCCGACAAGTTCGATCCCTATCGCGAAGCGCTGGTCGTTGAAACGGTGACGGTCTGGCCCGAGGACCTGACCGACTTGACCGACGAGGATCGCCTCCGGATCGAGGCCCGGTTGCACGCCGATCCCCGTCAGGCCTCGCAGTTGGAGTACGTGCGATTGCACGCCGGTTTCTGCCGGCGGATCACGGTGACGGAGGAGGATTTGAAGCGACTGGGGCCGATGCCGACTGCGAGGCCGTCGCCGTGAGCGTGCCCCCACAACGGGTCCGGGTGAGCCTTGGCCCACGAAGCTACGACATTGAGATCGAGGAAGGCAACCTCGAGCGGACCGGCGAGTTTGTGGCCAACCGGGCCAAGGTCTCCCACGCGGTGGTGATCACCGACGAGCACGTCGAAGAGCCGCATGGGCGTCGCGTGGCCGAGAGTCTGGCCGAGCGTGCCGCTGCCGCGGATCTCGTGGTCGTGCCGGCCGGCGAGCCGTCGAAGTCCGTGGCGACCGCGGCCGCGCTCTGGGAAAAGCTGCTCCAGTTGGGTACCGACCGCAAGAGCGTGGTCGTGGCCGTCGGGGGCGGCGTGATCGGCGACCTGGCAGGGTTCATTGCCGCGACGTTCGCTCGAGGGATTCCCTTCTTTCAGGTGCCCACGTCGCTGTTGGCGCAGGTCGATAGCTCGGTGGGCGGAAAGGTGGGAATCAACCTGCCCGAGGCCAAAAACATGGTCGGCGCATTCCTCCAGCCTCAAGGCGTGCTCATCGACACGGCCACCCTGGAGACGCTTCCGCAGCGTGAGTACCGGTCCGGGCTGGGCGAAGTGGTCAAGTACGGCGTGATCCTCGATGCCGACTTTTTCGCGTATCTGGAAGCCAACGTGGCCGGACTGCTCGATCGCCACCCCGACGTCCTCGCGTTCACCATCGCCCGTTGCTGCCGACTGAAGGCCGACATCGTCGAGCAAGACGAACGCGAGGAGACGGGCTTGCGCGCGGTGCTGAACTACGGCCACACCTTCGGCCATGCGTTCGAGGCCCTGGCCGGGTACGGCGAACTGCTTCACGGCGAGGCGGTCGCGATCGGGATGGACTGCGCGGCCCGGCTGGCCTGCCGTCTGGGGCGGGTGGGGCCCGAGTTCGTCCAGCGCCAGCGCCGCCTGCTGGCGGCACTCGGTTTGGCGACCCAAGGGCCCTTGCTGGACCCCGACCAGGTGCTGCGCACGATGATGCACGATAAGAAGGTCGCCCACGGCCGCCTGCGGTTCGTGCTCCCCTCGCGGATCGGGGCCGTGGATCTCGTGGGCGAGGTGAAGCCCGAGGCCGTGCGCGAGGCCCTGGCCGACACCTCGTTTTGACTCCCTCGCGAGGGATGCTATGATGGCGCAGGGGCCATCTGCCAACCCTCCGCGCAGCAACGAATTGGCACGGCAACGTACGGGCCCGATCGGCTTCTGACCAAGGTGGTGTATTTGTCGGCAAGTGCAGTGCGGTCGTGGTGGCTCGGTTTGGGTTGTCTGGTCCTGGGAGCGACTTGCTCTCGCACCCCCAACGCGGCGACCGCGGAGTCGGGCGCGGCGGTTGCCGCGCCCGCCGCATCGAGCGTCGCGGTCGCGGGTCGTTCCTCGCGCGACGAAAGCACGCCGCACGAGCGCGCCGTCCGCCTTGCCCGCTTCCGCGACGTGCATGCCGAAGCTGGCATTCAGCATGTCTATGTCAACGGTGAGCGCGGCCGGTGTCTGTTGTTCGAAACGACCGGCGGGGGGGCCGGTTGGCTGGACTACGACGCGGACGGGCATTGGGACCTGTACCTCAATCAAGGGGGAGACGCCACGGCCGGCTCGAACGACAACCAGCCCACCGACCGCTTGTTCCGCAACCGCGGCGACGGCACCTTCGACGACGTGACGGAGCAGGCCCGCCTTCGCGAGTGCCGCTATAGCCAAGGCGTGGCCGTCGCCGACTTCGACAACGATGGGTTCGACGACGTTTACGTGACCAACCTGGGCGGCAATACGCTCTTCCATAACCTCGGAGACGGCACGTTCGTCGAGGTGACCGACCAGGCCCAGGTGCGCGATGGCCGCTGGAGCGCCTCGGCCGCGTGGGCCGATCTGGACCTCGACGGCAATCTGGATCTGTACGTGACCAATTACTGCGTCGATGACCCCATGCGCCCCGCCGAGTGCAAGAGCCGCAAGGGAAGACCCAGCATCTGCCATCCGCGCAACATGTCGCCCTGGCCGGACGAAGTATACATCAACCGCGGCGACGGAACGTTCTCGGCCGAGTTCCAGTCGCGGGGCTTCACCGATCCCGATGGCCGGGGCCTCGGCGTGGCCATCGCGGACTTCAACAACGACGGCCTGCCCGACGTGTTCGTGTCGAACGACACCACGGCGAACTACCTGTTCGTCAACCAGGGAAATGGGCAGTTCAAGGACATGGCGCTCTTGTTGGGCTGTGCCACCGACGCCCACGGCAGCACGATGGCCAACATGGGCATTGCGGTGTACGACTTCGATGGCAACGGTTGGCTCGACGTGTATGTGACCCATTTCCGCGACGAGTCGGACTCGCTCTATCGCAACTACGGGGATGGCGGCTTCCAGGATGAAGGCGCGCTCTGGGGCATCCGCGCGCCGACGATCGAGCGGTTGTCGTTCGGCGCGGTGATGGCCGACTTCAACCAGGATGGCCTGGCCGAGATCGTCCTGGCCTGCGGCCATATCGAGAATGCCCCCGAGTACCCGTTCTACCGGATGCCCCCCCTCTATTTCGCCTTCGACGGCCGGCGCTGGCACGAGGTGGGCAAGGACATCGGCGCGTATTTCCACGAGAAGTACGTGGGCCGGGCGATTGCCGCCTGCGATTTCGACGCCGATGGCGACCTCGACCTCGCCGTGGTCCACGAAAACTCGCCCGCGGCGCTGTTGCGCAACGAATCGGAACGGGGCCACTGGATGAAGCTCCTCTTCCGCGGCCGCCGGAGCAACCGGCGGGGCATCGGCTGCCGGATCACCGTCGAGGCGGGCCCGGTAAAATACGTGCAGGAACTCTGCGGCGGAACCAGCTACGCCGCCACGCACCAGCCGGCGCTGGTCGTCGGTCTGGGACGCTGGGAGTCGCCTTGCACGGTGACGGTGCGCTGGCCGAGCGGCCTGGTCGAGACGCGGCACGAGGTCCGTCCCGACCAGACGCTGGTGCTCGACGAATCGCAGGCCGCCCCATGAGAACCGCGATGGCGAAAACCGGCGGGGCCATCGCCGCGGCGGCGGCCGCCGCCTTGGCGCTGGTGGCGTACTGCGCGTGGCGCCCGGCGGGGCATGGCCCCGCGACGGCGGGATCCGTGGCCCCCGCCCCGCGACCGGCCCCCCGCGAAGCGCGAACCCCCGCGCTCCCCGACCCCGCCTGCGCGATCCGGCTGCACGACGTCACGCCCGAGACCGGAATCGACTTCCTTCACACCGACGGCAGCAGCGGACGCCGCTACGTGGTCGAGGCGATGTCGACGGGCATCGCCACGTTCGACTACGACGGCGACGGGCTGATCGACATCTACTTCCCCAGCGGCGCTTGCCTGCCGGGCTGCGCGCCCCGCACGGCGCCCCGGCACGCGCTGTACCGAAACCTCGGCGGCTGGAAATTCCGCGACGTCACCGAACAGGCCGGCGTGGCTTCCACCGCCTACGGCATGGGCGTCACGGTCGGCGATTACGACAACGACGGCGACCCGGACCTCTATCTGAGCAACTTCGGCGACAACGCGCTGTACCGCAACAACGGCGATGGGACGTTCACCGACGTCACCGGCAAGGCCGGCGTCGCGCGCGGAGGCCAGCGGATCGGGGCGGGGGTCTCGTTTCTCGATGCCGAGGGCGATGGCGACTTGGACCTGTACGTGGGCAACTACATCGACCTCGACTGCGCGACCCACGTGCCTCGCACCGAACGCGGCTTCCCGGCCTACCCCTCCCCGCGCGACTACCGCCCCGTGCCCGACACCTTCTACCGCAACAACGGCGACGGCACCTTCACCGACGCCAGCCGCGAATCGGGCATCGCCGCCCACGCCGGCCGGTCGATGGGCCTGACCTGCGCCGACTTCGACAACGACGGCGACACCGACGTGTTCATCTGCAACGACGTGATGGAGAACTTCCTCTTCCGCAACGACGGGAAAGGACACTTCGACGAGATCGCCGTGGTCGCCGGCGTGGCGATGAATGTGCAGGGCGAACTGGTGGCCAACATGGGCGTCGACGCCGCCGACTACGACCAGGACGGGCGGCTCGATTTCTACACGACCAACTACCAAGGCCAGTTGCCCATGCTCTTCCGCAACTTCGGCGACGGCGTCTTCCAGGACGTCACCTCGACGACCGGCGCGGGTTCGTCGCTGTTGCCCTACGTCAATTGGGGCGCCGGCTTCGTCGATCTCGACAACGACGGCCACCGCGATCTCTACGTCGCCAACGGCCACACCGAAGACAATATCGAACTGCGCGACCGCAGCACCTGGTACCAGTGCCCCAACGTGGTGCTTTGGAACACGGGCAAGGGCCGGTTCGTGGACGTGTCGAAGCAGGCCGGCGACGGGCTGCGGCCCGTGGCCGCCAGCCGCGGCGCCGCCTTCGAGGACCTCGACAACGACGGAGACGTCGACGTCGTCGTGCTCAACTCCCGCCAGCGGCCGACCGTCTTGCGCAACATGCTGAGCGAGTCGCATGGCACGAGGCACTGGCTTCAGGTTCGGCTGGTTGGCCGGCGCACCAACCGCGACGGCGTCGGTGCCCACGTGACCACCATCGCGGGCGACCTGCGGCAACTCGACGAGGTGCATAGCGGCCGGAGCTACCAGAGCCACTGGGGCTCGCGACTGCACATCGGCTTGGGCCAACGCGACCATATCGACCGGGTGGAAGTTCGCTGGATCGGTGGAATCGCTGAAATCTTCGACAATCTCGAGCCCGACCGGTTGGTCACACTCGTCGAGGGGGAGGGGAGGCCCGCCGAGTCCCCTTCCGGCGATTCCCCAACCCGCTAAGCCTGCCCATCGCTCGCGGTCCTGCGCCCACGATGCCCCGCAGCACCTTTTTACAAGAGACCTGCCTGCGGCTCAAATGCCGGTGGGCTGACCTTCGGCCTTGCGAAAGGAATAGGTTCCGCAAACATCAGTCGTCCAGGAGGCTTTCCTCGCATGTCGGAGATGCAGATCGGCGTCAATCTCGAGTTCATCCGCAGTTCAGACAAAGGGTTCCGCTACGGCATCGAGATCCTCCGGCGACACGGTTACCGGGGTGTCTTGTGTGTCGAATGTGGGACGATCGACCAGGCCGAACGCAGCTTGAAATACCTCCGCAGTGTGTTAGACTCGTCCCGTGGGGACCCTCGTGCCTGATGGGTCTCGGGGGGCTGGCGAGACCCATGCGCGGCGGTTACCATAGGGGTTTTTGGGTAGGCACGCACCTGGTACGAACGGGAGGCATCCATGCCCGAACCGGCAGAGTTGTACGACGCCATTCTGACCGGCAACGCGAAGAAGGCCGAAGAGGTGACCAAGGCGGCGCTCGAGGCCAACTTCAATCCCACCGAGTTGCTCGGCAAGTACATGATCCCGGCGATGGACGAGGTGGGGAAGCGATTCGAGTGTAACGAGTACTTCGTGCCCGAGCTTCTGATCGCTGCCCGGGCGATGAAGACGGCGCTTGCGCTGTTGACGCCCAAGTTGGCCGAAGCAGGGGCCAAGGCCGCCGGCCGAGTCGTCATCGGCACGGTCCAGGGCGACCTGCACGACATCGGCAAGAACCTCGTCGCCTCGATGCTCGAAGGGGCCGGGTTCAAGGTGGTCGATCTGGGCGTGGACGTTCCGGCGCAGAAGTTCGTCGACGCCGCCAAGGAGCAGGAAGGCTCGATCGTCGCCATGTCGGCCCTGTTGACGACGACGATGACGCAGATGCGCTCGGTGCTCCAGGCCCTCGACGCCGCGGGGTTGCGCCGAAAGACCAAGGTGATGATCGGCGGAGCCCCCATCACCCAACAGTACTGCGACGAAATCGGCGCCGACGGCTACAGCGACAACGCCAGCGGGGCCGTCGCCCTGGCGCGCCGACTCGTCGGCGCGGCGTGAACCTCCCCTCGAGGAAGACCGCATGACGAACCTCCCCCGACGAAGGGCGATACCCCGACGGGGTTCGCGCGTCGTCACGCGTTCGCGCTGCGGTCCAAAGGTATTCGACCTCGAGCTTTTCGACAACGTGTTGTGTAAACCCCACCCCATCTCATCGCACCAAGGGACTCTTTGCTCGTGGCTCCCTCGACACCCAATGTCTCCTTGCGCCAGATGCTGACCAGCGGGCGCTTTTACTACGGGGCAGAGGTCGTCACATCGCGCGGATTCCCCGCCCTGGGCGAACCGAACCAGTGGTTCGAGCTGGGTCAGACGCTGTTGTCCGATCCGCGGATCGGCTGGGTGTCGATCACCGACAATCCCGGCGGCGCTCCCATGCTCCCGCCCGATTGGCTCGGCCGGCTCCTGGCCGAACACCGCCCCCGCGTCGTGCTCCACATGACCTGCAAGGACATGAACCGCAACGGCCTCGAGGCGGCCGCCTGGCGGTACGCGGCCGAGGGCTTCGAGAACCTGCTGGCGATCACGGGCGACTACCCGACCACCGGCTTCGGCGGAACGGCCGATCCGGTCTTCGACCTCGACTCGATCGGCCTGATCGCCTTATTGCGGTCGATGAACCAGGGGCTGCGCGTTCCCAGCCGGCGCGGGGGGACCGAGACGCTCCCGAAGACCCACTTCTATATCGGCTGCGCGGTTTCGCCGTTCAAACAGCACGAGCGCGAGTTGATGCCGCAGTACTTCAAGCTGCTGCGCAAGATCCGCGTGGGGGCCGAATGGGTTATTCCGCAGTTGGGCTACGACATGCGGAAGTTCCACGAGGTCAAGCTGTTTCTCGAAGCCCGCGGCGTCAACGTCCCGGTCGTCGGCAACGTCTACCTCCTCAACCGCGCCGTCGCCACGCTGTTTCACAGCGGCAAGCTCGCGGGCTGCGTGGTGAGCGACTCGCTTCTCGAGGATGTCAACCAGCAGGCCGCCGGACCCGACAAAGGCAAGAAGTTCTTCCGCGAACTGGCCGCCAAGCAGTTGGCCGTGTTCAAGGGCCTGGGGTTTGCCGCGGGCTATTTGGGCGGGATCTCCAAGGCCGAGACCTTCTTCGAGATCATCGATCTGGCCCAGCAGTACGGCGAGAACGACTGGAAGGACTTCATCAAGGAGATCCGGTACTCCAACCCCGGCGAGTTCTTCCTCTTCGAGCACGACCCCGATACCGGCCTGAGTGCCCCGGACCGCATCAATCGCCAGTACCTCGCATCGCTCAAGAAGCCCGAGAAATCGAAACACGTCACGCTCGGCTACCGCGTCTCGCGCAAGGTCCACGATTGGGCATTCCAGCGCGGCAAGGGCCTGTACGGGCTTTTCGCCCGAATCTACGCCCGCTGGGACCGCAAACCCGGGTTCCTCAGCCGGCTGGCGTATTGGTTGGAGCGCGAGGCGAAGCACCTGGGCTACGGTTGCCAGGACTGTGGCGATTGCAGCCTGCCCGACTGCGCCTACCTTTGCCCCATGGCCTCCTGTTCGAAGCACTCGCGGAATGGGCCCTGCGGCGGATCGGCCGGCGGAAAGTGCGAACTGTTGGACAAGGAGTGTTTCTGGGCGCGGGTCTACGAGCGTCTGAAGTACTACGGCGAGTCGGAACGGATGCTCGATGGCCCGATCGTCGTGTACGATGCCCGGCTCAAGCACTCCTCGGCCTGGGCGAACACCTACCTCGAGCGCGACCATGCGGGCCGCCCCGCCCCCGACGAGACACCCACCCCCCCGCAGGAACCCGAAGACAAGCCGCCGCGATGAACGGTGCTTCGGCCCGGCTCACGCCGGCCGGAGCGCTTGGTCACCAACCTTGCTCTACCCGGAGGAACGGATGGCAATTGCCGGTCTGACGCTGATTGGCGAAACGATCAACGACTCGGTGCCCTCGACCAGGAAGCTGTTCGAGGCGGGCGATCTGGCGGGCGTTGTCGAGCTGGCCAGGTTCCAGGACGAGAAGGGCGCGGCCTACATCGACGTGAACGTCGGCTCCCGGCCGCCGGAATTCATGGCCGACGTGGTCCGGCGCATCC
>DYLT01000450.1 GCA_020721945.1 Blastopirellula marina
GTAGCGCCGCGGACCGGCGACGAGGAAGCTCCACAGCCGCCAGCCGAGGCGTTCGAGCGCGCTGCCGCGCGCCGCGGGAGCTCCGCCCGTTCCCTCGACCGCGCGCTGGCGCCGCTCGAGCAGGTCCGCGACTTCTACGAGGCAGCAGCCCGCCTCATGCACCCCTGCCGCGTGATCGGCGTGGCGATCAACGGCGCCCGGTACTCGGACGCCGAGGTGGCCGCCGAACGCGAGGCGGTGCGCCGCCGTATGGGCCTGCCCGCTTGCGACGTCCTCCGCCACGGTCCCGACGAACTGGTCGATGCGGTGCTCGACCTGAAGCGACAACTGAGGAAGTAGAGGCGGCCGGCGACCCGACGATCCAGCGCCGGGCGGCTATGGGTTCTCGTTGTCGCCCACACCGGAAGGCCGCGCCGAACCGATCTGTTGGCGCGCGGCCAGGGCCGAACGGATCAGCGCGGCGTTCTTCGAGCGCCTGGCCACAACCAGGGCCAGATCGGCCAACTTCTGCGCTTCCTCGGCGCGCTGGGCCTGGGATGCCTCGATCGCGGTCCTGATCGCCGCCTGGACGAACTCGCGCTGGCTTTTTATGCTCGTGGCCGACCTGGCAACGACCTCCAGCGTGGAGACTTTCGTGGCCAACGGGTCGACCGTGAACCAGGCGGCCAGCCCGTCGATCGCTTCGAACGCCAGCACGGCCTTGCCCGCGGCCGCGGCCTGCTGGCGGGCCTCGTCGAGCAGAACGTAACGGTTTGCCGGGTCTGGGCTCGAGGCCATGGCCTCGTCGATCAGTGTTCGGGCCAAGGCCGCCTTGCCGAGCGCCTTGGTGGCCTGGGCGAACTCGTCGCGGAACTTCTGGCGTATCGCCTCCCGGGCGTTCTTCAACCGGGCCGGGTCCGCAGGAGGTGCTTGACGATCAGGGGTCCCAGACCGTGGCCCGGCACCGGCCCGGCCTAAGTCGGCCAGCAAATCGGCCACGTCCTCTCCCTGCTGGGCAGCCTCTTGCCAGAGTCGCCGGGCTAGGTTCGGGTTGCCCTGGGCATCGACGGCCAAGAACGCACCGATCAAGACGTTCTGCGACGCGGCCTTGGTGAACCCGCTCTGGGCCAACCCAAGCACCACGGAACCCGGCATGTCCTTCAGCGTGTAGGTATGGTTGGCCCCCTCGCTGCGGTAGGTCAACGAATCCGCATCGACACTGACTACGATCGCCGGGGTGTTGCCCAACATGATCTCTTGAGTCGGTTGAAGCCCTGCCAGGACCTGACGCATTCCCTTCCAGAATTCCTCGACGTTGCCTAGCAGGCCCTCGACCCGGGCAATCTCGGCCTGGTCGGCCGGGCCCAGGGCGCTCTGGGACGCCGCCTTGAGCTGCTGCCGGGCGGTGCCGAGATCGCGCCGGGCCATGGCCGCGCGCACACGTCCCAACGCTTGGGTTACCGCCGGGCTTGCGCTATCTTCGCCCGGCGCCCCGCTAGGTGAATCACCCGGGCTGGTGGTTGCCGCAGTCGTGGGGCGCTTGGCGAGCGATTCGGCGGGTTCGGCCTGGGTTTCCACTGGCCGAGGCCGGTCGACCGCGCCTTGCGAGACCCCGGCTTCCTTGCTTTCTCCGGCCGCGGCGACACGCCCCGGCACCGGCGAAGAGGGCCTTTGTCGGACCACCGCCAAAACGAGCACGAGCGACATCCCCACTCCGACCATCGCCAGCAGGCGGAGCGCGCCTGGGACGGCCGGCGACCGTGGCGAAGCCACGGGAACACCCTGGCGCTCGGGGACCACGAACCCAGAATATCCAACCTCGTCTGAACGGCCCGACGCATCCGTATTCCAGTCGGGCGGGGGGTGTACGCCCGGGTCCGACCCCTTGCGCCGAAGCGACGCGTCGTAAGCCGTCCGTCGCGTCGGATCGACCAGACACTCCTTCGCCTCGGCCACGGCGTCGAGCAACCGTTGCCACGCCGCGATGTAAGGACCCGGCCGGAACTGTCGAATCCGAGCCGTCAGGGCATCGGCCCTCCGCGCGATCAGCTCGCCATCGATCTCGTTGTTGGCAATACCGAGGAGATCGTAATGACTGCTCGGCTCGCGTCCAGTTTCCCGTCCAAGCCACTCGCGAAACGGATTGAACTCGTCTGACACAGGGGTTGACTCGCAGGAAGGCATTGACGGTCCGGAGGAACAAGGGACGAACGATGACGCTTTAGTCCATTTAACTTCAGACGACCGCTCGACCGCAAGACCTGCCGCGTCGGCCAGGGACGCTGGCAGTAGCCCATCGCCGGCGCGGGAAGGCTCTGGAACTCGGCTCGGCCTTGCGGCTAAACTAGAACGAGGGCCCGCCAGGAGCCAACCTTCCCGGAGAAGCGGCGCCATGGGTATTCGGTTCTATTGCCCGAACGGCCACAAGCTGAACGTCAAGTCGTTCCAAGCTGGCCTGCGGGGGATCTGCCCGCATTGCGGCGTCGGGGTTGACATCCCGCTGGAAAGCACCCGCCCCAGCTCAAAGGAAGAGCGCCGGGCGAAGCGTCGGCAGCCAGCGGAGCGCCGGGCCAGCGACCAGGCGGCCGTGGTCATACAGAAGAAGAAACCGCCGGAGCGTCCAGCCAAGCTGGCCAATGGGACGGGCACGATTCCCAGGACGGAGGACCCCTCGGTGCCCCGGACGGACGAGGCGCCGCGTGCGGGGCCGCCGGCTGGTCGCACCGCCCTGCCCTTGGAGGACTTTCCGAATTTCGGCTCGCCGACGGCTGGGGCAGGTAAGCCAG
>DYLT01000451.1 GCA_020721945.1 Blastopirellula marina
GATGGCCCAGGCGGAAACTCGAAACCTTCGCGAATCGCCCGTCGGAAAAGACGAAAAGCGTCGCGGGGATCGAGGTGTCGATGTCGCCGCTCGTGCCGGGATTGGCCAATCCGGAGGCGACCTTGAGGGCCTCGCCAAGCGACGTGCTCCTGCCGGTCGGCTGGATCGACTCGACCGCGCGCCGCAAATCCCGGAGATTGTCGGTAAAGCTCTGCTTGACCTCGGCCGTGTCGCTGAAGGCGATCACCATGCCCACGTCGCCGGCGGCCAATTGCTCGATCTCCTCGAGGGCCTGGCGTTTCGCCTCGGCCAGGCGCGAGGGCTCAAGGTCGGTGGCTTGCATGCTTGCCGAGTGGTCGATCAGGAAGATCACGTGCTTGCCCGGCGCCTTGTGGCTTCGCCACCCGGGCTGGAGCACGGCCAGCATGACCAGGGCCACCACGCCCAACTGAAGGTACAAGAGGAGGTTATTCCGCAACCGCTGCCAGATCGTGTTGACGTGGAGGTCCTCGATCGACTGGTGCCAGAGATAGGTGCTGGGCACCTCGACCGGCCGGCGCTTCAGCTTGAGGAAGTACAGCGCGACGATCGCCGGCGGCACCGCCGCCAGGACCAGCCATTGCCACCACGAGAGCGCACTGATCAGCTCGGGCATCATCCGCGCACCAACCCTCGCTCGCGCAGATAACCTTGGATGAGCCGCTCGACGGGCAGGTCGTTCCTGGCCAAGAGGTAGACGATGCCTCGCCGGGTGCAGAACTCGCGGGCCGATTCGATGAAGGCGGCCAGCGTCTGGCGGTAGCGTTTCAACAGGGCGGAGGTGACGGTGACCTCGGCCACATCGTGGTCCTCGCAGTCGACGAGGCGGAGGTCGCCTTGGAGGTCCGGCTCCAGCTCCTCCGCCGAAAGAACGTGGATCACGTAGATGTCCATCTCTTGGGCCAACAGGTACCGAAGCGCCCCCTGGTAGCCCGCCTTGTCCATCAAGTCGGTGATCAACACGACGATGCCCTTGCCCGAGTTCCGCACGCAAAAGTCGCGGACGCCCTCGGCCAGCGGCACCATCTCGCCAGGCGAAAGGCCGTCGAGGTATTCGAGCATGCGCCACAGGCTGCGCCGGCCGCGCAGCACGGGAGCGGCCTGCCCGGCCGCGCGCCGCAGCGTCTGGATCTTCACCCGGTCGCCCCGGACCAGACCAACAAACCCGAGCGCCGCGGCGAGCTGCCTGGCGTACTGGAACTTGGTGGGCTGACCGAAGTCCATCGAGGGACTCGCGTCGATCAACGCGTAGAAGTGCAGGTCCTCCTCTTCGAGGAACATCTTCAAGAATAGCCGTTCGAGCCGGGCGTAGGTGTTCCAGTCGATGAACCGGAGGTCATCGCCGGGCACGTAGCTCCGGAAGTCGGCGAACTCGACGCTCTGCCCCTTGCGCCGGCTGCGCCGCTCGCCTTTCATCCGGCCGCGAAACACCTTCCGGCTGACCAGCTCGAGCCGCTCCAACTGGGCCAGTAGCTCGGGACTCAGCAGCGGGGCGGAAGTGGACATGGGACGTGGTGGGCCAGCCAAACCATCGCCACGAGGAACCCTCTGCTCGACGGGAACGCACCGTACACCGATTGTCGCCGATGCCAACCCGCCGGTAAAGACCGTTCGGCCGCTTCGGCCCGGCCAAGCCACTTGGGCCCGAAAACCGTTGCCGCGCGCCGGCCGGCGCCAGGGCGAACGGCGACTCGGCCCCATCCCCAATCCCTCACCCCCCCGCGTCCTTCTCCGGCACCTTCTCCAACAGATCGAGCAACACCTGGTCGGGGTCGATGCCCTCGGCTTGGGCCTCGAAGTTGAGGATGATTCGGTGGCGCATGGCGGGCAAGTACACGCGGCGCACGTCCTCGAAGCTGACGTTGTAGCGGCCATCCAAGAGCGCTCGGACCTTTCCGGCCAGGGCCAGCGTCTGGGCCGCCCGAGGGCTCGCGCCCCAGCGAACGAACTGGTTCGTGATCGGCAGGGCGAACGGGCCATCGGGATGCGTGGCCAGGACCAGCCGCACGATGTAGTCCTGCACGTGCGGAGCGAGAATGACCTCGCGGACCATCGCCTGCCACTGGAGGATCTCGTCGCCATCCAAGACTTTCGCGGGCTTTACGGTCTGGCTCTGGGTGGTGCGCTCGATGATGGCCGCCACCTGCTGGCGGTTCGAGTAGCCCACCAGCAGCTTGAAGAAGAAGCGGTCGAGTTGGGCCTCGGGGAGCGGATAGGTGCCCTCGTGCTCGATCGGGTTCTGGGTGGCCATGACCAAGAACGGCCTTTTCAGCTCGTACCGGGTGCCGGCGGCGGTGACTGTGCCCTCTTGCATCGTTTCGAGCATGGCGGACTGGGTTTTCGGCGTGGCACGGTTGATCTCGTCGGCCAGGCAGATTTGGGTGAAGATCGGGCCTTTCTGGAACTGGAAGAACCGCTTGCCGTCGGGGCCCTCCATGACCATGTTCGTGCCGAGGATGTCGGCCGGCATGAGGTCCGGAGTGAATTGGATGCGCGAGAACTCGAGGTCGAGCACCTGGGCGAGCGTGCGCACCAGCAGGGTTTTGCCCAGTCCGGGCACGCCCTCCAAGAGGCAATGCCCGCCCACGAAAAGGCAGGTCAGTACCCCGTGGATCACCTCCTCGTGGCCGACGATCACCCGGCTGATCTGTTCGCGTACGGCGGCATAGCGGTCGGCGAACTGGCGGGCCCGTTGTTCCATTGCTTCCGCGGTGC
>DYLT01000452.1 GCA_020721945.1 Blastopirellula marina
CGCAGGCCCTCAGTTCTTGCCGGCGGCGGAGCCGATCTTCCAGGCCTCGACCGCCTTGGTGGTCGCGACGACCAGCACCGGCTGGCCGTCGACGAGCATCGTTCCCATGCCGGTCAGGGCCTCGCCGTAGTGGAATTGGTCGAGCGGTTTGCCGTCGGCCGCAAGAATGTGGATCGAACCGTCGGCGGCCGGGAAGAGCCACTGGCCCGGGCCCTCGGCCGAAAGCCGAGCCGGGATAATCTGCTCGATCGGCCACTGGTGGATGCCCTTGGGGAGCGGGTAGGTCCAGAGTTCCTCGCCCTTGGGTCCCAATCCGATGGCCACGCTCGATGCGAAATCGGCCAGGTACAGGCCAGCGAGCATGGGCGATTTTCCGCGTTCGAGGTCAGCCCCGACGAGCCAGTGGATCAGTCGGTTGGGCACGCGGTACTCGTCGAGGCGTTTGCCTTGGTGATCCAGCGCGACGAGCGAGCCCAGGGCATTGGTGCACAGCAGGCTGCCGTGACCCTCGGCACCGCGCCCCAGCGCAGCCAGGCGCGAGACCATCGAGAGCGACCGGTTGGCCCAAAGCCGTTTCCCCTCGAGCGAGACGGCGTGAACGCCCACCTCGCCGAAGTAGCCCACGTAGATCTCGGGCGATCCATCGCCATCGAGGTCGGCCAGCAGGGCATCGGCGATGCCGGCGTGGGGATGCTCCGGCGCGTCCTCGGGGAAGCTCACCAGCTTCTTCCACTGCTCGTCGAAGAGGTGGACTTGCTGCTGCATCGCCCCGGAAACGACGAACCACCGCCTGGTCCCATTGCCGAAGGTGCGGAGGAAGGTCGCCGCCTGGCGTTCGGGAATATCCAGCGCGTGCGGGGCCACCACGTGGCCGTCGGAGCCCAACTCGGCCACGGTGCGCCATGCGTCGAGCACGTACAGGCGCGGTGGCCCGGCCGGGTCGGCCACCACCAGCAGATTGCCGGGCGACTTGAGGTCCGGGCATTTCCAGAGCGGGGCGAGGGTGAACCGTTTCGGATCGCTGCGCGGCGCGATTTCCGTTTTGGGCACCTCCTGGTCGTCGGGCGATGGCGGCAGGAACAGTCCTTCCTTGACCCATTTGTCGAGCCACGCCGCGTAGAGCTTCCGTTCCTCCTGGAGCTGCCCAAGCGGCTGCTCCTGGATGCTCTTGCCCGCCAGGAGCTTCTCGATCTTCGCGGCCAAATCGGTGTCGTGAGTCGGCCGAAAACCCGCTTGAAAGTCCTGCACCACGCCGTCCGGCCCAAGGATGCAACTGGCCGGAATCGCCTCGACAAAGAACTTCTTTCCGGCGTCTTGCTGCGGGTCGCGTGCGACGGGCAGGGTCACGTTCAACTCGCGGAAGACGCTCTGAAGGTCCTTGTCGGGTGTCTCCGGCCGGTCCACGCTCACCGCGACAAAGGCCACCTTCTCGTGGCCCTTGTACTTGGCATAGACCTTCTCGACCAGCGGCAGCTTGACCCGGCACGGACCGCACCACGTCGCCCAGAAGTCGAGCACCACCACCTTGCCGCGAAGCGATGGGAGGTCGATCGGCTTGCCATCCGGACCGGTAAACGAGAATTCCGGCGCCCGATGGCCCACCAGCAGCATCGCGGGCGGCATGAGCGTCTCCAAGACCCGGGCGTCGCTGGGAATCTCGAACCGGAATGCCGATTCGTCCACCTGATCCTGGAACCGGGCGTCGACGAAGTCGGCCGAAAGGGTCAAGCCGCGAACCTTCTTCTCGGCCGGGATCTGCTTGAGCATCTCGTCGACCGGGAATTGCAGCCGGCGCAGGAGGTGGCTTTGCCGGTCGATCCAGAGCGTGGCCTTGCCGTCCGGGCGGGCTAGTTCCACGCGCAGGCATTCGTGCTCGTCGATTCTTGCCGGATCCAAGAGCACGGGCTCGTCCGATTGGTGCAGCAGGGTCTTCAGCGGGTCGTCGGCCAACAGCAGGAGTAATTGGACGGGCACCCAGGAAAAACTCTGCGTGGGAGCCTGCGACACGGCCCCGGAAATCGCGCCGCCGAACATCTCGTCGGCAAACAGCGTGTGGATGCTGATCTGCGCCGGCGCCGGCCGCTTGACGACCTGGTTCGGCACGTGATTGGCGAAGGCCGACATCTCGGCGCCGTTGCTGACCATGACGCCTTCGTAGACCCTCATGCGGATCTTGTTGGGCCGCGCAAAAACGACCGAGTACTCGGCCGACTGATCCACGGGCTGATCGCCCTCCTTGGCCTGGAGCCGGATGGTGCCCTTGTCGGCATAGGCCCCGGCGCGCTGGTAGGCGGAGACCATGTTCTCGAGGACGGCGCGGGCCGTCGGCGCCTGGTCGGTCTGGCCGCGCGGGGTCTGCCCGGCCGGCGAGGTCGTCTCGCCGCTCGCGGTGGCACCCGCCGGCGCCGCGCCGTTGCTGGCGGCCGTCTCCGACTGCTTGCACCCGCCGGCGCCGAGCAATCCGACGGCCAAGGCAGCCAGGGCGACTCCCCAAAGCACGTGAACCCGCCGTATCATCGCATCCTCCTTGACACCCAATGCTTGCGCCGCTGCCAAACGAACCGCTTGGCCTGTCGGCCCAGGGCGGCATTATGGGCGAAGTCGGCGATCAGGTAAAGCTCGACTTCTTGACCACCGGCTCGCGCCAGGCGTAAGATGACGAGGACACGGGGTCAACCAAATCTCTCTACCTCGCGCAGCTTGCCCGAATGGCGTCGGTCTTGCGGTACGGAAGCGGCTCGGAAGTGC
>DYLT01000073.1 GCA_020721945.1 Blastopirellula marina
CGCAAGACGAGCAACCGCCGCCATGTGTGGGTGCTCGAGGGCCAGCGGCTGCGCGCGATCGAAATCGTCGTCGGGCTGAGCGACCACAAGCACACCGAGGTGCTCTCGGGCGACGTCGAGGAGGGCATGGAGTTGGTCACCGGCGTGAAATGACGCGATGATCCGAGCGCCGCAGTCCGCCCGCCACCGCCTGCCGACCTCTTGCGCCCGGCGCTGGAGGAGGCTGCCGTGAACGCGCTCTTGACGCTTCGCGTGGCCCTGCGGGCCTTGGGCAAGAACAAGATGCGGGCGGGGTTGACCGTCCTGGGCGTGGTCATCGGCGTCGCCGCCGTCACCACGCTCGTGTCGCTCGGCCAAAGCGCCAGCACGCTGGTGCAACGCGAGATCCAGGGGGTCGGCCCGAACGTGATCATCATCCATCCGGGTAGCGGGCAACAAGGCGGGGTCCGCGGCGGCCGCGGAAGCATGCCGACGTTGACCTCCGACGACGCCGAAGCCCTGGCCCTCGAGTGCCCCTCGTTGATCGCCGTCTCGCCGCTGGTCGGCGCCCGCGCCCAGGTGATCTACGGCAACACGAACTGGAGCCCCAAGGACATCCTCGGCGTGACGATGGATTTCCTCGTGGTGCGGAACTGGGAACTCCGCGCGGGCGGCTTCTTCACCGAACGCGATGTCAGCGCCGCGGCCAAGGTGTGTGTCATCGGCCAGACGATCGTCGAGAAGCTCTTTCAGACGACGAACCCGCTCGGGCAGCAAATCCGCATCAAGAACATCCCGTTCCGCGTCATCGGCATCCTCCAGGCCAAGGGCGCCAACCTGGTCGGCGAAGACCAGGACGACCTCGTGCTGGTGCCCTACACCACGGCGCGGAGCCGCCTGCGCGGCTCGATGTTCAACAAGGTCGATGTGATCCTCGCGTCGGCGAAGTCTGCGACGCTCATGGAGCAGGCCGGTCACGAAATCCGCCAGTTGCTCATGGAACGCCACGACATCCGGCGGGGCGAGCCCCCCGATTTCGAGGTCCACACGACCATGGAAATCGCCAAGATGCTCTCGATGGTCATGGGCACGATGACGGCGCTCTTGTCGGCCATTGCGGGCATTTCGCTCTTGGTCGGCGGCGTGGGCATCATGAACATCATGCTCGTCTCGGTGACCGAGCGGACCCGCGAGATCGGCATCCGCATGGCCGTCGGCGCGCGGCAGCGCGATATCCGGCGCCAGTTCCTCGTCGAGGCCGTCGTGCTGTCGACGCTCGGGGGCATCGTCGGCTTGGCGCTGGGTACCGGCGCCTCGATGGGGGTCACGGCGGTCATCAACACGCTGACGACGGGCACGAAGTGGCCCATGCTCGTCTCGTTCAAGGCGGCGGCGTTGGCCATCGGGTTTGCCGCGGTGGTCGGCGTGATCTTCGGCTACTACCCCGCGCGCCGCGCCAGCCGCCTCGATCCGATCGACGCGCTGCGGTATGAGTGACCCGGCCAAGAAACAAAAAACCGTCGCGGGGGTTCGGCCGCGACGGGTTGGTCAGGAACCGGCGAGTGGGAGTACGGTGGGAGACGTCCCTGGCGAGGGCGGGCCGAAACCGGTTACACAAGCTCCTTCTTCGCGCCGATCAGCGTGCGGAGCCGCTCGGCCAACAGCGCCGCGTCGAAGGGCTTCTTGAACGTCTCGTTGATGCTCGACCGGTCGAAGCTCGTCGAGCTGCCGTCGTCGGGCAGCAGGGCGATCAGAATCACGTCGGCGAAGTCGGCGTTCCGTCGCAGGTTCTGGCAGATCTGGAGGGCCTCGGTCCGGCCAATCGAGAAATCGACGATCATGCAGTCGGGCTTGAAGCTCTCGGCCTGGATGCCTGCGTCGAAGCCGCTGGCAGCCACCGCCACCTTGAACGACCGCTCCAGCGGGAGTTCCCGCTTGATGTTCTCGACCAGAATCTGGTCCTGGGCAACGATGAGGACCTTGGCCATCGCCTCGTCCTCGAGGTCGCCCAACGGCATGCCGTGTTCTTTGAGGAACCGGATGAGGTACTCGCGCGGGATGCGGCGGTCTTGCGACCCGGGAATACGATAGCCTTTCAATCGGCCCGAATCGAACCATTTGCTGACGGTGCGGGGGGCCACCTTACAGATCTTGGCGACCTGACCTGTTGTGAAGACCTTCATTGCAGGCTCTCCGATATCTCACTCGCATGGTTTGCGTGGCGCCTCGACCCGAGCCGCGCAGGCTCGCGCCGAAGCGGTTGGCCCTTTGTGTCGTTGCCTGTCGCGCCGCTGGTCGTTCCGTCGGGCCGGCTGGAAGCCGGGCGGGCGAAGGCAGACACCTGGGTCGGGGCTTTGCGTTACTCGCTTCGCGTAAGCGGTGGGGCAGATCCCTCTGACCCGCGCCACTACTCCACACATCGGCAAACAGGGCATCCGGAAGTCAGCGAAAATCCGTAAAATAGGGAAGGCATGGTTCAACCAACCTACCTCTCTTTCCGGGATTACGCGGCACCGACGCCGAGCGCCAATGGACCATCCGAGGGAGAAACGTGCAGAATGTCCGCCAGCGCACAGACCGGCGGACAAGCGCGACAAGAGCGGCCCGCCCTCGCCACGCCAACTACGTTTCAGCAGCGTCCCCCCTGAGCGCCTGTTCCCGCGCGTGCCGTGACTTCGTTACTTCGGGCAGCGCCGCGGAACAAGCCTTCCGCAGATTAGTTTCGATTCGCTCCGCCGTGCGACTTTAGCTCTTTCTAACGGTCGCACCGCGCGCGCCGATTGTGCGGATTGCGCAAAAGAAAAGCAGGCTGCGTGGGCGCATCGCGGCGGTCGCGCAGCCTGCCCCTTTGCCCGGTTTGACCCATCCACCCGCGTCTTGCCGGGGCTGGGACCAGTAAGACCCAAGCGGGCCAACCGTACACGACCTTAGGGCGTCGGACCCCGCGTCTCCACCACCGATCCGTCGGCGCGGCGGCGCTGGACGACGATTTGCCCCTTGGCCGAAAGCCCCTCGGCGCGAAGCGTCGCGGTATCGTCGACGGGCGGCTTCGGTTGCACCGGTGGCCTGGCGCCCCGGAGGAAGCCGATGTACGCCCCGGGCGTGGGCAGCCCGGGCTTCTTCGCCTTGAGCGCGTCCACCCGATCGACGTACCACTGCCAGTGCCCGTTGCCCGACTGGGCCGCCAGCATGCCAACCAGTGGGGCATTGGCCTGGGCACGGCGCGACGAGGTGAGGTCGCCGAATCCGCCATTGGTGTCGCCGCGCACCTTCATCACGCGGCGGCATACGTGGCGTTCTTCGTCGGAGAGCAGGTCGTGGAGGAAGGTATAGGCGCGCGAGAAATCGTGTACAGGCGGTTCCCCCACCAGATCTCGCGCCACTCCTCGCTGAGCCGCACGGTGCCCGGCGGATAGGTGCGCGGCTCGGCCGTCGGCCGAGGCTTTTTCAGAAGCCGCTCGCAGCGGGCCTCGAGTTCCTTGAACGGCTCCTGCATCGGCCCTCGGGCGAGTTCGCGCAGCCGCGGCAGGTCCTCAGGGCGAACAAACAGCCGAGGATGGGCCTTTGGCACGCGCTTCAGGATCTCGTTCCGCGTCGGCAGCGGCAGTTCGCGGGATTGAGTCTCGCCGCGCGCCGCAGTACAATGCGGCTTGACCGAGGCAGAGAAGATCGGCAACGAGGTGGTTTCTCCGCAGGACGAAGGACGCGACGATGCGGATCGCCTGCCCGAATTGCAACCACGAGTTGGAGGTCCCGGACGAGGCAACTGCATCGGACTTGGTCTGCCCGACCTGCGGAAGCCGCATCGAGCGCCAATCGGTCCTCGAGGCCACGGTTGCTTGGCAACCGCCGCCATCGAGGCGTTTCGGGCGATATCAGTTGCTCGAGCGCCTTGGCCGGGGGCAATACGGCGAGGTGTGGAAAGCCCGCGACACGCAGCTCGATCGTCTGGTCGCGCTGAAGATCCCCCGGCTGGACCCATCGCAAGAGAGCATGGCGGCCGCGTTCCTTCGCGAAGCGCAAGCGGCGGCTCAAGTCCGCCACCCGAATCTGGTGGCAGTCTACGAGTACGGCCGGGAAGGCGACGCGGTCTACATCGCCAGCGAGTTGATCGAGGGATGCACGCTCACCGAGTGGACGCTGCGCCGGCAGCCCGGCCCGCGCGAGACGGCCACGATGTGCGCCCTGTTGGCCGAGGCGTTGCACGAGGCCCACGAGGCCGGGATCGTCCATCGCGACGTCAAACCCGGCAATATCCTCGTCGATGCCAACGACCAGCCGCATCTGAGCGATTTCGGAGTGGCCAAGCGCCAGGACCCCGAGGCGACCGCCACCATGCCGGGTCAGGTCATCGGGACGCCGGCCTACATGCCGCCCGAGCAAGCGCGGGGCGAGAACTACCGGGTCGACCGGCGCAGCGATGTGTATTCCCTCGGTGTCGTGCTGTACCAGATGCTGACGGGCCGTCGCCCATTCGAAGGACCGACTCGAGTCTTGCTCCAGCAGATCCTTCACGACGATCCCAAGCCGCCGCGCAAGCTCGTGCCGACGGTCCCTTGGGACTTGGAGAAGATCTGCCTGAAGGCGATGGCCAAGGAGCCGCGGCACCGATACGCGACGGCCCACGAGATGGCCCAAGACCTGGGGCGCTTTGTACGCGGAGAACCGGTTCGCGCCCATCCCCCTGGATGGTTCGGCCGCGCGGTGCGATGGGTTCGACGCAGGCCCGCCATTTCGGCCGCGATCGGCGTTGCGGGCGCAGCGCTGGGCTTTACCTTTCTGGTGATGCTGGATCGCCGATCGGACACGGCGCTGCGCCCGGTGCGGCTGGCCACCGATCCGCCGGGCGCCACGGTGGTTTTTCATCCCCTGGACCCGATTACCGGCGAACCCCAGCCCGAGCGGGCCGTGCGCCCGGCCAAACCGAGCCCAATCGAGGTGATGCTGGCACCGGGCGAGTACCTCGTGGTGGCGGTGGCCAACACCGAAGGCTACAGTTTCCACGAGGTCTTTCGGCGCGTGCCTCGCCCGGGTGCGAGTTTCCCCGAGGCGCACCCTCATCAGAGTTTCGTCGTGGGACCAGACGGCGTGGTCGAGCTGCACGCGATTGTCATCCCGCGCGTCTCGGTCACCGAGGGAATGGCTCGCTTCGAGGGCGCGGCCGAGTTCACGGTCGGCACGCCCGCCATGCAAGAAGTCCCGCCGCACCGGCGCAACGTGCCTGCCTTCTGGCTCGATGCCACCGAGGTCCGCGTGCGCGATGTGCAGCGGGCCGACGTTCTGCGGCCCCTGCTTTCCTACTATGAGGAACAGGGGCTGGAGCCTCGCCCCGACGATCCGATGGTGTTCGTGGGTTACGACGATGCGGCCTGGTACGCGGAGTCGGTGGGCAAGCGGCTCCCGACCGAATGGGAATACGAGTATGCGGCCACGCGGCGAGGCACGCGTGAGTTCCCGTGGGGCGACGATGCCCAGCGCGCCGCGCATTGGACGTTCGAGGCGGCCGGTCAACCCGCCTGGGACTGCCTGGACACCGTACCGCCCGTGTACGGCCTCTACTCAAACGTCGCCGAATGGACGTGCTCGTGGCAGGTCCCCTACCCGCACCATTATGCCCTTGGCCTCAGGCCGCCTCCCCCCGAGGGAGGATGGCGCGTGGTGCGGGGTGGGTCGTTCTCCGTCGTCAAGGGCGCGCCGCAACTGAACGACTGCCTGCTCGGACCTCGGCAGCGGTTCGCGCAGATCCGGCAGTCGTACGAGCCCGGCCTGGGCTTCCGATGCGCGCGCAGCGCCAAGCCGCGTCTCGCGCCCGAGGACTTCAGCCGCCCCCTTACGGAGTGACGCCGACCGGCCCGGGGTTGGCGAGCAACACGTCGTACTCGAGCCAGAGGCGGGGCGATTTGGTGATCCGCACGCGGAGCCTCCGGTAGAAACCCACGGCATCCTGCGTCTCGACCTCACCCTTCGCAAACGACCGGTCAGGCGACATGGGGAAGTCTGGCGAGACCTCGTACCCAAGCGCCACCTGGATGGGCGGGAGGCTTCGAGGCTCGATCTCCCAATCGAACTCGTTCGGCAGCAGTTCGACGAGGAAGACCCTCGCCAGGGCGGCTTGCCCGGGCGATCTCTCGAACTCGACCACGCGGACGCGGGTCTTCTTGGCCGGGTTGCGGATCATCGCCCCGGGATTGAGGTCGAAGAACCTGGGATAGCCTGGCAGCCCCTTCTCGACAAGCTCCGGGGCGAATTGGGGTTGTGCATCGTCGACTTGGGGGACCTTCGCGTTTCTCTGGCAGCCCTCCTGCGGACAGCCCAGCCTCACATTGCACGGTCCGTCCCACGAATGCGGTTGGTCGCAGTTCGGACATCGCAGCGCGTAGAACGAGCAGTAGCTCCCGTAGTTCATCCATCGGTACATCGGACAAGTGTCGGGCATGGCGCGCCTCCTGGGATTGAGGAAAACCCGCGAAAAGCCTGAGGACGGCGAACATCGGGACCGTCCTCGCGAACGGTTACGGGAAAAAACCGTCAAACCGACGCGAACGAGCGACGCAGCGCGTCGCTTCTGGCTTCGTCGTTCGTTCGACGGCGGCTGTTACCGTCGAAGCAATTCCTCGAACTCCTCTTCGCTGAGCACGGGAATGCCCAGCTCGCGTGCCTTGTCGAGCTTACTGCCGGCCTCGGCGCCGGCCAGGACAAAGTCGGTCTTCTTCGAGACGCTCGACGCGGCGCGGCCGCCGTGCCGTGCGATCAAGTCCTGAATCTCATCGCGCGAGTAGTTTTTCAGCGTGCCGGTCACGACGATCGTCTTGCCCTCCAGGGCCTGGGAGGCCGGAGCCTTGGCCTTGGCCTCCATCGTGACCCCCAACGCGGCAAGGTCGTCGATGGTCTTCGTGCCGTCATCGCTGTGCAGAAAATCGTAGACGCTTTGGGCGATGACCGGGCCGATCTCGAGGACCGCGCTGAGGTCCTCGACGCGGGCCGCGCGGAGCTTCTCCATCGAGCCGAAATGCGTGGCCAGCACGCTGGCCACGCGGTTGCCCACATGGCGGATCGCCAGCGCCGCAAGCAGTCGGGCCAATCCGCGCTGCTTGCTCGACGCGATCGCCGCCACGAGCTTCTCCGACGAGCGCCGGCCCATGCGCTGGAGGTCGACCAGTTGCTCGGCTTGGAGCCGGTACAGATCGCCGTAGCTTCGCACCAGCCCTCGGCCGACAAGCTGATCGACCAGTTTGTCGCCGAGCCCTTCGATGTCCATCGCATTGCGGCTGGCGAAGTAGCGGATGCGCTCCTTGATTTGGGCCGGGCATTCGGGGTTGGGGCAGCGGATGTAGACGCCGCCTTCGTCCTTGACGGCCTTCGCGCCGCACTCGGGGCATTTCTTGGGAAAGGCGAACTTGGGCAACTCGCCGCGCCGCAGGTGCTTTTCGACGCGGACCACGTGAGGGATGATCTTCCCCGCCTTCTCGACCACCACCACGTCGCCGATGCGCACGTCCTTGCGCTCGATCTCGTCGGCGTTGTGCAGGCTCGCCCGGCTGACGGTCGTGCCCGCCAACTCCACCGGCTCGAGGTCGGCCACCGGGGTGATCGCGCCCGTCTTGCCGACCTGCACGCGGATGCCGTGGACTCGCGTCGCCGCCTCGTATTTTTCGAACTTGTAGGCGATGACCCAGCGCGGCGCCTTCGACGTGGCGCCGAGGCGCTGGCGCTGATCGAATCGGTTCACCTTGAGCACCAGGCCGTCGATCTCGAAATCCAGCTCGTGAAGCCGCTCGATGAGGCCCTCGCAGTACTCCGTCGCCGCGCCGAAATCGGGAAAGCACTCGACCAAAGGCGTCGAGGGCAGGCCGTGCCTACGCATTTCGGCCAGGAACTCCATGTGCGTCCGGGCCCGAAGACCCTCGACGGAACCCACGCTGTGGCAGAAGAACCGCAGCCGGCGCCCGGCCGCGACCCGCGGATCGAGCGACTTGATCGTGCCCGCCGTCACGTTCCGCGTGTTGGCGAACGGGGGTTCACCGTCCGCCTTCCGCGCCTGGTTCAGCGTCACCAGATCGGAGTTGGTCATGTAGATCTCGCCCCGCACTTCGAGGACGGGCGGGACCGGCTCGCCGACAAGACGCAACGGCACCTCGCGGATCGTGCGGATGTTGTGGGTCACGTCGTCGCCCACGGTGCCGTTGCCGCGCGTGGCGCCGTAGACCAGCACCCCGTCCTCATAGAGCAACGATACGGCCACGCCATCGACCTTCAGCTCGACCACCCACTCGATCTTCTCCCCGGGCAAGAGCTTCGCCGTGCGCTCGCCGAACTTCTTCAAGTCGTCGAGACTGTACGTGTTCTCGATCGACAGCATCGGAACCCGGTGCGTGATCGGCACGAGGCCGGGCACGGGCTGGTCGCCGATCCGCTGGGTCGGGCTGTCGGGCGTGATCAGCTCGGGATGCCTGGCCTCCAACTCCTTGAGCCGGACCACCAGGCGGTCGTACTCGAGATCGCTGATCTCGGGCGATGCTTCGACGTAGTACTTGTAGTCGTGCTTCCGTATGGCATCGCGAAGCCGCGCGATCTCGGCAGCAGCAGAAGCGTGCATGACGATCGCTCATTCGCACCCGCACGCCGCGACGCACGAGGTCGCCATGCCGCGCAATGGGTGCGGAACCAGGCAAAGAAACATCAACGGCACCGATCCCGTGTTGCGGAACTGATGGACCTGGTCGGGCGGCACGAAAACGACCGTCCCCGGCCGGATCGCGCGTTCCACCTCACCCTCCAAAACCACCCCCTCGCCCTCCAGGACGTACACCTCGTGCTCGTAACCGTGCGCGTGCTTGGGCGTGCATCCGCCAGGGGCGATCTCGAACTGACGCATGGTAAAACTGGGAGCGCGATCCGCCTCGCCGATCAGACACCGCATCCGGACCCCGCGGGCACCTTCCATCTGAACCGGAAGGGCTTCGATCCGCTCGTAGTGGACAACCTTCATCGTGCGTGCCTTTCTGTCGCGCGACCGGAAAACCCCAAGCCCATGCAATCGACGAACCAGGGATCGTCAAGCCCAAAAGAAGCCAGGCAGAGCCGGTGCGACCACGGTCGAGGGTAATGTATCCGGCCGTGGGATGGGTTGTCAAGCGAACGCGGCCGACCCGCTTTCTTTTCCGCAGTGAGCTTGACTTGGCGATGGCTTCTCCTAAGAATGCCTTCGGGGTTGGTGCGTCTCTCAGTTCCCGGCTGACGTCCATATGTCGTGTATGCCTCGGCTTGCCGTAGGGTCGTTTCAGCCGGGCGCCAATCCCCAGATTCTGGTTTGGGCACTCATGGAAGCCTTGCACCAATGCGGCGTGCAGGTGCAGAGCTTTCTGTCGCGAGCGTGTTTTCCCGGCTATCCGGGCGCAGCGTCGATTACGGGGCTCAGCGCCAGGCACCTCGATAGCTGGCTGATGTCGCCCGAAACCTGCCGGGAGGCCTTTGTGCGGGGGGCCCAATCGGCCGACCTGGCCCTGGTCGAAGGACGATTTCCGCCGGCGTCGGGCGAGAACGGGCCCGGCGGCAGGTTGGAGCCGCTGTGTCAATGGCTCGATCTGCCTCGTCTGGTGGTCGTCGATGTCTCGTGGTTGGCGCAATGCCGGCTTCCCGAGCGGCTTCCGCACGTCGAAGGCGTGCTGTTGGATGGCGTGGCCGGGCCCGAACAGGCGGCCCGCCTCGCCACCGAATTCGAGGCCATTTGGGGCGTTCCGGTGCTCGGGGCCCTGGAAGCCATGCCGCGGTTGCGTCGGCAGATCGAGTCGATTCCCAAGGGCAACCGGTTGCCGCGCGAGATATGCCATGCGCTGGGCGCGGGAATGGCCAAGTACTGGCAACCCGAACGCCTTCTCGAGATCGCGCGACGGCGCGATTTTCCGCTTGCCGGTCTCGGCGCTCGGGGCGCTGGCTCGCGCTGCCGCAAGATTACCGTGGCCATCGCCTTCGACGAGGCGTTCAATTGCTACTTCCCCGATACCCTTGAACGATTGGAGCAAGAAGGCGCATCGGTCGTCGATTTCTCGCCCTTGCGCGACGAGAACCTGCCACCGCAGGCCGATGTCGTCTACTTGGGCTGCGGACACCCCGAGCGCTATGCCTCGGCCTTGTCGGAGAACCACTGCATGATGGCGGCCCTGCGAAGCCATCTGTGTGCGGGCCGGCGAGTCTATGCAGAAGGAGGGGGTGCCGCATACCTCTGTCAACAGATGGACACGCCCGAGGGTCAACGCAAACGCATGGCAGGCATTTTGCCCGCCATTGCGCGATTGGCCAAGAGTCCGCGCCCGGCTCAACCCATTGAATTGACGGTCTCGCGTTCTAACTGGCTCTGCGACAAGGGAACCCGATTGAGGGGATACCGTAACTCGCTGTGGCATTTCGAGCCAACGGGAGTGTTGGGGGGCTTCGTGACCGAGCCAGGTCATGAAAACACCTTGGCCGGGAGCTTTCATTCGGTGATGAGTCTGGTCCACCTGAGTTTCGCGGCCCAGCCGAGTTGCATCGATCACTTCTTTCGCCCGAGGGCCGCGCTAGCGGACCCGCTTCCCTGGACGGTTCCCTCGCAGGGTCTGTAAAACCAGTCCAGGCGATTTGGGAGCATCGCGGGACCCTACCCCCACCTTCGGCCCGGGCTTTGTCCGCGGCAAGAATGCCCGCTTGTGTTTGGTCTTCCATCCCGTTCTTCGATCCGCGGGCAGGGAATGGACGACAGGGCGGCGCTGTTTCGTGGTTTCTCGGCGATCTTGTGGAGGTTTGCGCAAATCTTGCCGATTATTCCGATCGCAGAAGGATTGCGTAGCGTCGCATCCCCAGTACTACTCCTATCGGGGGAGTAAGATCGGAAAGCCGGCCTATGTCTTGCTCAGCACATCGAGGCATACCATTCACCCTTTGGGCCGCGATTCTCGTCTCCTCGCTCTGGGTGGTCAGCGTGGCTGGGCCCTATGGGGCTCAGGGAGCGGAGGGCTCCTCGGGCGACTTCCGTGCCTACGCACTCCAACACGCCAGGGCCGCCGAGGTGGAAGCCACCTTGGCCCCTCTTCTGCCGCCCGGCGCGGAAGTCCTCGTCGACAGCAAGAGCAACCGCATCCTCGTGCGTGGCCCGGCCCTGGCGCACCAGATTGCCAACCAGGTGGTCGGATCGCTCGACCGCGCTGCGCCGCCACCTCCGGCCCCGTTGCAACCTGCCGGTTCCGCGTCGACCTTGCGGGTGTACGCGTGCCCGCCCGGACAAGCCAAGGCGGTCGCGGCGCAGCTCGAGACCGAGGTTCGCGGAGTGCCAGGGGTTCGGATCGTCCCGGACGAGCGAACGTCCCAGCTCTTGGTCGTGGCGCCCACCGAGGTGCAAACGCGGATTGCCGCCCGGCTTGCCGAAGGGATTCAGGCCCAGCCGACCATGCCGGCCGACCCGGCGGCGGTGCCACCAGCCGGCTCGTCGGCCCGCCCCGCGGCCAAGCCGCGCGCCTACCAGCTTTCGCTCATGACGGCCGACCGGCTCGAGGCGGCCTTGGCCGCGATCCTGGGCGACCGGCTCGAGCCCAGCGCGGAGACGAGTGCCGACGCGGCCGTTTACCGGGTAGCCCTGTCGGACGGCTCCCATCTCCAGGCGATTGTCCATCGCCGGACGAACCAGGTGTCAGCCTCTGGTCCTGACGTACAGGCGGCGGCATTCCTCCAGTTGGTGCAGGCACTCGACGCACCCGCGGGGCGGACCGACCACAGCACTCGCCTGATCGCCCTGCGTTCGACGCGGCCGGAGGATGTCCGCCGCACGGCCGCAGCGATTCGTGCCAGCACGCAAGGCCGGGGGGACGCTTCGGGCAGGGAGCCGTTGCCGGCCAAGTGGTTCCAGCCGCGTACTCGGGGCGCGGGCGAGGGTTCCGAAGTGGCGCAGGCCGCTTCGGCGGCCCCGGGGGCGGCACCGCCTGGCGAGGCAGCCAAGCCCGGCGCGCCCAACGAGTCGGAGGCAGAGGAAGGCGGCGGCATGATTGGGCCCGTCCAGGTCGAACTGCTCGAGGGGCTCGACGTGCTGATCGTGCGTGGCCACAAGCGCGACGTGCAACGCGTGCTTGAGATCATCAAGCAGATCGAGGAGCTGGGCAAGATCACCGAGCCGGCGATCGTGGTCCATCCGCTGTACCACGTCGACAGCGTGGCCTTGGCGACGCTGGTCAATCAGATCTACACCGACGTTTTCGCGGCCCGGCAGGGCTCGGTGAGCATCACGGCGTTGGTCAAGCCGAATGCCTTGCTTTTGGTGGGGCGCAAGGAGAGCGTGGGGCGGGTGATCGAACTGGTCAACCGGCTCGACGTGCCGGTCGCGCCCGAGTCGCAGTTCCAGGCGTTTCGCCTGAAGCACGCGGCCGCGGCGACGCTCCAGACGACCATCCAGGGGTTCTACACGGACCGCGGAGGGCTAGGGCCTCTGGTGCGTGTGACGGCCGACACGCGCTCGAACACGTTGGTGGTTCAGGCCAGCCCGCGCGATCTGGCCGAGGTGGCGGCATTGATCGCCCGGCTCGATGTGCCCGACAGCGAGAAAAAGAGCGAGATTCGCATTTTCCGTTTGAACCACGCCGTGGCCGAGACGCTGATGCCGGTGCTTCAGGACGCGATTCAGGCCCAGGCGGCGCGGCCGGCCGGGGCCGCGCCCACGCAGGCGGCCGGGACCCAGGCGGCGCAGGCGCCCGGTGCGCTGGAGTTTCTGACGGTCGACGTGCAGGGCCAGCGGCGGATGGTGACGGCGGGCATTCTGGCCGACGTGCGGATCAGCGCCGACGCCCGGGCCAACGCCCTGATCGTTTCCGCCCCGCCCGAAAGCATGCCCCTGATCGAGGCCCTCATCAAGCAGCTCGACATGCCGCCGGTCGTGCGGGCCGAGATCAAGGTCTTCACCATCGTCAATGGCGATGCGCAGGCCCTGACCGCGATGTTGATGGACCTGTTCGCCCAGGCCGCCACGCCGGCGCAGGCCGCGGCCCAGTCGGCGGCCGGCGAGGGGGAAAGCTCGCTCGTTCCCCTGCGGTTTGTCGCCGACGCGCGGACCAACAGCATCATTGCGGCCGGGTCGCGCAGCGACCTTTTGGTGGCCGAGGCGATCCTGCTGCGGCTCGACGAGAGCGACGTGCGCAACCGCAAGAACGTCGTCTACCGGCTGAAGAACTCGCCGGCCAACGATGTGGCCAACGCCCTGAGCAACTTCCTCCGCTCGGAGCGCGACGTCGAGCGGATCGGCGTGGTCAGCCCGTTCGAACAGATCGAACGCGAGGTCATCGTCGTGGCCGAGCCGGTCACCAACAGCCTCATCATCAGCGCCACGCCGCGATTCTACGAAGAGGTGATGCGGCTGGTCGAGCAGCTCGATCAGCGCCCGCCCATGGTGATGATCCAGGTGCTCATCGCCGAGGTGACGCTCAACCGCACCGACGAGTTCGGCGTGCAGTTGGGGTTGCAGGACCAGATTCTCTTCGGGCGCAGCCCGGTGACGGGAACGCCCGCAGTGCCGACCCCCGGCTTCAACTTCAATAACCAGGGTCTGGGCGGTGCGGACTTCCGAAGCAACATCGTCGCTCCGCAGGGGCTTTCGGATCTGGGCATGGGACGATCGAACTCGCAACTGGGCTTCGGCGGCCTGGTGCTGTCGGCATCCAGCGAGAGCGTGAGCATTCTCTTGCGGGCCCTCCAGGAACGCCGCAAGCTCGAAGTCCTCAGCCGGCCGCAGATCATGACGCTCGACAACCAGCCAGCCTACATCCAGGTGGGGCAACAGGTTCCCCAAATCCGCGGCGTATCGCTCACGCAGTTCGGGCAGACGAACAACATCGACTATGAAGACGTGGGGTTGATCCTCCAAGTCATCCCCCGCATCAGCCCGGACGGCCTGGTGGTCATGGAGATCGACGCGAACCGATCGAGCGTGGGCCCGGAATCCGAGGGCATCCCCGTGTCGGTCTCGACCACGGGGGGCGTGATCCGTGCCCCACGCATCGACCGGACGCTGGCCCAGACCACCGTCAGTGCGCTGAGCGGCCAGACGGTGATTCTCGGCGGACTGATCAGCCGCGAGAAATCCGAGGCCCACCGCCAGGTGCCGCTCTTGGGCGACATCCCCATGGTGGGCCGTTTGTTCCGGTTCGATTCGACGGCGACGCAGCGGCGCGAACTCTTGATCATTATGACTCCCCACATCGTCAAGAACGAAGAGGATATCGAGCGGATCAAGAAGGCCGAAACGGCCCGGATGCACTGGTGCCTGGCCGACGTGGTCGAACTGCATGGCGACAGTGGTCTGCGTGGTCGAGGCGACGACTGGACTGACGCCGAGACGGCCACAATCTACCCCGACCTGACGCCTGGGGGCGGAGCCGTCCCGGTGCCACAGGCGCCCGAGGCCGCTCCCAAGGGGGCGCCGGCGGACGCCCTGCCGAAGCTCGAGCCGACCCGGACCGGGCCCAAGGGCCGCGCATCGCCGGCTCGCGGCGGGTTGCCCCAAGCCCCCATGTCGTCGGTGACGCCTCCGGCCTCCGAGGGAACAGCGGGCGTGGGTCCGGCGCTCGATTCGCCCTGGATGGCGCCGCCCGAGCAGGCCAGGGGTTCTGGCGTGCCGCTCCAAGGCGCGGTCGAGCCCGCCGTGTACGACGTGCGTGGAACGGCCCAAACCACGGTGCGGTACGGTCCAGCGCCTCCCCGAACGATCCAGAGCGGGAACCCCTTGAGAGGAAGCCCGTAGAAAACGCCGAACTCGCCCATCCTTCCCGAGCCTCGTCTGACGTCCATGCGTTGCCTCGTTCCCATGTTTGCTCGATCCGCGTTCTCTCGTAAAGGCGCCGTGGGCCTCTTCGGCCGGCTGCTGGCGATTCTGGTCACCGTCGCGATGGCGGGCTGTTCGACATGGAGTCTCGCGCCGTCGATCCCGTTCCTTGGCGAAGAGAAGCCGCAAAAGCCCGCGCGCGTCGTGGCCATGTGGTCCAACACGATCGTGCAGCCGCCCGGCGGAGCCGCGGCCGTGCGAGGGTTTGCAGGCCGGCTGTTGTTTTACGCCGAGGACGGCAAGAAGCCCTGCCGTGTCGACGGGACGTGCGTGATCTACGCGTTCGACGAGGACGGCCGCAGCCCGGAAAACGTCAAGCCCGACCGCAAATACGTCTTCACGCCCGAGCAATTCGCCAAGCACTACGGCAAGACCGAGCTGGGGCACAGCTACTCGGTCTGGCTCCCCTGGGATGAGGTGGGTGGCCCTCGCAAGGAAGTGAGCCTGATCGTGCGTTTTCTGCCCACCGGCGGAGGTGTGGCGATGAGCGAACAAACCCGGCAGTACCTGGCCGGGCCGGTCAACGCGAAGCCTTCGGAAGCGGCGCGGCCGTCCGGCGTGTCGGCCGAGCGTAACCGGGACGCTGGTGTGCAGGCCGCCTCGTATGAATCCCCTGCCGGCGAAGCTCCTCGATCGACGGGCGAGGGAGAACGGCCCCGGATGGTCACCACGACGATCCCGGTTTCGGACGAGTTCGCCCGCCGTCCCCCGTTTGCGCCGCGCCCCGTGCGGAATCGCGCTTTGCCTAGCGGCCTACCGGCGATTGCCCCGGAAGACTGGCAGACACTGCGGACCCCGACGGCGCCGGCGTCGCCTGACGCGCGTGTCCCGCGCTGGGACGCCACGAGTCCGCGGCGCTCGACGACGCCTGCGGCGACGCCTCGCCCGACGGCGCCGGTGCCACCGACAACTCGTTCTGTACCTGGAAGACTCCGGGCTCCAGGCGAGCCAGTTGCTCCGCCAGGGCGCGATCGTGTTCCGACGCGACCACGCCCTTCAGTGTGGCCGTCCCCTCGCGCAACGTCACCTCAACCGGCGACTGAACACGAATCCGGCTGGAGCGTTCCAGCCGTGCCGACAAGCTAGGCAACACCTGTTCGATGGTGGGTCGGACGGGTGGGAACGCCAGATCGATGCCCGTCTGAAGATACTGCGTCCCCTGCCCCATGGCACCGCGCCGCCCGTATGGGCTACTGTACCCCGAACGGCCGTAACTCGAGCCGTAGCGCGAACCGTAATTGCTGCTGTAGCCTCCGTAGCCGCCTCCGTAAGAACTCCCGTAGGGGGAACGGTAGGTCGATCCGGACGACGACCCATACGGCGACCGGTAGGTCGAGCCGTAGGAGGGCCCATACGACGACCCGTAGGGCGACCGATAGGTCGAACCGTAACTCGATCCATAGCTCGAACCGTACGGCGAGCGAGACGAACCGTACGAAGAACTGTACGGCGAGCGGTACGACGAACCGGACAGTGTACTCGAGGTCGATCGGTACGACCCCGTGGACGATCCATAGGAAGAACGCGCGCCCGCCCCATACGACCGCGAGAGCGAGCCGACCGAGCCGTACGCGCGGGTCCCCGTCGACCTGGTCGACGAGCCGGTCATGCCGCCGAACACCCTGGGGACGTCGGCCGAGTCGGTGCCGACAAACGTTCCCTCACGGCGTTGGATGAGGAATTCGCCACTGGTGTTGAACGGATCGCTGCCCCCGAACAGCGACCCCCCCAGTGCCGAGCCCTGGAAGGTGCTGCCGCCGGCGCCTCGGCTGCCTGAGAACGTGGTTCGACCACTACCGAGCGATCCCACCGACCGAGAGCCGGAAGCCCCGGTGGATTGCGAGAACTGGGCGAAGGCGGGCCCCGCGCTCAGCAGGGCCGCGACGAAAGCCAGCGCAATAGGCAGACGGCGCGACATGGCAGACCTCCCTTGGATCGACTGCGCGGGACAAGGCAACCGCCGCGCCACGCGTCGACCAGGCTCATCTCCCTGCAATGGCGCCAACCTCGGAGGCAGCGCCTAAGCCGCCCCGCAATCAGGGCAGCGCTCCCCCGGTTTCCATCTTACCACACGGGCAAGTGGGTTGTCACTAGACTCAGTGCTCGATCCGCCGCAGATTCTGTCCTGTCTGCCCTACGGAGGCCCGGGCCCCATCCTATTGGCTCGACCCGCGAACGGCCAACTCGTTGACCACTTGCGACACACCCGGCTCCAGGCCGACGAACCTCTCGGCCAGGCGCCGTTGCCCATCGTTCGCCACGCGACCTCGAAGCAGGGCGACCGGCCCACGCAGGCTGACCGTGACGGCAGACTCCGGGCTGCCTAGCGCATTCTGCAATCGGGCCGTCAGGTTGCTGTCGAGTCGCTCGGGCTGAGAGGCCGCGTTTTCGTCCCGGTTCGACTCGGCCACCCTTGAGGGCACCATCGGGACACGCGATGGACCCCGGGGACGCGCCGATGCCGAAACAGCCGAAGGACCTTCCGGCACAGGCCTCTGGCCGGAAGTCTCGGCCGGTGGGCGTGACACGGTCGGGGAAGGGAGCCCCTCCGGCGCGACCGAGTCGCGCGGCACCGCATCGAGTCGCGGCGTCAACATGCGTGCATGGCCATCTATTGGGCTATATCTGTATCCTTCGGGAGGACGGTAAGCGCCCTGCATCTGGCGTGTGTACTGGTTGATTGCTTCCAAGAGGTTCCTTCCCTGATAGGCCCCTGTCGGGACGGGGCTGGTCGCCCGATTCCGGAGGCCAGGGATGCCGGAACCGAATGCCCAAGTACGACTTCGTGGGGATAGGTTTCCACCCACCGTGCGTCGCCCAAAGATGCCTTGTCGAGAAACGCCAGTCGAGTTCGACTGCGCCCGCGTGTCGGTGACTATCCCGAGAGCAACGATTAGCACCAGGGCGACGAGCGTCTTCATGTTCGTCCCTCTCGCGAGAAGCGCAACGGCCAAGCGATCCTCTTGTGGTATCGTATTCCACGGACCAAGGGTGTGCCCAATGCCCCCGCCGCCGGAGTACCAATTTATCCGGCAGGGTCGATGTCGCTCTCTTCAGATCGCCACGACTTGCAGTGCGCTCCAAAAGTCGAGACCGTTGCGTCGTGTGATGTCAGTCGGATCGAAGGTGGCGGCGACTTGGGCGGTTTTTTAGGAGCCAAAGGTCACATTACGGTCATCAAGGCGCGGCCAACCTGCTTCCGATCACGGCGGCGGACGAAGGAGATTGGACGAACCACCGGCAAGCCGTGCCAATCGATGGCAACTGCCACCAAACGGCCGGAAAAGACGCCTACCGGAATGATGTTTTGTGACTGGCCGTAAAAACCTGTCCTGGCAACGAGAAAAGCCCGCTGACAAAGGCTGTCAACGGGCTTTGTTCAGAGCGGGAGACGGGATTCGAACCCGCGACTTCCAGCTTGGGAAGCTAGCACTCTACCACTGAGTTACTCCCGC
>DYLT01000453.1 GCA_020721945.1 Blastopirellula marina
AGGGGTCGAACAACCCCACCGTGTCGTCGCCATCGCCGTCCCAGTCACCGGCCACGGGCCGCCAGCCGCTGAGATTCACCCCCCACGAGAACACGGGCATCGGTTGGGGGTCGAGGGTGCTGTTGTTGTTGATCAAGTAGAACGTGGTCGTGAAGGGGTCGAACAACCCCACCGTGTCGTCGCCATCGCCGTCCCAGTCACCGGCCACCGGGAGCCAGCCGCTGAGATCGACGCCCCACGAGAAAGTGTTGACCGGCCCTGGCGACTCGCTGTTTCCTTCGATCAGATGGAAGGTCGTGGTCAAGGGATCGAACACGCCGGTCGTCTCGACGCCGTCGCCGTTCCAGTCGCCACTGAAGGGGAGCGCATCCGGCACGCTGACAGGAAATGCGAACGCGTTCTGGCTGGCGCCGGGCGCATTCGCGTCGGCCAGATGGAACTGGACGGCACTGGGTTCGTACAGCCCGATGGTGATCGGGGCCGGTGGCGGCAGCAGACCTTCGTCGAAAAGCACTGGGGCGCCCGAGCCCGCCACCGGCGGATCGAAGTTCCCCACCAGCGGCATGGCGTAGTCGTTGCCGAAGCGGGCAACCAGGTCCTTGCCCAGCGGGATCGGGCTGAAATCGACCACGTTGCCCAGTCCGTTGAGTGTGTCGGGATGGATGCGGTCCTGAATCCGCCGGTCGGCCGAGATGAGGAAATACCACTCGGCCAGTGCCTGGGGCGCCGCGCCGCTGCGGTCGGGCACGAACAGTCCGAGGTCGTCGATGCCGTCCTTATCCATGTCGGCTGCCACGGGGCGTTCGCGCACGCCGATGAACCCGAACGAGAACCAGGCGTCGAGCTGCCCGAAACCGTTCGATGCGAGATCGAGGAAGAACTGGTCGTCGCGGTACGTGGCCAGGTCGTCGCGCCCGTCGCCGTCGAAATCGCCGACCACGGGATAGCCCGTGATCGCCGTGTTCACCTGGCTAGCCAGATCGATCCGGAAGTCGTGGTTCGTGTCGAAGAGCCAGGCCGTGCCGGTGAACAGGCCGATTTCGTCGCCGTTTTGGGCGTTGCCATCGAAATTGCCGGCGACGGGGACCGCGTTGAGGTTCGTGGGCTCGGGCCCGCTGGTCACGAGGTTGGCCACCCCGTCGTTGTCGGTGTCGATCAGCCAACGCCACTGGCCTCCCACCCGGCCATACGCCGCGAGCTTGTCAAAGCCGTCGGCCAGGTCGTCGTCGGCCGTGCCGTACACGTTGTCGGGGCCGGGGCCGGCAAAGTTGCCCGCGAACAGATCGTCGGCCGTGAAGCCCAGGGTGTAGATCAGGTCGCGGTTGGTGAAGTCGACGTTCGTCGGGTCGAAGTCGAAGTTGCCATTGGTGTCGACGTAAACGCTGCCGGCATCCCAGACGCCGATCTCGGGCCGCGTGTCGACCGTGAAGCGGGCCACGAAATCGCCGCCGGGTTGCCCGTCGCCACTGGAAAACCGCGGCTGCTCCTGAGGCTCGTCCGCGTTGCTTTCGCCATCGAGGCGGTTCCCCACGTCGTCCACGAGCGCGTCGCGCAGGGTGAGCGTGAAGCGGTCGTCGGGCAGCGGCTCGAAGAACGTCAGCACGACCGTGCCGGTGGCCGCCTGGCCCGGCACGGCCGGATCGGGAAGGAACGCCACCGACTGAATCGGGAGGATGCCATTGGCGTCGCCCACCAGCAGGAAGTGCCCCGGCGTCACCGCGACCTCGGGGTTGAGCGCCGGATTGGGGAACTCCACGACTCTGGCGGGGAAGTCTTGCACCCGGACCGTAAGCCTGTCAACGCGCGGCGTTGGGCCGTCGGTCGAAGGCTTCGGGTCGAACACGTCGTAGGGGGGCAGCGCGGCCAATCCGGCCAGCGAGGGATTGCCGCCGACGGCCCCCACCAGGGTCGCGGCCCCCGTGGCAAGGTCGATCGTGTAAAGCCCCGTCGTTCCGCCCACGGTGAGGGCCGCGTAGGCCACGTTCGACTCGGGCGTGATGTCGAAGCCCGCAACCGCCGAGGCGTCCACCCCCAGCGGGCCGATCGTCACTAGCGTGCCCGCGCTCGCCGGATTCTGAAGGGCCAGCACGTCGGCGGCGCTGTCGATCACGTAGAGGCCCGTCGACTCGGCGCCGAGGGTGCTGTTGGTGTAGGCCGCCGCCACCACGTTCGGGTCAGGCGGGCTGAGTGCCGCATCGACGGTCACGACGCCCGTGTCGGGGTCGATTCGCAGGTTCTGGTCAAGGTCGCTGACCACACGCAGGCGGTCGACGACCGGGTTGAAATCCATTCCGAACGACGTGCCAAGCAGCGCCGCCGTCAAATTGGCCACCGGAGTCGTCGTGCCGAGGAACGGGTCGATGGTCACCAGCCGGTCGGTGACCGGGCCGTCGATCACACCATACACGAGCCCGTTGACCGGGCGCACATCGATGCCCACCACCGTCTCGCCGGCTGCCAGGCCGGCGATCGGCACACTCGCCAGCACGCTCCCCGGGGTGGAGGCGCGGAAGCGGACCAGGGTGTTGCCCGCGCCCAGTCCCACGAGCATGGTATCCCTGGGGAAGAACACGCCGAAAACCTGCGGGCCCTGGGTGTCGAGAAAGAGGTTCAGGGACTCGGCGTCCAACTCAGGCGAGGGGCTTACGTTTCCCGCCAGGTCCTCGGCGGTCATCCGCCACTGCTTGAACCTGAAGCATCCCAACCTTCCGTCGATCTTCGACATCCGCCAGGATGGG
>DYLT01000454.1 GCA_020721945.1 Blastopirellula marina
GATCGAGCGCCCGAAGGGTCTGGTCAAGCCGCGCGGGCTGGGTCGGCTCGTCGGGCACGATCTCCGGAAGCACCGCCCGGGCCAGCCCCGTCTCGACCAACAGGCGCACGGCCACGGCGCGGCGGGCATCGACGAGCATCGCCTGCATCTCGGTGGCGATTCGCTCCGGACTGACCACGCGGATCTCGGGGGCCATCTCGCGAAGGGCCGCTAGCGTGTCGGGCGCGATGGCGAAATCGAACCGGGCCGCGAAGCGGACCGCGCGCAGCAGGCGGAGCTTGTCTTCGGCGAAGCGCTGGCGAGCGTCCCCAATCGCGCGGAGGAGGCGACGAGCCAGATCGTCGCGCCCGCCAACATAATCGATGACCTCTCCCGCCACCGGATCGTAAAACAGCCCGTTGATGGTAAAATCGCGCCGCGCGGCGTCTTCCTCGGGCGAGCTGAAGACGACCGCGTCGGGATGTCGCCCGTCGCGGTAGGTCCAATCGGAGCGGAACGTGGCCACCTCGATCTGCCCGGCACCCGGCGGCCCCACCACCGTGATCACGCCGAAGGCCGCGCCGACGGCCACGGTCCGCCGCCGGCCGAAGACCTGGCGGACTTGGTCGGGCAACGCGCTGGTGGCCACGTCGTAGTCTTTCGGATCGAGACCCAGGAGCCGGTCCCGCACGCAGCCCCCGGCCCAATACGCCACAAACCCGGCCGCGCGGAGCCGACGCACGACCTCCTCGGCAAACTGTCGGGACGACTGGCGCTTGAGGTTCGACAAGGGGGTAGCATTATCGCTGAACCAGCCGCTCGGCATCCGGGCCCACGCGCGGGCGGCGGCCGCCGCGCCCGAAGCGGCAAACCACCTCATTGTATCGCGCCCTGTCAGGAACAGGCAGGCGTGGCACGGCGAACGCCGGGGGGGGTAAAGGCCACACGCTAAGGTGGATTCGAAGCATCGCTTTGGTAGTCCGCTCCCAATCCCGTGCGTGTGCAGAATAACATTTGACACGCTGCTTTTCGGGAGACTAGAATCGAACCCTGGACCGGAAGAGAGGCGTGGGAATGCATGCGCGGCTTCATTTGAGGTGGTTTGGTTGAGGAGGTGTTCTATGACGCTCCGTCATCCGAGGCGGGCATTTACGCTCGTCGAGTTGCTCGTGGTGATCGCCATCATCGGAATCCTCATCATGTTGTTGCTGCCGGCGATCCAGCGGGCTCGGGAGTCGGCCCGCCGCGCCAGTTGCCTCAATAAGCTCAAACAGATCGGCTTGGCGTTCCATACGTTCCATGAGAACAAACGGCACTTCCCGCCCTCTTGCCGCATCCGCCGGGATCCGACTACCCGGGCCATCATCGAGATGCGGGGTTGGAGTTGGGTCGTCGATCTGTTGCCGCACCTCGAGCAAGAACAACTGTGGAAGTCGCTGGATGTCGAGGGCGGTTGGCCCTTGATCCCCTACGGCGTGCCCGACGCGCACTCGTACGCCACGGCCCAGTCGCTGCCCGAGCTGCTTTGCCCAAGCTTCGCGGGCGAGAAGTGGTCCGACTATCCCGAAACCTGGTACGCCATTTCGAATTACAAGGTGATGGCCGCGACGCACTTTGCCAGCCTCAGCCGAGCGACCATGAACGTCTACACGCCGCTGTACAACCCGGAAGGCTACCATCCCGATGGCGCCTGCTTCCCGGGCTCGAAGCTCCGCTTCGCCGACTTCAAGGACGGCACCGCGCATACGTTCATGGCTACCGAGACGACCGAGCAGCGGATCGCCACATGGTCGTGGGGATGGCAAATGGCGCTGGTCGGTTTGCCCACCGAAATCGACCTCCGCGGCCGAAGCGAATTGGCGCCCGACCGCGTGTACTTCGACAATCGCTGGACGCGCCGCTACTGGCATCCTTGGGGCTTCAATGGCCGATACGGCGAAGAAAGCAATCTCGACCCCGATATGCGCACCTTCATCGGCCGGACCGACGAGGTCTACATCGACTGGCCGTATCATCGGGGATGGACCACGGGCGCGGTCACGGTCCTGGACGAGAAGTACGGGCCACGGTCGCATCACCCCGGCGTGACGAATCACCTGATGGCCGACGCGAGCGTGCATAGCATCGACAACGGCATCGACGTGGCGATGTACATGTTCCTCATCACGCGCGACCAGGGCGATCCGAACGTCGACTTCACCGAATAGGCGCGGTGCCATCGTCCACAATGGGCAACCGCCGCCCCCTCCTCCGAGGTGGCGGCGGTTGCCGTTTCTTGAAGACTCCCTTGGCCCCAGCTCCCCAGACGACCAGGCCCGCACTTCACCCGCCTCTTGCATTCTTGCCGCCTGTCGTCTAAAAATGTAGAAGGCATTGCGCTCGTGGCGGAACTGGCAGACGCGCATGGCTCAGGACCATGTGGGAGCAATCCCTTGGAGGTTCGAGTCCTCTCGAGCGCATTGGCTTCTAGGGTAGTGTTTGTCAATCTGCGCACATTGGGTTCTAGAGTTGGCGGTAGGGAGTAAGGTTCCCTGGTTCCCCCGAGGGGGAACCAGGTCCGGTTGCAACGATCAGTCGGCTTGCACGGCTTGTTCCTCCTGGTCCTCTTCTCGCAGTCGCTCCATGTCCAAGTACGGGCGGGTGCCCCAACGCGTTCCCGCCACATGCCGCAGCCGTGCGGCGACCAGCATCACCGCCGATTGACCGTCCGGGAAGTTGCCCACCACGCGCGTCCGCCGGCGGATCTCCCGCAGGATCC
>DYLT01000074.1 GCA_020721945.1 Blastopirellula marina
GTGCCACACAAGCCGCATTCGAGTCCAGATCAGTTCTTCAAGAAAATGCCCCCCCCGGGGGTGTGAACGGTTACGGTCGTACAGTTCGCCGTCGGCCTTGGCCCCCTCTTGCTTGGTGCGGATCCGGTGGAGATTCCAATCGTTCGGAGCGAAGTGGATCACCACCCGGTTGGTGAGAATCTCCTCCGACTCGGCGCGGATCTCTCCGACCGTCTTCGGCGCGAGCTGGATCTGGTATTCGTCCTTTTGCGACTTGTACTTCTCTTCCTGGCCGAGCTTCTGGAGGACCGAGAAGTCCATCACCTGGTCGAACCGCACCGGCGTGTTCTGAATCGTGCCGATCTGCCGGTAGAGGTAATACGCCGAGCGCCAGATGCGCTCGAAGTTCGTGGGGTTGTTCTCGTTGAGGAAAAACTGGTAGTTCTCGGCCCAGTTCGTGTTGTGGGCATCGCCGAACATGGTCATTGCCTCGTCGGCGGGGATGTTGTACCCAGCGGCCATCAACTTGGCGCAGAGGGCCTTCTGGTCGGGTTTCTTCATCTCTTCCATGGCGTCGAAGGTGCCGCGCACCAGGGCCTCGATGATCCCGGGGTGGTCCTTGGCGAAGTCGGCCCGCGCGAACCACACGTCGGCGATCAGCTTGTTAGCCGTCTGCGTGGTGACCAACATGCGGTTTCCCTTGGCCTTGGCGAGGTTGTAGATGTCGGGGGCCCACGAGACCGCGCCGGCGATGCTCTTGTCGGCGGCGAAGGCGGCGGCGGCCTCGAACGCCGTGTTCGTGTAGATCATGCGCACCTCGCCAGGCTGCACGCCGCCGGCCACGAGCATGTTCAAAGCGAAGTACTGCGAGGGCGAGTTCTGGGCCAATACGAGCTTCTTGTCGCGCAGGTCGGACACGGTCTTGACGTGTTCGCGCACCACAATGCCGTCCCCGCCGTTGGACCAGTCGATCTGCTGGTAGATGCGGGGCATCACCCGGCTGTCCTTGGGCTTACCCGTCTTGTCGACCATGCCGTCGACGAACAAAGGCACCATGTCGAGCGTGCCCCAGCCGATGTGGACCTGGCCGGCGGCGTACGCCGAGATCATCTGGGCGGGGTCGTCGATGAACACCAGCTCGACGCGGAACTCCTTTCCGTCCGGCGTCTTCCAGACCTTTTCGGGCTTGAAGCCGTTGTTGGCCAGGATGATCGGCCCCCAGCCCGCCCAGACGTTCAGCGCAAAGCGTACCGTGTTGTTCTCCATCGGCTGGTACGCCGAGGTGCCCTTGATCTCCGGCAAACGTTCGGCGGGCCGGAACGTGTATTCCTTGACGGTCGTCATCGACGCGGCCCCCTCGCCCGACTCGGCCTTCTGGCCGAGTTGCGTCGCGTCGATCTTGACGGGCGGACCCTTCCCTTCCTCCTTGCCCTTGGGGGCGACGACGTCCGCCCGATACATGGCGAAAAGAATCAGGCCGAGGACGACGACCCCGACCGCAATGTAGAACGGCGCTTTGGGTTGTCCGGACATAGCGGGCCTCCGAAGGAATTGGCGTGGCCGATGGGCGGCATGGGTCTCTTGTCCCTCACCCCTGGCCCCTCTCCCGCTTGCGGGAGAGAGGAGTCGACGCCTCTCGGCCTCGTTCCCGTTAGCAGGAGAGGAAACAAACGTTCAGCCGCGAAATACGGTCTTGGGTCGGGACTGGCACAACCCATGCATCATCTGCATCAGGTCGTACGCCACGAGTTCGCATAACAGTTCGGTCACCTTGGCGTGCAACTCGGGGTCCAGCCGCGGCTCGACGTCCTTCATCACGGCCACGAGGCGGCGTTCCTGGGCCTTGAGTTCCTCTTCGTCGATCCGGCCGTCGGCCACGGCGGCCAGGAACGTATCGAGCCGACGGACGTGCTCGGCAATGACCGGCTGGTCGGTCTCGTCGTCGAGCCAGCCGATCGTCGGCTTCGCCTCGGTGGTCTTCGCTTTCTTTTTTGCCATCGGATGGACCTCCAGAATCTTGGGAAACCGCTCACCCCCAGCCCCTCGTTCCCAAGGAGCCCGGGGAGTCTCAGTCCTTCAGCAGTTGCCGGATCGCCACGAGGCGTTCCTGGAGCCGGGTACGGCCTTCGGGCTCGGTCACGCGCTGGCGCCATTCGTCGGGCAGAAAACCCAGTTGCGTACACTCGAGCACGGCGGCCAGTTCCTGCATTTCCTTTTCCAGACCTTGGGCGGAAGGGATGAACTCGGCAAGCGCCCTGTCCAGATCCGCCCGGGTCACCTCGGCGCGGCCGGCCGACAGCGCCTCCCGGCGGGCCGAAAGCACGATGCTCTCGATGTCGGCCCCGGTCAGACGCCGCTCCGCCGTCACGCGGGGAACGGCGTCGGCGGCCAGCGGCACCCGGTTCTTGCGGGCCATCGCCTCGAACATGGCGCGGATGTCGTCCTCGGTGCGCGGGTAGAAGAGCGGGATGTGGACCTCGGCCCGACCCTGACGCTTCAGGTCGATCGGCAAGAGGTCGGGACGCGAGGTCAGTAGCATCCAGATGATCTTGCCGCGGTAGCGGGTGTTGCCCATCTGGGCCGCGATCATCGAGAAGACCCGGGCCGACGTGCCCGAGTCACCCTCCGACTGCCGGTTGCCCAGGGCCGCGTCGGCCTCGTCGACGATCACCACGACCGGCCCGAGCGAGCGGAGCACCGAGAGCACCTGCTGGAGATTGCCCTCGGTCTCGCCGACGTACTTCGAGCGGAAGTTCTTCAGCACCAGGCAGGGGATGCCGATCGACCCGGCGTAGGCCTCGGCCAGAAACGTCTTGCCCGTGCCCACCGGCCCGCACACCAGGTAGCCCATCGGCGCGGTGTCCAATTGGCCCTGGGTGAGCCGTTCGGCGTCTTCGCGGAGCCGGCGTTTAGCCTCGGGGTAGCCGACCACCAGGTCGAGGTGGTGCTGGGGCTCGACGAACTCGACCAACCCGCGGCATTGCCGCTCGATCATGGCCTTCTTCAATTGGCGGAAGCGCCGGGCATCGAGGCGCAGATCGGGGCGCGCGGCCTGCGCGACGAGCACCTTCAAGTCGACCAGGCTCAACCCGTTCGACATCTCGGCCAACTGGTCGAGCGAGAAATCGGTGCGCCGGGCCAGGTCTTCTCCCTGAACTGCCTGCTCGATGAAGCGGCGTCGCTCGTCCCGATCGGGTAAGGGCACCTCGATCGTGCCGACGTGCGGGCTCTCGACCAGGCGTTCGCTGACCTCAGGCATGCGGTCGGCCACGAGGCAGAAGGCCATGTTCACCCGCTTGATGTGGGGATTCTGGGCCCAATGGAGCAACTGCACGACGCGCGCGGCATGGCCGCGGGCTAGCGCGTCGAGCCCGCCGGACGGCACGAGGTACTGGGCGTACTCGAAGACCACGGCCACGCTCTTGCGCGCGGCGGGCTCGTCGATCAGGGTGCGTTCGACGAAGGCGTCCAACAGCCCGAGCACGCGGTCGGGATCGCGGGGCCACGTGGCCGGATCGCCCCATCGCGAGGCCAGGTGCGAGAGCATCGCGCGATGCCGCTGGGCATCGGCCCCGGCCAATGCGCGCAAGCCCCGACCCACGTCGTAACTCAGGACGATGTCCCATCGCCCGAACAGCCGCGTGCCGAGAAACTCGGCCAGCCCGCAGTAGCTCTCCTCCGCCTCCGGCGCCGTTTCGCCCTTACCCGCCGACGGCGGCGGGGCGCACCGCACCAGGTCGTGGACGTTCCCGTGGAGCAGAAACATCGATGTCGTGCCCGAGTAATACTGCTCGGCAAGCTGGTGGGACCATGCGGGAAACCACGAGGGCAAGGCCCCACCGGGGCCGGCCGGCACCCCCACGGGTTGCGTCTCGGCGCGGGTGGGCTGGGTCACTGCTTCTCCTCGAGCGGCTGGGCAGGACCGAGTTCCTTCGCGGCCTCAGGCACTCCGGCGGTGGCAGGCGTGACCAGGCCCGCCTGGATCTCGAACTCGCGCAGGGCCTGCTCGGCCAAGGCCGACTCCATGGCCTGCTCCCGCTGGATGTCGACGATCCCTGCGCTCGACAAATCGGCGGCCACCCGCGCCTTGGCGCGGTTGAGGCTGATCTTGTCCTGAATCACCTGCTCGATCTGGCCGAAATCGGTGGTGACATCGAAATGGAACTGGGTGGCCAGTTGGGCCATCTCGGCCTCGGCCTTGCTCATTTTCAACTCGGCGTCGTACTTGGCGATCTTGTTGCGGACCTCGCCGATCTTCTGCGCGGCGTGCTTGATCTTCGTCACGTTGTTGTTGTACGCCGTTTCGTGCATCTGGAGCTGGCCTTCGTTCTCGCGCAACTCCTGCCGGGCCCGCTGAAGCTCCAGGGCGAACCGAGAGGCGGTCTCGCGGTCGCCGCTCTGGAGATAGCTCTTGACCTGGGCTTCGAGCTTCGCCACGTGCTGCCGATCGTTGGCCACCTGCCGACTGACGCGCTCGACCAGGGCCCGGTACTGCTCGAGCCCCTCGCGGCCCTCTTTCAACTGGGCCACCGCCTGGTCGTACTCGTACTGCATCTGGGCAATGGGATCGGCGGTCCAGAAGAAGTTGGCGATTTTGTTGATCTGGGCCATGAGCGATCGCCACAGTTTGCCGAAGATCATCGGCGCACCTCTCCTTCGTGTCCTTCGTGAGGGACAATTCGGCCTTGGACCGCCCCCGGGGGCGGACGGAACCCTACCCCGAAACAACGCCGTCCATTTGCGCAAGTCGGCGCCGCGTTGTCAATCGCCCCTCGCGGGGAGGGCATCAGGAAAGCGTGGGGCTCACGCGGCGGCGGGTTGAGAAGGCCGGCCACGGCGGACCGCCTCGAGCCGCTCGGCCTGAAAGCGGATGTGCGCCGTCTGAAGTTCCAGCTCGCGGCGCTCGAGGGCCTCTTCGCGCTCGACCAGGGCCGCGCAGATCCGTTCGAGTTCCTCTTGGCGACGGACCGCCCAGCGCTCCAACTCCTCGCGCTGGCGTACAAGCCGTTGGTGCTGTTCCGCCAACTGGGCAGCAAGGGCGGCCAATTCCTCGCGCCGGCGGGCCAGGTCTTCCTGCTCTTCGCGGTATTGGCCCGCCAAGGCGGCACGCAGCTCGTCCATCGCCCGGGCGTTCTCGGCAGGCGTTTCCCCGGACGATAGCCGGGCGGTCAGCTCCTCGGCCACCACACGGTTCTCGAGGGTTTGGCGGTGCAGGCGCCCGACATCCTCGCGCATCTGGTGCAAGGCGGCCCGGGTGTGATCGAGCTGCTCGCTGCGGCGCTGAAGCGCCAACCGCTTCTCGTCCAGTTCCGCCAACTCGCGCCGGCGCATCGCGTCGATCTCCTGGCGCTCGGCCTGAGCCTCTTCGCGGAGCCGGCGGCGCTCGTCGAGCAGTTCCTGATGGAGGTGCTCGATCTCCCCCTGGAGTTCCGCCAGATGCGTCTCGGACTGCTGCAACCACTCCTGCCGCGCGTCGAGCAGTTTGCTCGTTTCTTCGAGGCGGCGTTCGCGCGCGAGGAGTTCGGGCGAGGGCTGGCTGGCCTGCTCGCGGACTTGCCGGAGTTCGTCCTCCAGCGCAGCCCGGCGCTGTTCGGCCTCAGCCCGCTGCCGGTTGGCTTCCTGCTCGGCAGCCTGCCGCAGGGCGTCGACCTCCGCCCGATCGCGCTCGAGTTGGGCGCGTGCCCGCTCGATCTCGTCGGCTTCGTCGCGCAGGCGTTCGGCCGCGGCCTGCAACTCGCCGGTGCGCCGGAGCAGATCCGCCTCGGCTTCGGCGCGCTGGGGTTCCCACGCTTGGCGCGCGGCGTCCGTCTCGGCGGCCAACCGCTCGGCCGCGGCGCGCTGGGCCGCCAGTTCCGCGCGCGTCTGGTCCCATTCGGCCTCGGCTTCTTCCTGGCGGTGCCGCAGGGCGGCGAACCGTTCGAGGAACTCGTTCTCCAAGGCCTCGCGGCGAAGTTGCAATTCCTCGGCGCCGGCGCGCTGTTGCTCCTCGCATTCGGCAAGCCGCTTCTGGAACTGCTCATCCAGCGCGGCCCGGTGCTTGTCCAGCTCGCGGAGAACGTCGTTCTCCTTCGCCTCGATGGCGAGCGACCGCCGGCGCAGCTCCTCTTCGGCCGCGGCCCGGTACTGGTCCACCTCCAGCTTCGCCGCACGTTGGCGCTCGGCCATGGCCGCGCGCTCGTCGTCGAGGTCGGCCTTCTGCTGGCTGATCCACAGCCGGGCATGGCGCAATTCGGTCTCGAATTCGGCGGTGCGGGCGTTCAGCTCGGCCTCGCGGTGATCGAGGTCCTTCTGGCGCGCGGTCAGGTGCTCGGCCAGTTGCAGGGCCTGGGCATGGAGCTGCTGAGCCAGCGAGGCAGCTTCGAGCAGCCCCACCCCGGTGGGCAGCGCCCCCAAACTCGCCCCTTGGTCCGCCGGCGCGCAGGCGGTTGCACGGGGTTCGTCTGTGGGGGAAGGACCTCCGCTTGGGAGGTGGGGGCTGTCGACTCGAACCCCTGTTGCTAGGGGTTCCGTCGACGTGGGAGCGGCACGTCGTTCCGCATGGCGTTTGGACATCTGGGAAGCCTCCCGATGAGAACACGGCGGTCGCCACGGACCGCGCAACGGGAAACATTGCGCCAGATTCCATTATCGGCACGGGCGGGCCGGCAAGTTAGATCGACTTCGGCGAATTTGCCGACAAGGCAGGTCTTGCGGTCCGGAAGCCCCTATTGGGCACGATCCAAGGCATCCTGAAGTTTGGATTTCAAGTCGGCGACGGCACCTTGGAACTGGGCGACGACCTCGCCCTTCTTGAAGAGGAGCATCGTGGGGAGATACTGGATGTTGTACGTGGCGGCCAGCTTCTGGTACTGGTCGACGTTGACCTTGACTACCTTGGCACGTCCGGCGTTTTCTTGCGCGATCTCCTCCAGCACCGGCGCGATCGCCCGGCATGGAGCGCACCACGTGGCCCAAAAGTCCACCAGCACGGGCTTGTCGGCTTGCAGGACTTCGGTGTCGAACGCGGCGTCGGTGAGTTCCGGAACGTGTCCCATGGGATCGAATTCTCCTTCTCTAAGGCCAATCGCCCGAACGGCGAAGTTCCATACCACCCGACAGTGGCGATAGCCATCGGACCATCGGAATTATAAGGAGAGGGCACCGGAATTCAACGATGCCCTACTATAGAGTGGAAGACTGGATAGCCGAAGGCAGGAGCTTCTCGATGGCCCCACGAAGTTGTTTCATGGTGATGGGCATAGGCAGAACCACGCGATGCTCGGCCACCACGGCACGCGATTGCCAAGCGTGTTGAGGTTCGTCGAGCAGTAGGATTGCGGGCTTGTCTTGGGTCGAGGGGTCCTCGCCAAGCCGGTTGAAGACGGCCAGCGCCGATTCGCCGATTTCCTGGGCATTGAGTACGAGGCAATCGGGGCCCCCCGCGTCCTGGCGAGCCAGGTCGAAGGCCCTTTCGGGATCGCTGGTCAGCAAGACCCGGTAACCTACCTTCTTCAGCCCCTCGCGCAGGATCTGTTGCATCCGGGCGTCGGACTCGACGACCATCACGGATCGCTGGAGTTCCGCGCTGTCGGCTTTGCCCAAGGGGCGATCCGCCCCGTCGCCCTCGGCCAGGCGCGCGGCCGCGCGGTGCAGGTCGGCGAGCAATTCGCGCGGGGTCTGGTAGCGGAAGACAGGATCCAGCGCCATCGCCCGAGTGACGATCGCTGCCATGTGCGGCGGAAGCCCCGGTACCGCCTTCTCGATGGGAACCACATTGAGAAAGCGCTGCCGATCCATGCGCTGGGCGCGATCGGAGGTCTCCGACAGCGGTGGTCTGCCGGCGAGCATGTTGTAGTAGATGCAGCCGGCAAAGTAGATGTCGCTGCGAGGATCGTCCCGCCGGGCACCCGAAATGCGTTCCAGGGCGGCGTAATCGACGGTGCGGGTGTTGGGCATCTCGACGATGCTGTCTTCGGCCAGCGCGTCGTCGGCCGCTGCCAGGCCGAAATCGACCAGTTTGGCCTGCCCCCGGCTGGACACCAGCACGTTGCTGGCCTTCAGATCGCGATGCGTCACCGAGCGCTGGAAGGCATAGTCCAGCCCGCTGGCGATGTCGATCATCAACCGGGTCGCCTCGAGCGGATCGAGCACCTTGCGGATCTTGATGAACTCCCGCAAGCTGCGCCCCTCGACGAACTCCATCACGAGGAAGTGGGTGCCCCGGTACGAGTGAACCTCGTCGATCTGCACGATGTTGGGATGCCGCAGCGAGCACCCCAATTCTCCCTCGCGGAGAAACAGCATGTACTGCGCCGGCATGTCGCTGAACCGCTGGCGCAGCGCCTTGATCGCCTTGACCTGCCCGGTCGTGCGGTGGACCGCGCGAAAAACCCGGGCGAAGGTCCCGGTGCCGACCAGGTACAGGACCTTGTAATCGCCGTAGAAGAAGCCGGTGCGCTCGCCCTTGATGACCCGATCCAACTGGTAGCTGGTCATCAGTTCGCGGCTGACCAGCGCCTGCATGAACTCGTCGGGTGTGGGTGTCCGGTTGCCAAACGAGGTAAACACCTCGCGGACCTGCTGTTCCGAGAGCAGGTCGAGATCTTTGGCCCGTTGGGCGATTTCATCCGCGGAAAGCAGCCCCATGCCAATAGATCCCCCTCATTCGTTCCGGCCGAACCCCTATCGGCTCAGAGTTCACCTGTTCCGTTTGCTGGCCAACTTCCATCGTACGCGGACAAGCCGCCCGACGCAATGGACTAAGGGTTCCCTTGGGCCAGCGCAATCAACGTAGAAAAGCCAAACCGCCGGTGCAACCCCCACGCAAGAGTTAAATCTGTCGAGGGAATTGCGCTGTTACTCTCGGTCCGAGCATTCGGTGCAAGTCGCGTACAACCGTAGCTCGGGAGTTTCCCGTCCGATAGGAAGGCGACAGGCACGTCTTTCGGCCCGCAAGGGGTCGGAAAACGAGCCAGTCGCCTGGGAATGGTTTCCTCGCTGGCATGTCTCTGCCGCATCCGCCTTACAGCTCCTCGACTTTGCGGCGATATTCGTCGCGCTCCCGCCGGGTGGCCTCCAGGTCGAAGATCAGATACTTCATGTCGAGGCGGAGTTGACTGAGGGCATCCTGGACCAACGTCAAGATCTGTCGCCGGCGCTTGATCCCTTCGATGACTCGACCGATGATGGGGTCGATCACGAGGCGGTGCGGCTCGGGCAGGGCGCGGAGGGCATCGACCAGTTCGGCCAGCTCCGAGGGGACGACCTCGACGCTGTCGGACGGGGCGACTTCGGGATGGACGGGGCGGTGCGGGCTCATCGGGGTGTTCTCCAGGGTGGGTTTGCAAGTCTCTGGGAAGCACACCCCATGCCGCATGGCCGCCGCCCCGACGCGACGCGCGGTAACTAACGATCAAATCGCAACTTAGAACGAAGTCCAAACGATCGATGCCGAACCGACCCTCGGCCCGGGCGTTGCGGAAAGTCGACGGCTGATCTGGATCGAAATCGCAAATCCTGATAGAAACGCATTTTGCGCTTACGCATCGGTGCTGCTTCCCACGTTGCCTGATCGCCACGTCGATGTGCCGACTTGCCCACCCGGCCGTTCTGATCGCGGTTCTGGCGTGCGCCATGGCGCGGGCCCAAGAAGGCGGCACACGGCCGAGTGCATGGTACGAGGGGTTCGAGGGCCCCCAGGTCTCGTGGCGGGTTCTTGGTGGGGATGCGCAGTACCGCGTCGAGTTCCATGCGCGCGTGCGCGACGAGGCGCACACGGGTCAGTGGTGCGAACGGCTTCGCATTCTTGGCAATGGCGGCACCGAGGTCTTCGTCGCGCACGAGGTGGGCCGTCCGCGCATTATCGACGAGTTGCTTCCGACCGTGTGGGTGAAGGCGAACCGGCAGGGCATTCAGATGGCCGTGCAGGTCGTGCTTCCTCGCACCACCGACCCGGCTACCCGCCGCCCCATGTCCACGGTGCTCTACGGCACGACGTACACGATGGCCGGCCGTTGGCACCAGCTTCGCGTGGACGATCTGCCGCGTCAGCTTGCGCGTCAGACTCGGGTGCTTCGGGCGCGTTTCGGCCCGAACGTCGATGCGCGCGAGGCCTATGTCGAGAGGGTGTTGCTCAACGTCTACGGGGGGCCGGGCGTGACGGACGTGTGGATCGACGATCTGGATGTGGCCGGCCACGTGGGTCCGCCAGGATCGGAAGTGGTCCCGTCGACGCCGGCTCCCTGGGGGCCTGACACGCGGCCCGGGTCGCCCGACGCCTCAGCCGGCGGCGGGCCCTCGGGTTTGGCCACGGCGAGCCGGCAGGGCGTGCGGTTGTCGGGCTCGATCCTCTGGGTGGACGATCGTCCGCTGTTTCCGCGGATCATTCAGTACCAGGGCGAGCCGTTGGCCTTGCTTCGACAGCTCGGGTTCAACACGATTTGGCTCCCGCAGCTTCCGACGACCGAGATGCTCGAGGAGGCCGGCCGGTTGGGCCTGTGGATCGTGTGTCCGCCCCCGTACCCGCCGCGCCCGGAAGACCAAGCCGACGCGGCGGACTCGCCATCGCCGGAGATTGGGCCGGCGTTCGACCGGGTGCTGGCGTGGGATCTCGGGAGCGGGCTGGGCGCGCAGCATCTTGCGGCCACGACCGCGTGGGCCAAACAGATCAAGGCGGCCGACCGGCGATGTCCGGGTCGGCCGTTGGTCTGCCGGCCCACGAGCCGTCTGCGAGACTACAGCCGGGCCGTCGATCTGGTGTTGCTGGGCCGGCCGTCGTTGGGCACAAGCCTCGAATTGGGGCAATACAGCGCGTGGATCCGGCAACGCCCGCGCCTCTTGCTGCCAGGGACGCCCTTCTGGACCACGGTCGAGACCCAGCCGGCCGAGAGCCTGCGCCGCCAATGGGCAGGGTTGGGCGTGGGCGAGGCGGCACCCACGTCGTTTTCCCCCGAGCAAGTCCGGCTGCTGGTTTACACCGCCGTGATGTCGGGCAGTCGCGGGCTGTGGTTCGAGTCGCTTTCCCCATTGGGGGCGACCGATCCCCAGACCCGCACCCGAAGCCTGACGCTGGAACTCTTGAACCTCGAGTTGGATCTCATGGAGCCTTGGGCGGCGGCGGGCCGGGTGCTGGCCACGGTGCCGAGCGAGTCGGGCGTGACCGCCACCCTGCTCCACACCGAACACGGCCGGCTCTTGGTGCCGGTCTGGATCACGCCGCAGAGCCAGTGTGTCGTGGCGCAGGGGGCGGGCCATGGGATCGCGTTCATGGTGCCGGGGGTCCCCGAAACGAACAAGGGCTACTTCATGCTGCCCGGCGAATTGCGCCCGTTCCAGCCGCCGCGCAAGGCGGGCGGGATTCGCGTGGTGATCGACGAACTCGATCTGACCGCCACGGTCCTGCTGACCCAGCACCCGATGGTCGTCAGCGCCATGACCGCCCGGGCGCGTCAGACGGGGCCCCGGGCCGCCGAGATCCAACGGGAACTGGCCGCGATCAAGCTCGAATCCGTCGCGGCGCTGGCCGGCCGGTTGGCCGGCCCCAATCCCCAGGTGCCACAGGCGGGCCAGTGGCTCGCCGCTGCCCGAAAACACCTCCAGCAATCCGACAACTATCTGGCGGCGCGCAACCACCCGGCCGCGTATCTCGAAGCGCAGCGGGCGAGGCGGCCGTTGCGCCTGTTGGAGCGTGCGCACTGGGAGGCCGCCGCCGCGTCGCTCCGATCGCCAGTCGCCAGTCCGGCCGCCGTCTCGTTCGCGACGCTGCCGTGGCATTGGAACCTCTTGGAGCACGTCGCGTCGTCCGCGGCGGGGCCCAATCTGCTCGCGGCCGGCGACTTCGAGGACCTCCCCTTCCTTTTCGCCTCGGGCTGGCAACACCTTCAGTACCCGATCCCGGGAGTCCATGCCGAGGCGGAACTCTCGCCCGGCGCGGCCCACACGGGTCGCCTCGGGTTGCGCATCTCGGCGCGTCAGGCCGAACCTGGCGATCCCCCGGTCCTCGAATCCCCGCCGGTGTGGTTCACCAGCCCGCCCGTGCCCGTCGAAGCCGGCCAACTCCTCCGCATCCAAGGATGGGTGAACGTTCCTTCACCGATGGGGGGAAGCGTCGACGGGCTGTTGGTCGTGGACTCGCTCGGCGGCGAGGTCTTGGCCGAACGCATCCAACGCACCAACGGCTGGGAGCAATTCACGCTGTATCGGGTGGCCACGCAATCGGGGCCGGTCTCGCTGACGGTGGCTTTGTCCGGCCTGGGCGACGCGATGGTCGACGACGTGACGCTTCAAGTCCTTCAACCGCCCGCCGCGACCCCGGTTGCCGCCGCCTCTTGCCCCCGTTGACCGCCTCGTTTACGATCGCAGGGGAAGGCCCAATGACGGGGAACCGTTCATGGGGAGTGTCCGGTTCGGTCGTGGAGGCGACAGGCGCGTTTTTCGGCCCGCGAGGCGCGGCAAGACGAGCCTGTTCCCGCCGGTGAACCGTTGCCATGGTGGCGGAGTGCCTTCGGTCGGCGCAACTGGTATGGCGGAACTGAACGTCCTTTTCGAGAGAGACTATGGGCGGCACGGCAAGATCCGCGTCACCGAGGGAACCATCACGCTCGGCACGCGGACCTTCCCGCGTGCGCTTCTGGCCGACTTCGACATCCGGCGGCCGGGATGGATCTCGTTCGATGCGGTTCGGGCGGCGATGGTGGTCTTCGGCACGCTGGTGTGGATTCTCGTGTACGTGGCGGTCGTGGTCCACCTCGCGGCCCACGCCGGGGGCGGCGACGGTCGAGGCCCAGGGTCCGGCTTCGTCCTCGTCGGTAGCCTGGTCACCGTGTTGGCCATCTGCCTCAGCGGCTACATGCTCCGCCGATCGCGGTCGCTCTACTGGTTCACCGTGCGGACTTCGTCGGGAGAACGTTACCGAACGCGCTTCTTCGGTCCCGACCCCGAGTTGGAATCGGTCTTCGAATGCCTGCTGGCTGGGCGAGTTCCCCCGCGGCCTGCGAGGCGGTAGGGCGGTCCGAACGCGCGGTCTTTCGCGGCCACGGTCGAGGGCGCGACATGGGTCGAGCTAACGCCCCCGCCGTGGGTTCAGTCGCCCTTGAGCAAGACCCAAACCGCGAACTCGCCCGGCGCCGCCATGCGGATCGGCTTCCCCTCGAACGTCCCCGTGGCCACCGGTTGGCCGTACACGTTGCGGGGATCGAGCAGCCGGTACCGATCGCCGGGCCGGAGGACCGCGGTGGGAAGGATCTCCACGGTGGGCTGCTTGGCCCAATTCAGCACGATGACGTGGGCGCGGCCGGGATCGTACTGGTTGGGGCGCACGATCACCTGGGCGGGCCGCTTCGGCCAAGGCGACTCTTTACCCAGAACGAGGTTGTCTTCGTTGACCACGTGCTTGAACTTGTGGATCGCAAGACCGGCGCCGAGGATCACGTTGCCTCGCACCTGGCAGTCGTCGTTATGGGGCGCGGAATAGCCGATCTGCATGGGGACGTGGTACAGGTAGTTGTCCAGCACGCGGAGGCCGCGGCTGGGCCGGCCGCCGCCCACCAGAAACGGCCCGGCGTCGTACGCCACGTTGCCCTGGATCAGGTAGTGATCGACGTAGGCCCGCGATGAGCCGTACGCGTGCATCGTGTAGCTGTACCCGCCGGTCATGATGCAATCGGAGATGGTCTTCACGCCGTTTTGGTTCTGGGTATAGATGGCGTGCCCGTGGCCGCGGTCGGGGGCCTTCCAGCCGTTGTCGTAGAGGATACACCCGTGCAACTCGCTGTCGGTGGCCCCGCTCCAGAAGCTGACGCCCTGGGCGTTGTCGTGGATCACAAGGTTGATGTATTTTGAGCCCGCGCCGGTGTGGACGTTCAGCCCGCCCCACGGTCGGCCGTAATCCGCGGGGTGCGAGCCGGGCTCCTTGACGGTGCGCGGCATGGTGAAGTTCTCGGAGACGAGGATTTCGAGATCCCGAATCCAGAGGTGCGTCGAGGGCGCGACGACGGTCAGTCCGCCGTCGATCGTCACGCGCTGGCCGGCCGCGCCCCGGACGTGGATGGGGTTGTTCTCCTGTCCGACCAGCCGGACCTCGTAGCCGGGGCTCCCCAGCTTCCGGTTGGGGTGCTTGTACGTGCCAGCGGCGATCCAGAGCGTATCGCCGGGAGCAATCTTCTGCTTGCCCCCCAAGGCGGAAGCCAGATCCCACGGCGATTCCTTGGTGCCGGCGCCGTCGGGCTGGCCCGCGGGGGCGACATGCCATGACGCGGCCGCCGTGGGCCGGGCCACCAAAACCGCCACGAAAATCCCGACGCAGAGCCCCCACGCGATGGTGCGCATGACGCAACCTCCTGCGAAACGCCAGGCCGTTGGGGTGGAGCCGGCCACGGACCAGAGACCAGCAAGCATTCGCGGCGCCCGCCGCGAACCTCGGGAGCATTCCCGGTGCATGGACTCATTGCGGGCCTTATCCGCGCCCGTGGCAGGCCTTGTATTTCTTGCCGCTGCCGCAGGGGCATGGGTCGTTGCGTCCGACCCGTTGCTGGCGATTGCGAATCGGCTCGGGTTTGGCGCCGGTCTGCGTGCCGTCGATGGCGGCCTGTTGCTGCTGCTGGATTTCGCTGGTCGGGCGTTGGGCCTCTTCATGGACCGCCCTGCCGCCCGTCCAGGTCGATCCCACGAACCCCTCGTCGAGCTGCTCCATGCGGAAGATGAGGTCGGTGACGCGCTGGCCCACCGAGTTCCACATGGCCTCGAAGGTCTTCATTCCCTCGCGCTTGTATTCGACCTTGGGGTCGACCTGGGCGTAGCCGCGCAGCCCCACGCTGCTGCGCAGGTGGTCCATGACCAGCAGGTGGTTCTTCCAGCCGTCGTCGAGGAGCTGGAGCACCAGCGCGCGTTCCATGCGGCGCATCTCGGGCCGGTAGCGTTCGTCGAGGGCCGATCGCACCTTGTGCCGCAGTGGCTCGCGCTGGAGCTGGGCCAGTTCGTCGGCGGGCAGATGGCAGCGGGCCGCCTCGCGGAGCCATTCCGACAGGGATTCGACCTGGCCGTTGGTCCCGGCGGGCCGCGCCGCCGGATCGACCGCGTCGCTTTCGAACAGCCGATCCACGCGGTGGAGGGCTTCGCCCAACAGGCGGCGTCCCTCGTCCATGGCCCTCTGGCTGTGCTCGACAAGCAGCAGGTAGATCTCGTTCCGCTGCTTGTTGCGCAGGTCGTCGATCGAGAGATCGACGTCGAAGCGCTCGCGCGCCCAGTGCACCACGCCCTCGCGGTCGTAGCGCTTGTTGCCTTGCGCGTCGCGCGTGGTGAAATGGTACAGCCCCGCCATCACGGGGAACTCGACCTCGCGCTGCTCGTAGGCGGCCTCGGCCTTCTGGCGGATCAATTTCTTCAGCCCCGGCAGATCCAGCGGCCGGACCTCCTCGAGCTCGAGGGTGACGCCGAATTTCTGCTTCACCCAGGCACAGGCGGCGCGCAGACCGAAGTCGGGGTCGAGGAAGATGGCCCCGTCGGTCAGGTCGGTCTTGCGGACCGCCTCGTGCGCCTTCTCGATCAGCAACTCGGCCAGCCCGTCGCGACCGACCTTCTTCAGGTCGCGGTCGCGGTAGCTCAGGCTCCACCGGAGGTTGACCGCCTTGGCCAGGGCCTCCCAGTTCCATTCGGTCGGGTCTTCGTCCTCGGGGAGGTTCTCGTCGATGAGGTCGAAGACCTGGCTCTCGGCGATGCGCTCGGCCTGGTCCTTGGCGTAGCTCTCGGCCACGGCGTAGTCCATGCCGCGGAAGTCCTTCGCCTCGAGTTCCACTCCAAGGCGCTTGCCTGCCCAGTCGGCGAACGACTCGGTCCCGTAGTCCTTGTCGAGGAACTGATCGGCGTGGCGCGCGACTTCCTTGTCGATCATGTCGAAGATGAGAGCCTTGCAGTCCTCGCCGTCGAGAATGCGCTGGCGGTAGGAGTAAACCAGCTTGCGTTGCTGGTCCATGACCTCGTCGTATTCGAGGAGGTTCTTGCGGATGTCGAAGTTGCGTTCCTCGACCTTCTTCTGGGCGCCCTCGATGCGGCGGGTGACGAGCTTGCTTTCGATCGACTGCCCTTCCTCCATGCCCAGCCGGGTGAGCACGTTCTTGACCCACTCGCCGGCGAAGATGCGCATCAGGTCGTCTTCGAGCGAGAGGAAGAAGCGGCTGGACCCGGGGTCGCCCTGCCGGCCGCACCGCCCGCGAAGCTGAAGGTCGATGCGCCGCGCCTCGTGCCGCTCGGTGCCGATCACATGGAGGCCGCCCATGGCGGCCACCTCGCGCCCCTCGGCCTTGGTCTGTTCGCGGGCCTCGATTTCGCGGACCAAGGCATCCCACTCGCCCGGGGGCACGTCGAGCCGCGTGGGGTATTTCTCCTGGAGAAGGGCCCACGCCATGCTCTCCGGATTGCCGCCGAGGATGATGTCGGTGCCGCGCCCGGCCATGTTCGTCGCAATGGTGACCGCCCCCTTGCGTCCGGCTTGGGCGATGATTTCGGCCTCGCGCTGGTGGTGCTTCGCGTTGAGCACCTGGTGCTTCACCCCGCGGCGCGTGAGCATCTCGGAAAGCCGCTCGCTCTTCTCGATCGAGACCGTGCCCACGAGGATCGGCCGGCCTCGGCGCTGGAGGTTGCGGATCCGCGACTTCTCGATCCGCTCTTTTTGACGCTCGCCGTTCGGAATGATCTCGATGGCGTCGTCCGACTCCTTGACGATGGCGCCCAGCACCTGCTCCCGATTATCGAGCGTCACGAGGTCCCACTTGTGCATCCGCTCGATTTCGTCGACGATCGCGTTGAACTTCTCCCGCTCGGTGCGGTAGATGACGTCGGGGTGGTTCGTGCGGATCAGCGGGCGGTTCGTCGGGATGGCGATCACGTCGAGCTTGTAGATCTTCCAGAACTCGTTGGCCTCGGTCATGGCCGTACCGGTCATGCCGCAGATCTTCTTGTACAGCTTGAAGAAGTTCTGCAAGGTGATTGTGGCCAGGGTCTGGTACTCCTCCTTGATGCGCACGCCTTCCCTCGCCTCGACCGCCTGGTGGAGGCCGTCGCTCCAGTTCCGGCCGGGCATGAGCCGGCCCGTGAATTCGTCGACGATCACCACCTCCCCCGCGTCGTTGACCACGTAGTTCACGTCGCGCTTGTAGAGGTAGTGGGCCTTCAGGGCGTTGTCGATCAGGTGCGGCCACTCCATGTGCCCGGCCGTGTAGAAGCTCTCGACGCCCGCCAATTCCTCGGCCCGGCGAACCCCTTCGTCGGTCAGGTTGCAGGTGTGTTCCTTCTCGTTGACCTGGAAATGAACCTCGCGTTTGAGCTGCCGGGCGATCTGGTCGGCCCGGCGATAGCGGCTGACATCGTCGTGCGCTGGACCCGAGATGATCAGCGGCGTGCGGGCCTCGTCGATAAGGATATTGTCGACCTCGTCGATGATCGCGTAATGGAGCGGTCCCTGGACCTGTTGTTGCTCCTTGGGGTAGCGGTCGTCGCCCCGGGCGGCGGGGCGCATATTGTCGCGCAAGTAGTCGAATCCGAACTCGTTGTTCGTGCCGTAGGTGATGTCGCAACCGTAGGCCTGCTGCCGTTCCAACGTGCCCAGATCGTGCTGGATCGTCCCCACCGTAAGCCCCAACGCCATGTACAGGGGGCCCATCCACTCCATGTCGCGCCGGGCGAGGTAGTCGTTGACCGTCACCACGTGGACGCCCTTGCCCTCCAGCGCGTTGAGATACGCCGGGGCCGTGGCGACCAGGGTCTTTCCCTCGCCGGTGACCATCTCGGCGATCATGCCATGGTGAAGCACCATGCCGCCCAAGAGCTGCACGTCGTAGTGACGCATGCCCAGCTTGCGCCGGCCCGCCTCGCGGCACACCGCGAAGGCCTCGACCAACAGGTCGTCCAGCGTCTCGCCCGCGGCCAAGCGCTTGCGGAACTTGGCCGTCTGTTCGCGCAGCTCGGCATCGGTCAACTGCTGGCAAAAGGGTTCGCGGGCGTTGATCGCATCGAGCTTGGGTTGGAGCTTCCGGAGATATCGCGCATTCGACGAGCCGAACAGGCTGGTGATTCCGCGCTCGATACCCCTGGCCAGCCCGCTGAAGGCATCTCCGACAACCTCCCACACCCGTTCTAGAACTTCCATGGCAGTCGAGCCGGGAATCCACGAAGAAACGTAAACGATTCCAAGGCTAAACTTTATCTATCTTACACCCCACCGTCAAGGACGGTCTCCGAGGGCCTGG